>JAJZWQ010000079.1 GCA_021846605.1 Bacillota bacterium | reverse complement strand
CCCTCGCCCCCCCTCCCCCCCCGTCACACCCCACCCCTCCATTGGCGCAGAGATTCCCGCCAGCACCTCCGTTTCCGCCATTGCCGCCACTGGAACTGCCGCCGCTCGGCCCCCCAGCGCCTCCTGCGGTAGGCGGTGGGGCCGTCGCCCCGGTCCAGCCACCGGCGGGCACATCTTGGGCGGATAGCGCGTTGTTGCTCGCCTGCACCGCCTGGGCCTGCAGTACGATTTCAGCACTGCCGCCCTGGTAGGCATCCGTCGAGGTTAGCGGCAGGCGCCAGTGCACGGTGACGGTGGCCTGGGTGCCGTTGGACCAGGATTTGGCCGGCTGCGCGTTGGGATGGTTGGTGTTCCCCGCAAACGCACTCGCCAGCAATTGCGTGGTGAGCGGGCTGTTGCAGGCCGTTCCCGACAGCAGCGGTCCGCTGCCCTCCTGACCGGAGTCGGAGGCTGGGCAGGTGGTGGGGGGCCCCACGCTCAGGGGGTTGGTCGGCGTGGACCCGTGGAACTGGTCGGAAAGCTTCAACTGCAGCCCGGCGCCCGGCCTGGTGCTGTCCGGGAGCAGCGCCTCCCCGCCCAGCCTGGTCAGGGAGCCGCTCGGTCGGTAGGCGGCGGCGGCGACGGCCGAGGTCTGCACGTTGAGCCCCACCCAGGCGTTCAGCGAGCCGCTGTACGCGAGTTTGTATGTGCAGGTACCGCTGTCCCCTGGCTCAATGTTCTGAACGACACAGTGTATGGCCGGGCTGTCCTGTCCGATGATCACGGTGCCCGAGGCGAACGTGTCGCTCTGGGGTGTGGCGTCGCTGGTGAACAGGGCGAAGCTGGCCATCGCCACCACCGCGCCGACGGTCCCCACTGCCAGTGTCATCAGACCAAATTTCCTGGCCAAGCGACCGGACAAGTGCATGCAGCAGACCCCCTAATGGACACCCATATCCGGACGCATGATCCGCTCACGGCAGGGGCACGTCAGTACCAAGACGGTCCCAAAAGAGTCCCAGTTTTCTGGGGTGCCCTGGATGCCGCCCCTCCGCAGCGGCCGCCAGAGAAGCGCTGAGCACAAGGTCGTGGAGGGGTGGGATGCAACTTCGTGGGAAGCAACCTGGGATAACCACCCATATCGAGCCAGTTCAGGCAGCCTTCTCGTGACGGAGTGTAGCCACGGGAGGACGGCTGAGTGAGGGCCGGCGGCGGAAGAACTCAGTCCAGCGGGATGGCTGAAGACGGAGACAGCGCAGATTCAGGATGACCTGGGCACCAAAGGCGCCGCCACCGCTTGCCCGCGCCTTTGGTGCATTGACAAACGACGGAGTTGCAGGCGGACTCGACGATACCGGACGCGATGGGCAGTCCCTGGGCGGCGAATCGGGGGTAGTCCATGCGGCCGGCCGCGGCGTGGGTGGAGAAGAACTCGATCGCATTGGCCGCGGTCTTGCGTGCCTGGCGGCCTCTGGGGCGGAGGCCCGCCAAAGCGGTAAGCACGGGGTCTGGCCCCGTGGTCTTCAGTTGGTTACAGAGGGTTCAGCCCCAGCGTGGGCGTCAAAGCTGGCGGGACCATGGATGGCGTAGGCCACGTCCCAGACGTGTTGGCTGGCGTGGATGTAGTCCAGGATCTCCACCCGGTTGACCTGCGGCCGCTGGAAGGTGGCCAGGCGGTTCCAGATCCAGGGGCTCCCGTCGCCAAGGGCAACGACGGTACGGATGGCGGGATGCCCCCATCCCACGGTGTGGGCCAAGGCCCTCAAGCGGGGGAGGAAGTCGTCGGCGTTGTCGGCAAACGCACAGTAGGCCTGTTCTCCCACGACCAGTCCTGCCTGGCCAGTATCGGGATCGATCTTGTGCTCTGGACCCAAAGGGGCGACCACTCCGACCTTGGCCTCGTGCCAGTTCTTGTCCCGGGGTGGCCTTCCTCACCTCCGCGGATGGCTGGCTGCCGGAATCCACGCCCGCGCAGGGCCAGCGGGTCCTGTTTCGCAGTACCGACGGCGGCGTGCACTGGGTCCAACAGGTGCTGGCCAGTCCGGCCACGGTCGACCTCGCCACGACCCAGTCCACCACCGTCTCGCGGCCGCGGTTTTTCGGCGATGCGGAGGGGGTGCTCGTCCTGTACGCGGGCACCGTGGACGTGGCCTACACGACCGACAACCGAGGCGCGTCCTGGGTGCCGGCCGTTCCCGGCAGCTACACCAACGTGCGCTTCGTTTCGCCCATGACCGGCTGGGCATGGGCCCAAGACGGGCAGACCGGGGCACGGGCGCTGGTCGCCAGCGGTGACGGGGGCCAACGCTGGTCGACCCTGCAGATGCCTGCGCAGCGGACGCCACCGTTCCAACTGCTCGGCAAGGGGCTCGGATTCCTGGCGGGCGCCGACGCCCTCTGGTAGACCACGAATGGCGGGGCGTCCTGGGCCCCGGTGGCCGAGCGGCCGGCACCGGGGTCCGCCCCGACCGCAGGCGCCTCCTGACACGGCGGAACGGGCCCGCGGCGGACACCCTCCAGGCGCCAGCCTCCGCATCCCGGCGCTTGCGGCGCTCCGACACCCCCGACCCCGGACCCCAGCGGCCGGCCTTCCCCGCGGCCATGCACCGCATCCCGAAGCTCCCATAGCATGGGGCCGCAACCGAGAAGGGGAGTGGGGTGGCGTGCAAGCCCACGGCGCCAAGGGGCCTGTTCGGGTGGTCATGCTGGGGCCGGCCGGCGCCGGAATATTTGACGCCTTCATGGCGGGGCACCCCCAGGGCGGCGTGCTGCAGTCCTGGCAGTGGGGCGAACTGCGCCGCCATCAACACTGGGAGCCGTTCCGCATCCTGGCCCTCGACGCGGACGGCGTCCCCTGTGGGGGGGCCAGCGTCCTGTGCCGTCCGCTCCCCATCGGGGGCTCGCTGCTGTACGTGGCGCGGGGCCCCGTCCTCGACTACCGCGACGGACGGACCCTGGACGCACTGGTGGGCGCCCTGCGGCGTCTGGGGGTGGCGTGCCGCGCGGTGCTCTGCAAGATCGATCCGCCCGTCGCCCCACCCGATCCCCTGGTCGCGCGCGCGCTACGCAGCCGGGGGTTCACCATCGGGCACCGGCGCGGGCGCTTCGGCGGGATGCAGCCGCTGCGCAACGTGATCGTGCCTCTGGACGGGGGAGCCGACGCCGTGCTGGCGCGCTGCCACGCCAAGACCCGGTACAACATCCGCCTGGCGGCCCGGCGGGAGGTGACCGTGCGCCAGGGTCGGCGGGAGGACCTGCCCGCTTTCCACCGTCTCTTGATGATCACCTGCGCCCGCAACGGCTTTGCCGAGCGGAGCATCTCCTACTTCCAGCAGGTGTGGGACGCGCTGGCGCCGGCCGGGATGATCGAACTCCATCTGGCGGAGTTGGACGGGGAGCCGCTGGCCGCCGGCATCCTCTTCGCGCTGGGGCGTCATGCCATCTACGCCTACGGCGCCTCGGCGGACACCCATCGGGAGGCGATGGCCCCCTATGCCGTCCAGTGGTCGATGATCCGCCGCGCCTGCGCGCGCGGCTGCCTGCGCTACGACATGACCGGCGTGCCGCTCAAGCTGGAGGAGGGCGAGCCGGCGTACGGCCTGTACCGCTTCAAGCGCGGGTTCTGGCCGGAGGTCACCGAATTCCTGGGGGAGATGGACCTTCCGCTGCAGCCAGCCCTGTACCGCCTGTGGCAGGTGGCCGAACCGGCCTGGTGGGGCGGGCAGGTCTGGGTGCGCCACCAGTGGCGGGAGGCGCAGGACCTGCGCGCGCGCCTCCCGTTTCCGGCACCCGGCCCGGCTCAGTTGGCCGGGTCGGCCAGGGCGCGATAGCGCCCCCCGTAGAACAGGAGCGGCGGGGCCTGCCGCAGCGCCTCGGCGTGCACCACGCGCCCCACGTAGATGGTGTGGTCGCCGCCCGGCAGTTCGGCATGCAGCACGCAGTCCAGATAGCCGAGCGCGCCCCCGAACACGGGCGCTCCCGAGGGCGCGGCGGCCAGGTCCAGGCCCGCAAAGGGATCGGCGAGGTTGCCCCGCCCGGCGAAACGGTCAGAGATGTCCGATTGCCCGGCGGCGAGGATGTTCACCGCGAAGCCGCCCGCCGCGGGGATCTCGCGATGGGCCTTGGCGTCATGCTGGATGCAGATCAAGCAGAGCGGCGGGTCCAGCGACAACGACGTGAAGGAGTTCACCGTGATCCCATGGATACCGTCGGGGGTGCGGCTCGTCACCACGGTGACGCCCGTCGCCCACCCCCGCATCACCTGTCGCAACTGGCCAGGATCAACCGTCATCACATCTCCGCGCGGCCGTCTGATACCCCCGGCTTCCGCCGTGGGCTGGGCCTCGCGTTCCCTCCCTTGTGGTAAAATGGAGACGCACCTTGAACACAGAACGTATGGCGTTGCGCCGAGGAATCCGTTGGCGCGTAAAACGTTCGCGGAACATATGGGAGATCGGCGTTGTCCAAAGGCACCGGCTTGCCGGAAACAGTTTCGGACATAAGCGTCACCTCCCTTGCCAGCCCCGCTACACGTGGGACTGGCGGGCCGCATCGTCAGACGGCCTATCGCAGCACGATCCGGTCGCTGCAAGCCCCCGGATTCAGCCGTGGGGTTCTGATGATCGCTCCCCGACCCCTTCCCGCCCCTATTCCGCCTCGGAAACAGGGATTTCGGCGGCGGCCGCCGCGTCCCCTTGCCGCGCGCTGGCTTTTTTGCTCGCCTCCGCGGCGGCGAGCGCGCCGACGATGGCGTCCACGTCATAGACACACCCGCCCCACGTCCCGCCGCCAGCGGCCTGCAACGCCGCCCACAACCGGGTGTCGTCGGGCAGCTGCGGGTCGGGGGCCAGGTCCGGGTGCGGAGGGCGCGCGGCCAGCAGCGCGGCGCCCTCCTCCGGCGTGCAGCGCATCTCGCCGTGGCCGACCAGGTGGACGCTGCCCTCCAGACGCAGGCGGTCGATCACCACCTGGACAAGATCGCCGTCGCGCACCCGGCCGATGGGCCCGCCCGCCAGGGCCTCCGGGCCGACATGGCCGACGCAGGCCCCGGTGGACACCCCCGAAAACCGGGCGTCGGTGACCAGGGCGACGTGCTTGCCGAAGGGAAGAAACTTCAGCGCGGAGGTGACCTGGTAGGTCTCCTCCATGCCCGAACCCTGGGGACCGCGGCCGATCAGCACCATGACGTCCCCCGCCCGGATGCCGCCGGGGCCCCGGTCCTTGATCGCGGCGACGGCCGCGCGCTCGCTGGTGAAGACGCGGGCCGGCCCGGTGTGCCGGTACACGCCGTCGGCGTCCACTGTGCCGGGGTCGATGGCCGTGCTCTTGACGACGGCGCCCTCCGGACAGAGGTTGCCGACCGGGAACGTCACCGTACTGGTCAGCCCCCGCGACCGCGCGGCCGCGGGCGAGAGGATGACGTCGTCCGGGTCCACGCCGTCGCGCTCCTGGAGGTGGCGGCGCATGCGGGCCCGGCGGCGGGAGGACTCCCACCAGTCCAGCACCTGGTCCAGGCTCGCGCCGGCGACGGTGCGCACGGCGGTGTCCAGCAACCCCAGCCGGCGCAGGTGCAGCATCACCTCGGGGACGCCCCCGGCCAGGAAGACGCGGATGGTCGGGTGGTTCGTCGGACCGTTGGGCAACACGTCGACCAGGCGGGGGACCTGGCGGTTGACGCGGGTCCAATCCTCGACCCGCGGCCGGGGTAGCCCGGCCGCGTGCGCGACGGCCGGCAGGTGCAGCAGCAGGTTCGTCGACCCGCCGAAGGCCGCGTGCACCGCCATGGCGTTCTCCACGGCCGCGGGGGTGAGCGTGTCCGCGCTCGTGCGCCCGGCCGCGGCTAGGGTCATGACGGCCTGCGCCGAGCGACGCGCGCAGTCCAACCAGACCGGTTGCCCCGAAGGCGCCAGCGCGGCGTGGGGGAGCGAAAGGCCCAGGGCCTCGCCCACGACCTGCGCGGTGGCGGCCGTGCCCAGGAACTGGCACCCCCCGCCGGGCGTGGCGCAGGCGCTGCATCCCCGTAGCGCGGCCTCCTCCAGGGTGATCTCCCCGTGGGCGAAACGCGCCCCGACGGTCTGCACCGTGCCGGCGTCCTCGCCGACCACGGGCGGCAGCGTGACCCCGCCGGGCACCAGCGCTACCGGGAGGGTGCGCTGGGCGGCCAGGGCCATCATCATGGCCGGCAGCCCCTTGTCGCAGGTGGCGATCCCGATCACCCCCCGCCGCGTCGGCAAGGAGCGCACGAGGCGGCGCAGCACCATCGCGGCGTCGTTGCGGTAGGGGAGGCTGTCCATCATGCCGGTGGTCCCCTGGGTCCGCCCGTCGCACGGATCCGAGCAGTAGGCGGCAAAGGGCATGCCCCCGCGGGCGCGCACCTCCTCCGCCGCGGCCTGCGCCAGCAGGCCGATCTCCCAGTGGCCGGTGTGATAACCCAGGGCCACCGGCCGCCCGTCGGGGGCGCGCAGCCCGCCCTGGGTGGAGAGCAACAGGAACTGCGGCCGGGTGAGGTCTTCCGGCGCCCAGCCCATCCCCACGTTCTGGCTCCACCCGAAGATGTCGCCGCTCGGTGCGCCGATCAGCATCTCGGCGGTCAGCGGCAGGCGGCCGGCCGGCCCGGGCGCGGTGGTGGCCAGGTCGGTCAGCACCGCGTCCGGCGCATCCAAGGCGCCGCCCACGATGCGTTCGAAATCGGCGGCCGGGACGTCACCCGCCAAGGGGATCCCCCCCGCGCGGCGCGCGGCGGCCGCGCATCAGCGGCTGCGTCCCGCAAAGGCGCGCGCGACCAGATACACCACCACAATGATCGCCAGGACCACCGCCAGCACCAGCAGGATGTACGCAAACGCCGCGAGTAGCCCCAGGATGGGAACGAGTACCAGCCCGACGACCGCCCCGGCGATCGCCCCATACAGCATGCGGCGGTGCCGCTGCACGCCCATGGCCGCGAGGAACCCGCGATCGCGCGAGCCCAGCCAGGCCCCCACCAGCGCCAGGACCAGCATCCAGAAGGCGAGTCCGCGCATGGTGCCACCCTCTTCCGACAACTACAAACAGTCTGCATTGTAAGTCCGCCGCGTCCGTCCGACCAGCGCTATGCAATCTGCGTCCGTGCCGGCCATACAAGTGATGGCATGCCGTCCGCACGGGTCGTGATCGCCGCCCGCAATGAGGGCACGCTGCTGGCCGCCACCCTGGACGCCCTGGGCGGCACGGAGGCCGGCGCCAGTTTCGAGACGGTCGTCGTCGATGACGGCCTGCCCACCACCATCGCCGCTGCGCCCCTGCGCGCCCGGGGCGTGGGCCTGCTCCGGACCGGGGGCTGGGGGGCGGCGGCGGCGCGCAACCATGGCGCCGCGGGCGCCCAGACGGACGCCCTGTGCTTCTGCGACGCGCACATGTCCTTTGCGCCCGGATGGCTACGCGCGCTGCTGGCCGGGTTGGAGCGCTTCGACGCCGTCTGTCCGGGCATCGCGGCCGCAGACGAACCGCAGGTCTGCGGCTTCGGGTGCACCTGGGATCCCGGGTACAACGCCGTCTGGCTGCCAGAACCGCCGGCGACGCAGGAGGTGCCCTTCCTCCCAGGCGCGTGCCTGCTCGTGCGCCGGGAGGCGTTTGCCGCAGTGGCCGGCTTCGATGGCGGCGTGGGCGCGTCGGCCCCGGCGGGCGTGGAACTGTCCTTCGCCCTGTGGCGCTGCGGCCTGCGCTGCGGGGCGGTGCCCGGCATGCGCGTCAGCCACCGCTCCCGAGCGCGCCATCCTTACCCCGTGTTCCAACCGCCGCTCAACCGCCAACTGCTGCGCGTCGGTGTGCTGCACTTCGACCCCGGACGGCTGGAGCGGCTGGCCCACGTCCTGGGGGCCGGCGCCGCGGATGTGGCCGAGGCGCGCACGGCCGCAGAGCCGCGCGCGCGCCTGCTGGCGGCGTGCGCCATCCGGCCTGGAAGCAGCTTCCTCGAATACTTCGGCCTACCCGTCTAAACCCGCATGCCCAAGTCGAACGATTTTTACCACGGAGGGATGGTCGGCGCCCCGGTATAATGGACCCCAAGAGCCTGGATGGTTAGGGGGGGTGTCTGGATGCGCGCCTACGGCCTGCGGCTCCCCGTCGTCTTGACCGCGCTTGTATTGGCGCTGGCGGCACTCTTCGGCCTCCAGGCGGTCTACGCGCAGCAGACGTTTGCCGGGCCGCTGGCGACCAAGTTGGAACACGTGGCCGGCGTCCAGGGCGTCCCGCAGGTGATACGGACAGGCAGCGGCCTGCAGATCACCGTACACCTCGGGTTGGTGCCCGACCTGCAGAGCACATACACGGCCCTGGAAAAGGCGGCCACCGCCAGCGTCGGCGGGCGGGCCTTCGCCCTGACCGTGAAGGACGACCGGTCACCGCAGCTGATCCAGGACTACCAGCAACTGAGCTTCGTGCTGGACCAGGCGCGGGCCACCGGCCAGTTCGACAACCTGCCCCAGCAGTTCCAGGCCGAGGCCAAAACCCTGGGGCTGCAAAGCGCCAGCGTCTCCGCCAGCCAGTCGCTGTCGTTGCTCTTCGTCACGCTGGTGCAGGGCAAGAGCTACCTGTATGCGGTGATGCCGCTGATGCTGACAACAAGCGGGGGGGGGGCCGCATGAAATCCGGGCGGCGGGGCCCGCCGAACGGTGGCCTGTGGCGCGAGTTGGGCATCGGAGTGGGCGCTGCCCTCGGCATCTTCATGCTCGCGCGCTTCCCGAACCTGATCCCCATCGTGCTCCTGGTGGCGTTGGGATTCCTGGCGCTGCGCATGGTCGGCGGCATGCCGGGGATGCGGCCGCGCTTCTCGTCGGTCGGCGGCACGCGGCCGTCTCCGTCCCCCACCACCACCTTCGATGACATCGGCGGCCAGGCCACGGCCAAGCAGGAACTGCTGGAGGCCTTGGAGTTCCTGGCCGACGCCGAGCGCGTGCGCGCCATGGGGATCCGCCCCCTGAAGGGGATCCTGCTCACGGGCCCGCCCGGAACCGGCAAGACCTTGCTGGCCAAGGCGGCCGCGAACTTCACCGGCTCCGTGTTCGTCGCGACGTCCGGTTCCGAATTCATTGAGGTGTATGCCGGCGTGGGCGCGCAGCGCGTGCGCGAGGTGTTCCGCCGGGCGCGCGAGGAGGGCCGCACCAACGCCTGTCCGGCGATCGTCTTCATCGACGAACTCGAAGTGATCGGCGGCAAGCGCGGGCGGCATCAGAGCCACCTGGAGTACGACCAGACGCTGAACCAGCTGCTGGTCGAGATGGACGGCATGGGCGCCGCGGACGCGGTGCGCGTGCTCGTCATCGCGGCCACCAACCGCGCCGATCTGTTGGATGACGCGCTCCTGCGTCCGGGCCGCTTCGATCGCATTGTACGGGTGGACCTGCCGGATCGCGACGGGCGGCGGCAGATCCTGGGGCTGCACACGCGCAACAAGCCCCTGGCGCAGGACGTCGATCTGGACCGCGTGGCCAGAGACACCTTCGGCTTCTCAGGCGCGCACCTGGAGAGCCTGGCCAACGAGGCGGCGATCCTGGCGATGCGGGGGGGCCTCAACCAGATTCCCGAACGCTGCTTCCACGAGGCCGTGGACAAGGTGATGCTCGGCGAGAAGCTGGACCGGCGGCCGTCTGATGAGGAACGCTACCGCATCGCGGTGCACGAGGCCGGGCATGCCATCGTCGGGGAGGTCGTGGACCCGGGATCGGTGGCGCGGGTGACCATCACCTCGCGCGGCCAGGCCCTGGGCTACGTGCGCCAGTCGCCGCGGGAAGACAACTACATGTATAGCAAGGAACGCCTGGAGGCAGAGATCGAGCGCTGCCTGGCGGGCTCGCTGGCCGAAGAACTGGTCTTCGGCAACCGCAGCACGGGCGCCAGCAACGACTTCGAGCAGGCCCTGCGCATGGTGCGCACCATGGTGGGCACCGGGATGTCCAGCCTGGGCGTGGTCGACATCGAGGGCCTGCCGGACGGCGCGCTGCACCGGGCGCAGTCCGAGATCATCGAGGCCCTGGAGAGGCAGGTGCGGGCCCAACTGCAGGAGCGCCGCGAGGTGCTGCTGTCCATGGCGGCCGTACTGGTCGAGGAGGAGAGCCTTCCCGGCGATATGATGCGGGAGTTGCTCGCCGAACCGGACGCGGCGCGCCGCCTCGGTGGGCAGCAACAGGCACCGGTGGCCGCCGATGGCGCCCTGGCGCGGCCGGAGGCCGAGGGGCACCGGGCGCGTACCGTGGCGGCGGCGGGGGCGCGCCGCCGGAGTGAACTGCCGGCCGAAACAGGCACCAACGTGCCGTCCGGCTTGGCCGACGACGGCGACGGGCTCACCGGGCGCGTCGGTTAGCCGTCCGGCTGGCCCTGCGGCGCGCCATCGCGCCAGAAGAGTGCGGGATGGACCAGCACCGGGGCCCCGGCATGCGCGGCCACAGCTACGGCATCACCCGCCGCGCAGGGAAATTCCATGATGCCGCGCGCCGAAGTGACCTCCAGGAAGGCCACCGCCTGATCGGTGTGGTTATCGTCCAGGACCGCGCGCAGCACGCCCCCCTCCAGGCCCGCCAACACGGTGACCACCAGGACGTATGTGCCGGGACGGGGCAGGCGCACACCGGCCAGGTGCACGCCGATGGCGGCCGCGGCGTGGCTGGTCACGCCGATCCCCAGGCTGCGGTCGCCGCCGCGCTCCTGGAGCACCACGACATCGACCCCATCCGGTAACTGGGCCACGCCGGCCACGTCCATCTCCACCATCTCGACGGACATGCTCACCTGCTGACGGCGCATGGACAGGCGCGCGCGCGGGGGACTTCCACGCCGCCACCTCCCTTCACAGGACCGGGCAGCCTTCGTGTCAGCGCGACGGAGGGGCGCCGACCGCCGGGGGATACGGACAGGTGCGGCAGGTGTCCGGGGCCCCGGCGCAGTATGCGGCGGGCATCCCGCGGAGCGGGGCCGGCCGGACCGGACCGAAAGGGAACGGTCCGTGGACCTGGCTCCAGACTATCAAACATGGGCGGTGGTGTCTGGTGGCGCGGACGGTCGAAGTGGTGTCCGTTGGGACGGAATTGCTCCTGGGCCAGATCACGAACACCAACGCCCCGATCCTGGCGCGGGTGCTGGCCGCCCAGGGCGCCCTGCACTACTTCCAGGTCGTCGTCGGGGACAACCGCGCCCGGCTGGTGGCCACCCTCCGTCAGGCGTTGGAACGGGCGGACATGGTGGTCACGATCGGGGGGCTGGGCCCCACCGACGACGACCTGACCAAAGAGGCGGTCAGCGAGGTGTTCGGCGTCCCGCTCGTGGTGGACGAGCCCTCCTGGGAGGCGATCCTGGAGCGCTTCCGCGGCCGGGCCCAACCGACCCCCAACAACCGCCGCCAGGCGGAGATCCCCGCCGGCGCCCGGGCCATCCCCAACGCCCACGGTCTGGCCCCCGGCGTTCTGCTGGCATCCGAACTCCCCGGCCCAGACGGCCCGCGCCCCAAGGTGGCCGTCTGCCTACCCGGCCCTCCCCACGAGTTCGGTCCCATGGTCGAGGGCTTTCTGGCCGAGTACCTCGCGGCTTGGTGCGCGGCCGCGGGCGCGCGCTTGACGCTGACCTCGCGCTCCCTGCGCGTGGCCGGACCGGGGGAGTCACAGGTGGCGCATGACCTCCAGGACCTGATCCGCGGCGGGGAGAACCCGACGCTGGCCACCTACGCCAAACCCGGGGAGGTCGAGGTCCGGATCACGGCGACGGCGCCCTCGCCGGCCGAGGCGGCCGCGCTGATCGCCCCGCTGGAGGCCGAGGTGCGGCGGCGGCTGGACCCATGGGTGTTCGGGGTGGACGAACAGACGCTGGGGTCGGCGGTCATCGCCGAACTGGCCGCGCGCGGCCAGACGGTGGCGGTGGCCGAGTCCTGCACGGGCGGGGAACTCAGCGAGCGGCTGACGGCCGCGCCCGGCGCCTCGCGCGCCTTCGTGCTGGGGGCCGTCACCTACAGCCCCGAAGCCAAGCAGCGCGTCCTGGGGGTCTCGGCCGAGGTCCTGGCGGCGCACGGGGTGGTGAGCGAGGCGGTCGCGCGGGCAATGGCCGCCGGAGTGCGGACCCGCGCCGCCTCCGATTTCGGGGTCGCGATCACCGGGGTGGCCGGACCCGACGGGGGCACGGACGAGAACCCGGTGGGCTCGGTCTGGATCGCGGTGGCCGGTCCCTCCGGCGCGGTGTCCCGCCACCTCCAGTTCCGGGGCGACCGGGCCCAGGTGCGGGGGCGCGCCACCCAGGACGCCCTGGGTTTGCTCCGGCAGCAGGTGCTGGCCCCGGGCGCTACCGGGGCCTAACGGCAGCGCCGACACCCCCGGTCGCGTGGCGGTGGGGGTGCGGCCTTCCGGGGGCGCGCTCGGCCCGGCCGCACCCGCTGGCGGATCGCCGCAAGAACCGTCCGTTTCATAGGCACGATGCCCTCCGGACCCAGTCGTGGGCCTGCGGCGAGACCGCGTAGCGCGGGCGCCGTCCAGGCGTGCGCCGGGGGATCTCCACCGTGTTCCTGGTGGGCACGGGGACCTCGCTCCCCGCGGCGCTGGTGCGAACACCTCTTCCGCCCCCCGGGGGGGAGTTCGGCACGCTGGCGGTACCCGCCTTCGACTTCGCCCTGTAGGGCCCGGACCTCCACCCCGCACACACCGTCGTCGTGGTCGGCCACCGCGGGACCAAGCAGTACAGCGGGGCGCAACGGAGGGACGCCCCGCTGCCTGGACCGGGTACGCGGCACGGACCCCGACGGCTTCCGCCTGGGCGCACGCGCGACCCAACACGCGCGGTTGTAGCAGGACGGGGCGGTCCCCGGGGTTTTACGGAGGAGCCGCCGAGGGCTACGCTGTCCCGGCCTTGCCTGTCGGCATCAGTCGCGGCACCGGCTCATAGGTCAGCAGCACCTGCGAGACGACGCTGTCGGCATCCCCGGGCTTCGCCGGCTGCAGGCGCACAGCGCCAGCGTCGTCCCAGGTGACGACGCCCTTGATCGTCAGTGAGGCGCTCCGAAGCTCCACCCCGGGCGCACCAGCCGGGGCGGGCTTGGTTCGCAGGTCCTGCGCGGCCGCCGCCACGCCGCTGCCCACGGCCGAGATGAAGGCGGCGAAGGGCAAGCCAGCCGGCGGCTCGGCGCCCCCGCCAGCCCCGGAGGGAGGTTCCCCACCGTTGGGCGGGGTGGCCCCGGCTCCCAGGACGACCTTCGTCTCGGAGGGCGCGGGCATGCCCTGACCTTCCGACGATTGCGCCGACGTGGCGACCACTCCCATCAGCGCCGGGCATCCGCGATGCCCTTGCATCTACGGTGCGCCGCCACCACTAGCCGGCGGCGGTGCCGCTGGCCGAACTGGCCAGCTGCGGCGGTACGGCCACGAAGGTGGCTTTGAACTCCACCTTCAGGGTCTGCTTGTCCGCGCTGTTGAGGGTCAAGGTATCGGAGGCACTGAACCAGAGGATACCCACGCTGCCCTTGGCCACGTTGGTCATGCTTTCGTCGAGGGCCCACGTGAAGGAGATGTCGAGCACCAACTCCTGCAACTGCACCGGGATGGGAGGGGTGGCGGTCTGCAGGGCGTGTAGAGCATCCGCCACACCGTTGGCGCCAGATTGACAGATCGCCGAGATGTCCTGAGCCATCGTCGCCGCCTGCATCGGATGCCCCTCCTTGGGGCGGAACCCATACCGCCCCGCCGACCATCGGAACTTGATTCGACACCTGGCAGTGGAGACCTGCCAGGATGAACGTCTTTCTCGTGAGGGGCCTTTGGGCACACGGCCCGCCAGGCGGGGCGCAACTGCGGACAATCTGGCCTCCGGCCGCCAGCGGCATCACCGGACTGGGGGAAGACATCCGCCACGAAAGCGGCGCCGTTCCGGCAAGCGCCGGAGGGCCAACGGGGTCGGCGAGAATGACGAGGGAGGCGGTCCCCCCGATGGAGGCGGCGGCGCGACCAGACGAGAATCTCTGGAGCGCGAGCACCCCGGAGTCGGGAAGGGTCAACCACCCCACGGCTAGAGCGGAGGGCCGGCGGCTACCGGATCGTGCGGCGATCGGCCGGTTGACGGCGGCCCGCCAGTCTATGGCGCGGGTGGCCAGGTGGTTGGCTCGATGTTCCTGGCGGCATGCAGGTCCGCGTGGAGGGAGAAGCCGCATTGCTGGCAGCGGAAGTCGCCCCGCCTCGGACGGTTGGCATTGTCCTGCCCGCCACGGCCGCACTTCTGACTGGTGTAGCGGGGGGCTACCGTGGCCACGGCCCCACCCACCAACGCCGCCTTGTGGCGCGAGAAGGACCACGCGTGCCGGCGCCGACGCTGCCGT
>JAJZWQ010000078.1 GCA_021846605.1 Bacillota bacterium | reverse complement strand
AAGGCTCTGGCTGGGAGCACTGCCCGGCGAAACCGGCTCCTGCGAAGCAGGAATCTCCAAGCAGGAAACTGGCCGCGCAAGCGGTCGGAAACAAAAGGCTATGAGGAGAGGAACGGAGGGATCGGACGTTGCCCCGGGTTCTGGTCATCGACGACGAGCCCCAGATCCGGCGCGCCCTGCGGGTGGCGCTGACGGCTGAGGGGTACAGTGTGGATCTGGCGGAGACCGGCGATCAGGGGCTGGATCAGGTGGCCAGTTCCCCGCCCGACCTGGTCATCCTCGACTTGGGCCTGCCGGACATGGACGGAGCGGAGGTCTGCGCGCGCCTACGCGAGTGGTGCGCCGTGCCGGTGATCGTGCTCTCGGTGCGGGATGCCGAGAAGGACAAGGTGCGCGCCCTGGACCGCGGTGCCGACGACTACCTGGTCAAACCGTTCGGCATCGCCGAACTCCTGGCGCGGATGCGGGCCGCCCTGCGGCGCGCGCGCGAGGAGGTGGGCCTGCCCGAGGTGGTGCACGAAGACCTGCGCATCGACCTCGCGCGCCACCGCGTGTATCGCGACGGCCAGGAGATCCACCTCACGCCGACCGAGTATGAACTGCTGGCCTATCTGGCCGCCCATCGCGGCAAGGTTGTGACACACCAGATGATCCTGCAGCGCGTCTGGGGGCCGGAGTATGAGTCCGAGGTGCAGTACCTGCGGGTGTTTGTCAGCCAACTGCGCCACAAGATCGAACGGGACCCGCAGGCGCCGCGTCACCTTCTGACCGAGGTGGGGGTGGGCTACCGCTTTCCCGACGCCGGCTGACAGCGCTCTTGCGCCTTTACGACTCGTCCGGCGCCAGAAGGCCCTGCAGCGCCGCCTCCGCCTCGGGCGGCGCGACCAGCAGCAGGCGGTCGCCGGCGTGCACCTGTGTGTCCCCGTCGGGGATGTGGACGTCGGCCCCGCGCAGCACCAGGATCAGGAGGGTGGCCTCCGGCCAGGGGATCTCCCGCACGCGGCGGTCGGCGGCGGCCGACCGCTCGGAGAGTTCGACCTGCACGATGGCCACGCCGCCGTTGGGGAAGGCCAAAAGCGTGCGGACGCGGGCTGCCGTCACCTCCCGCTCGATGAGTTCCGCCAGGATGGAACTGCTGGAGACCATCGCGTCGATGCCGGCGAGCCGGAAGAGCGCCTCGTTGCGGGGGTCGTTGAGGCGGGCGATGGCCCGGCTCACGCCGAAGTGGCGGTCGGCCAGGGTGGCGACCAGGAGGTTATCGGCGTCATCCCCCGTCACCGCGGCGACCATGTCGGCGCGGGCGCAACCGGCCGCCTCCAGCACCGAGGGCAGCGTGCCATTGCCCGCCACCACCACGTCGCCCACCAGCCCGCGCAAGACTTCCGCCCGAGCGTCCCGCCGCTCGATGATCGTGACCTCATGCCCCTTGGCCAGGAGCATGCGCCCGACGTGGAAGCCGACCTTCCCGCCCCCGACGATCAGCACGTACACCCCGCAACCCCCTACCGCGCGCGCGTGTCCTGGCCGCCGTCCATCGATCCCGTTGTCGCCAACGCGTCCCGCACCCGGTCCAGGACGAGGTCGGGCAGCGGGATGGTGTCCAGGCCAAGTTCGTCGAAGATGGACTGGAACTCGGGGTCGTTGATCCGGACGGTCACGCGCCCAACCCCGAATAGGCCTGTGACCGCACGGGCGACCATGAAATTCGTTGCGTCCACGTTGGTCAGCACCACGACCGCGTCCGCCTCCGCGACCCGCGCCGACTGCAGCACCTCACGGTCGAAGCCGGGGCCGACCACCGTTTCCCCGCTGAAGCTTTCGCCCAGTCGGGCGAGGCTGGCCGCATCCTGGTCGATCACGCATACGGCGTGCCCGTCCCCGGCCAGGCGTCTGGCCACATAGGCGCCGATCCGCCCGCAGCCGATCACCACCACCCGCACCCCGCCGCCCCCTTACTCCCCTGCGCTGCCCGGGACGATGATCGCCTGAGCCGGCGCGACCAGTCCGGCAAGCTCCAGGCTCCGTTCCGGCTGCTCCGCACGCAAGGGCAAGACGACCGCATCCGCCTGCACTAGGGTCGCGACTTCGGCCAGCATGGTCCGCAGGGTCCGCCCGCGGCGCAGGTGCCCCCGCACGGCCACGCCCTCCTCCCCGGCCAACCGCTCCACCTGGTCCAGCAGGACCGTCGCACGCTCGGTGTCCTCCCCGGCGGGCGCCTCCAGCGGCATGGCCAGCGGCACCCGCACCGGCGTCAGCACGTGGAGGAGGCCGCCCCGGCCGACCAGGCGCAGGGCCACGCGCACAGCTGGCAACGGCACCGTACCGAGTTCTGGGTCTACCACCAGGAGGACCGTCCTCCACGGTACCGCATGTCCCGGGTCCCGCCCATAGCGCCGCCACGTGCCCAGGAGATAGCCCGCGATGGCCAGTCCCACTGCGGCGAACCAGGGCCATGCCGCGACCACCCGGTCATCCTCCTTCCATCCGCACCTAGGCGGCGTCAGTGCCGGGGGGCCTCGTCCGGCCCGCGCCGGGCGGGATCGCCGACGACGATGAAGTCGACCCAGGACAACTTGTCCATGATCTCCTGCAGGGTCGATCCGCGCCAGGGGAGGCGCCTGTCCCGCGCCGCACCGGCCAGGACGTGGGTCACCCGGTGCTGGCGGGCGAAGGCCGCCACGGCCGCACCGATACCGCGCCGCCCGCTGGCGGTCGCCACCTGCAGGGGCAGCGAGAGGAAGGCGCACAGCGCCCGTACCTCCTCCAGCCGTTCGGCCGCCTCCCGGGTGCCCTCCACCACGACGTGCATCACCTCGGCCGCGCACTGCAGGCGCCGTGCCATCCGCCAGCCGCGCCGGATGATGCGGTCGTCTCCCGGCCGGCCCGCGGCCAGGATTAGGAGGTGATCGGCGACCGTCTCCACCTGGGGCGCCAGCAGGGACTCCGCCCCGCCCAGCCGGCCGACGCGACGGTCCTCCACCACATGGGCGACTTCGCGCAGCGCCAACTCGCGCAGCGCGGCCAGCCGGTCCTGGCGGAAGAAACCGTCCAGGGCGGCGGCGATCCGCTCCCGCGGGTAGACGCGACCCTGCGCGATCCGCTCGCGCAATTCCTCGGGCGGCAAATCCACGGTGACGACCTCATCCGCCTCTTCGGTGAGGACGGAGTCCGGGATGGTTTCGCGCTGGCGGACGTGCGTGATGGCGGCGACGTGGTCGTTGAGGGAGGCCAGGTGCTGGATGTTCACCGTCGTCCAAACGTCGGCCCCAGACGTCAGGATCTCGCGCACGTCCTCATAGCGCTTGGCATGCCGGCAACCCGGGGCATTGGAATGCGCCAGTTCGTCCACCAGCACCACCCGCGCCCCGCGCGCCAGCACGCTGTCCAGGTCCAGCTCGCGCAGCACCGCGCTGCCGCGGGAGACCTCCAGCGGCGGCACGACAGCCAGGCCCTCCAACAGCGCCATGGTCGCCGGTCGCGCGTGGGGTTCGACGTACCCGACCACGACATCGACCCCGGCCCGTACCGCCGTCTGGGCGTCCTCGAGCATGGTGTAGGTCTTGCCGACCCCTGCGGCAAAGCCCAGGTACACCTTGAGGCGGCCACGCTGTCTGGGAGCCGGGACGTCTTCGGCCGTGACGCTTCCTCCCTGCCGGTGGGCTCATCGCGGGTGTCGGTGCGGCAGCCCGCCGGCCACAAGGGCCAGGACGACGGCGGGCAGGGAGATCCAGACCAGGGCCTGCGGTACGGCCACATGCCCGATCCGGCTCACGCCAGCGGCCAGGAGCGCCGCGCTCAGCGCGCGCAGCCCGTCGGCTGTGCCGCCGGCCAGGCGCAGGAAGCGGCAGCGGCGCTGGACCCGACGGGCGCCGAGGAGGAGCGCAGGGAGCTTGCCGGGGTCGCAGTCCAGATCCACGGCCGACGGCCGTCGGTCGGACAACCCCAGGCCTCCGAGCACGAACGTGTCCTCCAACGGCCGCGCGTCCGACTCCGGATCCAGCATGAGGGCAACGCGCCGGCCCTGGGCCCGCAACTGGCCGACCTCCTGCCCGATCTCCTCTGGGTTGGCGACATCCACCAGGGCGATGCCGGCCCGCATGACATCGTCCAGGCTCGCCAGACTCTCCGCCGGTCGCAATTCCACAAGGCCCAGCGGCCGCCCTCCATCGGCCACGGCCAAAGAGGCACCGCCGCGGGCGGCGATCTCCCGTGCTCGCTGCGCGGCCTCTGCCGGCCACAGCCCGCCCTGCCGGGAGACCTCGGCCGCCACATCGGCTACCGTTCCGCAATGCGGGGAACGCACGGGCGGGCCCTCGCGCACGCCCGTGCGCTTGGCCAGGATAACGACTGAACGTCGCGGGCCGCCCTCGTCGCGCAGGCTGGCCTGGCGGGCGGCCACGGCCAGTTCACGGACGCTGACCCCCGGCAGGGGCCAGAATTCTACGGCAGATAGCCGCCCGTTCTCCCAGACGGCACCGTCCGGCAGGATCAGGGCGTCACAGCCCGCCGCGAGTTCGCAGGCGTCGGGCCGCAGCGGTACGGTCCGGTGGCGGCGCCAGAAGGCGTCCTGGACGCCCGAGGCCGCTGCGGACGACAGGAGGAGGAGGTAGGGGGGCAGGAGGGGCAGCAGGCCGAGCCAGGCCGCTGGACCGTGGAGGGCGCGGGTCGCTAACTGCAGGCCGCCCGCGACGAGCAGGGCAAGCGCCGGCCACCAGCGCACCGGCCAGTGCGAGCGACGCGCGTGCGGCAAGGGTGGCGGGGCCAGCCTGCGCACTACGAGGGAGCCGGTGAGGATGCGGCTCCCGGCCAGCACCACCTGGTGTCCGGGGCGCGCTTCCCGCACAACGGCCGCCGACTCGCCGGTCACGGCGGACTGGTCGACGGTTGCCGAACCGTCTACAACCTCGCAGTCCTGGGCGGCCACGTCTCCGGCGCCCAGGTGCCAACTTTCGTCCGGTTCTGGATTCACCGGCTGCTCCGCCTGCCCCAGGGGAGGGGCTGGGCCTGGGCCTGCCGGCTGCCAGCACCGGGGAGCGCGCTCCCCACAGACACCCTTGATCCCTCCCAGGCCGGAGCGCACCGGGCGCAGGGGTCAGAAACGCTCGGGGTGCACCATGACGTAGGCGAGGTAGAGCATGACCACCATGCTCAGGCCCAGCAGGATGTCCAGGCGCCTCACCCCCGGATGACCATGCGGGGCGCGACCAAGTGTTCAGCCAGGCCGGGGCTTTGAGCGGAGCCAAGGTGGCAGGGGGCCCCCAACAGGACATTCCCCGGCACAAGGCTCCCGCGTTGGACGGCAGTATAGCCGCCTGGCATCAGGCCGACGTCAGGAAGCCTCTGCGGGGTGTTAAGAAAACATAAGGGCGGTTGGAGTCCGCTCCGACGCGCCTTCTCGCCGGTGACCACGTGCGGGGCGGCCCCGCCCAGGGCGCCCGAGGCCAGGGCGGGTGGCACGGTGACCTGCTCTGCGAGAGGATGGCGCGGCCGTTGCTCGTCCCGAGGTCGAGGGCCCAGGGGGCCACCCGCCCACCTCCGTCGTCGGCGAAGGAGTTTGCCAGCCGCACCTGGAAGCGCTTTCAGGGGAGGGGCGGGCATGGGCCGTGCCCCGCGCATCGCCACTGCGCTGCTTGCCGTCCTGACGCTGTTGACCGGCTGCGCCAAGTCGGGGGACGGGACGCGCCTGCGCTGTCTGGCCCTGGGCCAGCTCGCCGGTTGCTCACCGACCCAGGCGCCGGTGCCGGCCGCCCCGGCCCGGCCGTCTCCCGCCCCAGCTACCCACGCCTCCGTGCCCCGCCATGCCCGGGGTGGGGTTGCCGCAACCCCTGGGGCCGCCCCTGCGCATCTCTTGGGTCTGGACCTGGCGGCCGTGGTTTCGCCGACCGGACAGGTCCTGGTGACTCCGGCCTTGGCCCGCCAGGTGGCGGCCACCGGCGCCCGCGTGGTGCGGGTGGAGTTTCGGGCGGCGCCCTTCGGACCCACAGGCTGCGTGCCGGGGACCACCGCCTGCACAAGCCGGCAGGCGGCCGACTGGACGCATCTGTTCCAGGCATACGACCAGGTGATCACCAACCTGCGCGCCGTCCATCTGCAGATGTACGGCGTGGTCGATGCGGCCACGGTCCCCGGGGACACTCCGGACTTCGCCCGCACGGCCGAGCGCATCATCGCGCACTACCAGGGGCAGATCGGCCTCTGGCAGATCTGGGACCAGCCCAACGTCAGCGGCAGCGGGTATCTGACGCCGTCGGCGTTTGCGGCGCTGCTCGAGAATACGTACCAGGAAGTGGTCGTCCAGCACCACCTGCATCCGACTCTGATCGCCGGAGCGATCTCGGTCAGCGCGAACTTGGAGCAGGAGCATCAGGCGGCCGGGTTCACCTACCTGTCCGGGGTGGTGGCCGCCTGGCAGCAAGCGGGCGTGCGCACCGTGCCGGTCAACGCGCTCGCCCAGGACATCTCCCCCGGGAAGACGGCGGATGTAAACTCCCTCCAGCAGGCCATCGGCGGCTTGCATGCCGTCGCCCAGCAGGCCGGCTACAGCCTCCCCACCTACGTCACGGGCATCGCCTGGCAGCGCGGCGGCTCGACCACCCCGGAGGTCCAGGCCAGCGATCTCACCCTCGCGCTGGCGATCGCGCGCTCGGATCCCTTTGTGGCGGCCGTGCTCGTCAACAGCTACTCGGGTGCGGGGTACGGCCTGTACGGGACCAACGGCGCAGCCGAACCGGCGCTCGCCGCCTTTGAGGCGGCCGCGCGCGCCTGGAGCGCCCCCGTCCAGGCCACGCCGGCATCCGGGGCGGTGGGTCCGACCACGCCCGTCCCGGGGCCGTTCCCGAGCCGAGGATCAGGTGACCAAGGCTTTGGCCGCGATCACGGGTTCCATCACGAATACGGGGACCGCACCGAGTCCGAAACGAAAGCCTTGGCCGCTGTGAGCAGCGGGTAACTCCGAACCGTAGAGCCTCCGCCATGCCGCGCCGCTTGGGGTGCGCCCCGGGCGCGCAGACGTCCAGCATCCGCCAGCCGCTCAGCGTCCGTCCGGTCGGCCGGCGGCCGCCCCGCGCAACCGGCCGCGCACGCGTCCCCAGAGGTAGGGGCCCATGGCGCTGAGGGCGACCGCCAGGCTTCCCAGGCGTGATCCGGGCCGCCAGGCGCTGGCCAGGGCTTGCCGCCCCATTTCCCGGTCCCCTAGGCGCCAGAAGGCGAGGGCGAAGCGCAGGTGGTGCCAGAGCAGCAGGCGCTGGCTGACCAGCCCGGAAACCCGGGGGTCCGCCCGGCCCTCCCGGTAGGCCGCCAGCCGTTCCGCCCCAACGCGGTAGGCGCGGCGCGTGTCCTTGCTCACGCCGCCCGGGGTGTCCCAGTACAGCACCAGGGGATAGGGGACGTGGACCCACGGGCCGCGGGCGACGACGCGCAGCCACATGTCCCAGTCCTCCAGACCGTCCATCTCGGGAGCGAAGAGCCCAGCATCCACCAGGATGTCCCGGCGGGCGAGCACCGTGGACGTCTGAAACCGGTTCAGCCAGGCGACCCGGCGCGCGGCGCGCCGCTGGCGCCGCCCTGGGGGCACGGGTCGGTCCGGCCGAGGGGTTTCCGGCCGGCGCCAGTCGGTGCTGACCAGGACGGCATCGGGATGGCGCAGCACGGCCGCCCACTGGGCAGCGAGCTTGTCCGGTTCCCAGAGGTCGTCGGCGTCGAGAAAGGCGATCCAGGGCTGCTCGGCCAGCGCGATGCCGCGGTTGCGGGCGCGGCTCGGCCCCCCGTTCTCCTGGCGGACCACCCGCAGGCGGGGCCCGCCAGGCGCCGTCGCGGCTCGGCCGAGAACCTCCTCCGCCGAGCCCTCCGTCGACCCGTCGTCGACGACCAGGATCTCCTGGGGCCACCGTTCCTGCCGCCGCACGGAGTCCACCGCGGCGACCAGGCGGTCGAGCCTGTTGTATACGGGGATCACGACCGAGACCGGCAATGGTTCCCCGACGATGCCCACCGCGCGTGGTCACCCCCCGACTCCGGACACGCGCCATCGGCGACGTGCTGGCCGTGGCATTTCCATCTGGCGGCACCGGCATGCGCCGGCGCACGCCGATGCGGCGCTTATTAGTGCCCCACCAGCGCCAGGCCCGCCCACGCCGCCGCCAGTGCCGCGGCGGTGCCGGCGGTTCCCTGCACCCGCCGCGATAGGCCCAGCCAAAGGCCCAGCAGCAACGTCCACGCCGGCGGCGGCAGCGGCAGGCCCATGACCGGGCCGGAGAGCGCCAGGACGACGGCGGGGGCGAGGACCGCCACCCACGGCGGGAACACGTCTTGCAGCCGGGTCTGGACAAGGCCCTGCAGGAAGGCGGTCAGGAGGATGGCCATCACGCCGAGCGCAACCGCCAGCGGCAGGGGGGCCAGATGCAGCGGGGCGGCGAGGCCCCGTCCCCCCAGGTGTGCGGTTCCCAGGCGCGTCAGGAGGACGGCGCCAGCGCTGTAGGCAAGCCAGGGTAGGGGCCGTGGCAGTGGCCAGAGGTACTCGCGGGGGTGCAGTAGCCCACGGCGCAGGGCCAGAACAGTCGGGAGGGCCAGGGCCAGCCCCGCCAGGCAGAGGGCAAGGGCCGGCCAGCGCGCCGGCAGGCGCGCTGGGTCGAGCCAGAGCCATCCCGCGCGGCTTCCCAAAAGGAGCAGCAAAAGCAGCGGCGCGGCGCCCACGGCGCTCCAGCAATACAGGCCGAGCAGCCGGGACATGCGTGTGCGGGCATCCGCAAGGGAAACGCTCACCGGCAAAGGCCTCCCTGATGGGCAGGTGCGGGCGGCGGACCAAGCCGCGGACAACACGGCGCGGATGGCAGACCAGGCCCCAGACAACACGGCCCGGGCGGCGGACCAGGCCGCAGGCGACAAGGCGCGGCCGCGCCGGGACGGGCGGATGGCTCGGGGGAGCCGCCCTTCCGGCCGGGCCGGGGCCGCGACCGGTGGTGCGGCAGCGGGGAGCGGTTCGGCCCGGGCCCAAAGCGTCCAGAAGGCGCAGGCACCGGCCATCAGCCAGGCGGCGGTCGACTGCGCCACCCAGTGGCCCGCCAAGCCCCCCGCCGTGCCCAGGGGGAGCCCGACCAGACCGGCGAGGACGGCCCCACCCAGCCAGTGCAGCACGTCGGGTCGGGAGAGCATGGCGTGCCCGCTGGCCAACCGCCCCGCCACCAGCCCGCCCGCCGCGACCAACACCACCGCCAGGGAAAGGGGCCCCAGGGCGGCCAGGAGGAAGTGCGCCATCGCGTGCAGCGTGGGGACCGGCGCGCTCCAGAGCGGGCGCAGGACGGCCCCGGCGCTCAGGGCCGCCAGGAGGAAGACGGCGGCGGCGGCGAAGGGATGGCGCCGGGAGGCGACCGCCGGGGCCGCCGCCCAGGCGGCGAGGCCGCCGCAGGCGATCAGCACCACCGCCCCGACGGCCATCCCTTCGGGGCGTGTGATGTTGATCCGGAGAAGGCGCAGGAAGACCGGGCCGGCCAGCGGCACGACGGCGGCCAAGAGCGCAAGGCGCCGGTCGAGAGCCTTGCGCGCGGGATGCTCCATGGCCATGACTTTCGCACGCACCCTGCTGGAAGTGACCGCCGCCGCAAAGGGGGGCATCCGCCGTGGCCTGGCCTCCGGAGTTTGACCGGTACCTCGAGGATTTCGCCGGCGGCCGGTTCTACCAGGCACATGAGCACCTCGAGCGGCTCTGGTGGGCACGGGCCTCGGACCCCTTCCTGCAGGGGCTGATCCTGTTCGCGGCAGCTTACGTCAAGCTGCAGCGCGGCAATGCCCGTGGGGCGCGGCGCCACTTTGAGGCTGCGGCACGCTACCTGGAGCCGTACGAACCGCGCGCGCGGGGGGTGGACGTGGCGGTGGTGCGCACGCAGGCCACCCAGGCGCTTTCCGCCCTGGCGGGGGTGCCGGACGGACCGGACCTGCTGCTGGCGGTGCCGCCCTTCCGTTTCGTCGTCGACCGGGGGGAGGCGGCCAGCTGGGGTGTGCCGCCGCCCCTCCCAGACGAAGAGTTGGCCGCCGTCATCCGGGACGAGATCGTGGCCCGGGCGCGGCGGGGGGAACCGGTCGGTTCGGAGAGTTGGGCGGCGGTGGTCAAGGAGGTGGCGCGGCGGACGGGCGGGCGCGTCGGGCGGGATGAACTGCGTGCCGCCGTGCGCCGGGCCCTGGCCGGCCCGCCGCCCCTTGGGCTACGAGCGGCAGGCGTCCGTGGCGCACCCAGCCCCGGAAGTGCAGCGCCGAACCGATCGCCCCGCCTCCTGGCCCCGAGAGGGCCGTCCCCACGCGCTGCGGGTGCGGGGGGGCACGGTGCCGCTGCACGGCGCGTCCCACGCCGCCCACCGCGGTCGCCGGTCGCTCCTCCCCGCCCGGATCCGTGATGACACACCAGCCCTGTGTCCGAATGGTAGCCATGCCCCGGCTCCCTCCCGCATAGGGACTTCCCGTCGGGGGGGAGCGGAACGGCCGTGCGACGCGTCATCCACCGATTGGACCGCACGCGGTGGCGGCGCCACATGCAGGTGCTGCGCGTGCTCTGGCGTGTGGCCCGGCAGTTCGGACCGCTCTGGCCGTGGCTGCTGGCTCTGGGGCTGGCCACGGTGGGAGGGATCTCGGCCGAACTGGTCGAGCCGTGGCTACACCAGGTGTTCGTCAACCGGGTGCTGCTTGGGCACAACGTCCACCTCCTGCCCGAGATCCTGGCGCTGTACGGCGCGGCCAGTCTTGCCCAGTGGCTGTGCGCCACTGCCGTCCACTACACGTACGTGCAGAGCACCGAGCGGTACTCCATCCGGCTCCGCCTCGTCGCCTACGCCAACATGCGCCGGCTCGGCGTCCGCGACCTGCGACGCCTGTCCACCGGGGAGGTGACAGCCGCCATGCAGGCCTTCGGGCCGGAGGTGGGCGAGGGCATGGTGGCGTTGGGGCAGTCGCTGCTCGCCAGCCTCTACCGCCTGCCGGCGAGCATTCTGCTCCTGGCGAAGCTGAGCGGCCCGTTGCTGCTCTGGACCCTGCCCGCGCTGGCCATCTATCCGCTGTATCCGCTCCTGACGGCCGGGCCCCTCCGGCGTGCCCTGTCGCGGCTGGCGATCTACGATGTGCGCGCCCAGGGGGTGGTGAACGACCGCGTCGCCTCGCTGCGTGCCCTGCTGCCGGCCGTGGACGCCCGGCCTCAGGTGGCATCCCTGAGGGAGTTCCTGTGGCGGCGCATTCCCTTGCGGGTGCGGGCCTTCATCGTCGACCGCGCGGGGGGCCTGCTGGAGATGACCGCCCACCAGGGTCTGTCCGTGCTGCTCCTGGGATTAGGGGGTATGGCCGTCCTGCGTGGCCAACTGACGGTTGGGGCCCTTTTGGCCTTCCTGGAATACGTGCGGGGCGTGGAGGGTCCCGTCCGCCGGTTGATGCAGCTGCCGATCAATGCCCAGCGGGTGGCCGTGATGGCCGAGCGGGTCTTCGCCTTCTCGGACATCCGCCCCGAGGTTGTGGCCCCCCGCCGGGGGCGTCAGGCCAAGCTCAGAGGCGAGGTGGAACTCCGGGGGGTGGATGTCCGGAGCGACGACGGCCGGCTCCTGCTGGCCGGGATCAACGTGCGCATCCCGGCGGGCTGCTTCTGTGTCGTCGTCGGCAAGAGCGGGGCCGGTAAGAGCACGCTGGCCGGCCTCATCCCGCGCTACCTTGATCCGGACCGCGGCGAGGTCCTGCACGATGGGGTGGATGCGCGGTCCTATGATCTGGACACCCTGCGCCGACAGGTGGCCATGGTCCCCCAAGACCCGGTCTTCGTGCGCGAGTCCGTCCTGGACAACGTGCGCCTGGCGGCGCCATGGGCGTCGGCGGCGCAGGCCGCGCAGGCACTGCGCCAGGCGCGTGCGGCCGATCTCCTGGAGGGGGCGGAGGGGCGGATCCTGCACGAGGCCGGGGGCAACCTGTCCGGCGGCCAGCGACAGCGGCTCGCACTGGCGCGCGGCCTGCTCCAGGAGCCGGCCGTGCTGGTCTTGGACGAGGCCACCTCCGCCCTGGACCCGGCGCTTGCCGCGGACGTGCTTCAGGATCTCCTGCGCCAGCGCGGGCGCCGGACCCTGATTTGGATCACCCACCAGGACGAAATCGCCCGTTGGGCAGATCTCGTGATCCGGATCGAGAACGGGCGAGTTGTCTTCTGTGGTCCCCCGGGCCCCCACTCGCCCCTGCGCGTGCGGGCCTGAGCGGCGCAGGGAAAGCGTGCGGCCCCGCCAAACTCACCGTCCAAGGGGGGCTGGGGATGATTCGCCTCTGCGCACGCCTTGCGCTCACCGAGGCCGGCGCGGTGGTGGCCACGGCTTCGCGCTTGGGAGTCTGGGGCGTTGGCCTGCCCCTGCCCTCGGATCGGCAGGCCGCCACGGTCCTGGGGGAACGGCTCCGCGCCGCCGGGATCCAGTTGGTGGAGTTCGGCGCGCCCCACAACCTGGCGACGCCGGACGCGGTGCTGCAGGGCCGGGCCGCCGCGGGCCTGCGCGCTGCTTTGGCTGTGGCTGCGGCCGCCGGGGCCCTGGCCGTGGTCACCGGCCCGGGCCATGCCGCCCCCGGCCGCGGGGAAGAGGCGCGCGTGCCCCACCCCGACAACCTCTCCGAGGCGGCGCTCGACCGTCTTGCCGCAACCTGCAGGCAAGCGCTGGCCGGCGCCCCGGCCGGTGTGCGGCTCCTCCTGGAGCCGGCAGTGCTCTCGCCGGTCAGCAACCTGACCCGCGCCGCCGAGGCTGTCCGCCGCGTCGCCCACCCGGCGTTTGGCATTGCCTTCTCCCCGGCGCAGCTGGCCAGCCTGGACAACTTCTACGACAACGACTCCTATCTGCGCCGCGCGGTGCAGCAGTTGGGGCCGGCCATCGGCGCCGTCCATGCCCGGGACGTGCTCCTGCATCCCGACGGCTTCAGCTACCGCTTGAGCGAGGAGCCGGTCGGGCGCGGAGGGTTGGATTATGCCGCACTCTTGGACGCCCTGCGCGCCGTGGAGGGCGACGTACCGGTCGTGGTCGAGCACGCGGGGGAGGCGGCGGTGGCGCAGGGACTGGACCACCTACGCCAGATCTGCGCCCAGAGGGGCATTCGGGCGTAGGTTCACGGCGCCGGGCCGGCCGGGGACTTGGGCACCCGTCCGCCGCCGTCCAACCCGAAGAAACCCTCGCCCAGCACCTCGCTTGCCGGGAGCACCACCATAAAGGCCCGGGGATCCTCTTCGGCCACCAGGCGCCGAAGCGGCGCCACCTGGCGGGGGCCGAGGGCCACCATCAGGACGGAACGGCCCTCGCCACTGTAGGCCCCGCGCGCGCTGAGGTGGGTGGCGCCGCGCTGCAGCTCCCGTGCCACCCGCCTCGCCAGGCCTTCGCTCGCCCGGCTGACGATGAGGGCGAGCCGGCCCTGGCGCGGTCCCTCCACCACGTAGCTCACCGCCCGTCCGGCGACGTTGGTGGCGATCCAGGCATACATCGCGGCCGGCAGCCCGACCCAGATCGCCACGCCAATCAGGACCAGCACGTCTGTGACGAGATAGGTCTGGGTGTAGGGCCAGCCCCAGCCGCGATAAAGGTAGCGGGCCAGGATGTCCGTGCCCCCGCTGGAGGCGTCGACGCGCAGCATCAGGCCGATGCCGCCACCGACTAACAGGCCCCCGTAGAGCGCGGATAGTAGGCGGTTATCTACCGGAAGATGGATTCCGGCGAATACCGTCGTCCACACCGACACCAGGAGCACGCCCACCAGAGTCCGCCACAGAAAGCGCGGGCCCTGGCCGATCCAGGCCCAGGCCAAAAGCGGGATGTTCAGCGCCAGGTAGAGGGGACCGACGGCGACGCCGGTCACGTAATGCAGGACGATGGCCACGCCCGTCAGCCCGCCGTCGCCCAGCCTTGCCGGCACGATGAGCGCGGAGATGCCAAACCCCATGGCCGCCGCACCGGCCGCCAGTTGGGCGTAGTCCCAGGCCGTCTCTCGCCAGGTCCGTGCCAGGGCCCGCATGAGGCGAGCATGCCGTCCTAACGCGGTTGCCATGCCCCCGGGTGCCTGCGGGTACCGTTGACGGCGCCAGGCGTGCGCTCCGCGATGGCCTGTGGCGAACGCCCCGGTGCCCTCCGGCAGGGCGTCCGGTGCGGTCAGAGAAGTGATGGCCGCCCGCCCATGGTCACACCCACGCCCTGCGTCGTGCTGGGGAGCGGGCCCTGGCTCTTGACCGCTCGGGGGCGGACAGGCGGCAGCCGGGCCAGCCGACCTCGGGCCCCAGGCGCAGTTGGCCTCTCGGCGGCCGAATCCCCGGATAGCAGAAATGGTGGCGGTTGGGGGCAGTGCGCTTGTCCCAGTCTCAGGTGATCGGACCGGACTGGAGCCTGACGACGCTGGTGGT
>JAJZWQ010000077.1 GCA_021846605.1 Bacillota bacterium | reverse complement strand
CAGGCGAGCACCGACCTGCCGAGCGCATCTTCACCCAGCCCAGCACCGCCCCGCCAGCCCCTGCCCACACTCCGGCAGGCCTCCGCCGTGCCTGCTCGGGCCACTCATGCTTCAGCGCTGCATGATGCGGCGCATGGTTGACCACACCGGACTCAGGGACTCGGCCAGTTTTAGCCACGTTGACTGCGATGGTAGCGTCGTGGCGCTCCCACCACCTGCGGGGGTCTGGGCCATGCCCGGAAGCCCCTTGCCCCCCGTGCCGAGCGTGGGGAACGCGGCAGGGCTTTCGCCTTCGGCACTTGGGGTGGGGGTCAGGGTCACGTGGGCGGCTTTCTGCAACTCCTGGAGTTGGCGGGTCGCCTCCGCAACCGCCTGCTGGAAATCTTCACTCAGGGTCCCGTGGATCTCTATGTTGGCGTGCTTGGGGGTGTCCAGGGTGGACATGAGAGTTCTCGTTCTCCTTACCAGGGGTGTGCGGGCGTCAGGCCTCAAGCATCGGTATCGGCGGGGTGGGTCACGATCTCAGGGGGTCAGGGGCGCGGATGAAGATTCGCGCCATGCTCCCGTATCGCGCCACGAAACGCGCCACACAGCACCCCCCTAGGGGGGGGAGCTGTGGCGCGATTTCTGCCTTCTGGAACCCTTGGGGGAGAAGGCCTCCAAAGAATCGCGCCAATCGCGCCAAATCGCGCCAAGGCCCTTGGCGCGATTCTCGGTCACCCCGGCAGCCCATAGTGGACGGCACGCGCCCCACCCCCACACACCAGCCGCCCCCCCCGCACCAGGCCGGCCAGGTCCCGCTGCAGGGTCCGGCGGGGCACCTCCAGGACCTCGGCGATCTCCGCGAGGCGGGTGGCCCCGTTGGCCACCGCCTCCAGGATGTCGGCCATGCGCGCCTCGGCGGCCAGGGTGTCCGCGTTGCCGGCCACGCTGTACCGCCCCCCGTCGAAGTCCAGGGCCAGGGCGTCCAGGTCGCCCACCTCACGCCCGACACCCGCGAGGATGCGCCACTTGCCGTCCCGCCGCAGCGTCAGGATGGTGTCCACCGTCCCTGCTATCTGCTGGGAGCCTAGCAGGGCCCCCACGGGGTCCGTCTGGTCTGCGTGCTTGCCCGTGTGGTGGAGGGCCAGGACGCATGCGCCGGACTCCTGCGCCAGCCGCGCGATAGGCTCCAGGGCCGCCGCCATGGCAGCGTAGTCCTGCGTGTCCCGCCCCATCACGGCCTTGCCCAGGGTGTCCAGTACAATCAGACGCGGCGCGAACCGCGCCACCGCCGCCTCCAGGTCGGGGCGCCCCACCGCCAGATACGGATTGCCCGCCGGCGCCCCCAGGGCCCGCAAGGTATCCGCAATGGTGCCCAGCCGGCCTTCGCCGTAGCCAACGACGTACAGCACCGCACCCGGCGTGGGCACCGCCCGCCCCAGCCACGTGCCCCCCGTCGCGACGGCGACGGCCAACTCGCGGGCCAGCGTGGACTTCCCGGCTTTTGGCGCGCCGCCCAAGATGGACAGGGCACCATCGGGCAGCACGCCGTCGACCAGCCACGTACGGTCCGTGCTACCCACGGCGTCCCACGCCCGCCACGGATCGTCGCCCACGTCGCCCACAGGGTCCGCGTGCGCGTAGGACCACCCGTCCCGGATGATGGCCTCCAGGTCCGCCCGCCCCTCGGGGGTGTCGCCATACGGGGGGTCACACTGGCCGGCCAGTAGGTGCATCATGTCCGCGTACGCCCGCGCATCCGGGATGCACCGGGCGTAGTGCCCGGCCGCTGCCATCAGTGTCTCGTGTCGCGCGCCCTCCTCGGCGCCGCGCGCCGCGCGCTGGAAGCCCGCCAGCCCATCGGTGGGGGGGGCAGGGGAGGCAGAGGAGGCAGCGGAGGCAGCGGAGGCAGGGGAGGCAGCGGCACCCGGACGGGCCCGCTGGGCTTGCAGGTCGCCCAGGAATGCGTCGGGCAACACGGGTAGGTCTGCCCGGCGAGGCAAATACCCCTGACCCCACCCAGACGCCAGGTCCCACCCCTCCTCGTCGGGGAGGGTATCTGCGACGTCTACTTGGTAGGTGCGCCCCGTGGTGTGCAGGGCGCCGGGGAGCATCGCGATGCGACCGTCAGACTTCACCTCGACGCTGGCGCCGTCGCCGAGGTCGAAGGTGATGGACGGCACGTCGGGCCGGTACTGCGCCCATACGTGCACACCGCCGCCGTCCCGACCGCTGGTCACAGTCCACACTGGGCGGACACCATACCGCATGCACCACGTGCGGTACGCGCCGGGCGTGTCGAAGTCCAGGACGATGACGCCAGACACGCGGCCGGTCACCGCAGCCCAGTTCACCCGGCCCAGCGTCCCATACCAGTACTCCAGGTCAGTCGTCTCCGGCACCCGCTCCTGGAAACCCCTCCACGACACGAGCGGCTCCTTGCCCGGCCGCCGGCAGGGGATCACCGACACCCCCGACGCCACCAGGTTCTCCGCGAAACTCAGGCCTTGCTCCTCGACTACATCTATGCTATTGTTAGACATAAGGTAAACTCCTCTGCCGCCCGCCGGGATGTAGGCCCCGGCGGGCTTCCTCTATTTAAATGGCAACCGACCGATCGGCATCCTCGGGGGCAGGAGCAGTGGCGCATCCCTCCAGCCAGCGGCGCAGGTCCCTCTCGGACACATGGTAGGCCCCCCGGCCACCCAGGCGGTAGGCGCGCAACTCCCCACGTCGCACCGCAGACTTCAGAAGTTCCTCGCCGCAGCCGATTTCCGTAGCCGCCTCGGCCAGAGTCACAAGGTCGAACACACACACACACACTCCTTCGCGCCGATTACCAAAACCATAGGTAGGTACGAACCACAAGAGTTGGCAAATTGCCAACTGTTGGCCCAGCATCCCATAGAGTGGGCAAACCCCCCAACTCTATCGCCACCCCGTAGCCACCCCCGACCGTGCCGCCCTCTCACGAGGCCACAGGGCCTTTGCCCCCCACCTGCGCCATCCGCGCCTCACGCCACGCCAGGACCGCCGCCCGCGTGAAGATGCGGCGCCGACCGATGCGAAGTTGGGGAATCTCGTCCAGCACGCGGCGCGCATACAATGTCGCCTGCGACACCCCCAGTGCTTGGGCAACCTCCGGAATCGTCAGAAACTCGCCCTGGTTCTCAGTCACTCTCAGCACCTCCATAGCTAGTATCTCAGACCTGTTCAGGTCCACGCAACCGCTAGATGTGGTGGCCAGCCGGCGCCAAACCGCCTGGTCCCCGGCGGCACCCGCTCACCGATGGTCCCGGCCCATGGTCCCGCAACCGCCATGACCGCGCCGCGCAGCGCTTGTGCCACACGGGATAGCGGGCAGCGAAATGGTCCCGCGCCGTGGTCCCGGCCGGAGAACGCCGGGATGCCCCCCGCCAGGCCGCTGCCGTGGGCACCGCCGCAACCGCCCAGCGCATGGCGCAGAAGGCGTAGCGGGCGTCGGGGTGGTCCCGGCGATGGTCCCCAAAATGGTCCCCAAATGGTCCCGGACCTTGCCGAAACCAGCCCATTTTGGGCGGTGAACAGCGGTGTTGGGTGGAAGTCGGCAGACAAAGCGAAAGCCCTGGGCTCTTACTGCCGCAGGGCTTCCGCCTACTCTCTCATGGTGGCGCAGGGCGGAATCGAACCGCCGACACGCGGATTTTCAGTCCGCTGCTCTACCGACTGAGCTACCGCGCCACCTGAACCACCTGGTGGGCGAAACAGGATTTGAACCTGTGGCCCCCTGCGTGTAAAGCAGGTGCTCTACCGCTGAGCTATTCGCCCGCGCAGGCAGTATACCCGAGGTGCTTTCCAGACGTAAAGCCGATCACAGCACCCAGATCACGAGCGCCACGTAGAGGACGGCGGGAAGGAGGAGCAACCATGCGGGCAAGCGGCGGAAGGCGGTGAGCCCGGCCAGCGGGACCAGGGCGCCTACCAGGGCAACCGCCGCGGCGACGACCTCCGTCCTGTCGAAATGCCACGCCGTGAACGCCAGCCCGACGGCCGGTACCACCGCACCCTGCAGCACCATGGCTCCGATCACATTCCCGGCGGCGAGCGCATCCTTGCCCTGCGCGATCCACAGCACGCTGTTCACGGTTTCCGGCAACTCCGTCGCCAGCGGCGCGATCAGGACGGCCAGAACGAACCCGGACACGGCCAAGTCCGCCGCGACGCCGGTCAACACGCTCACGAACAGCCGCGCTCCCAGGAGCATGAGGGCGACGGCGAGCACCAACTGGAGGACGATGGCGGCCGTGGGGGGATCGGACCTGCGGCGCGCCAGCCAAAGGCGCGACAGGGACTCTTCGCTGGCGTCCGCATCCCCCGACGCCCCAACGGTTCGCCACACATACACGCCGTAGCCGAGCAGCAGCACCAGCGCCAACACAAGACGGAGCAGCGGCTCAAGGCCGATGATCCCGGCAGCGGCGGCCGATCCGAATGCGACCAGGTAGCACACCAAGTCGCGGCGGACGCCGCCCTGGGGCACCGTCAGTTCTCGACGGCCCGCACGGTATGTGCCCAGCCCCAGGACCGCGAACCCAAGGGTCGCCAGGAGGAGAGGCGCACCGAGGACGGCGCCGACACTGACGGCCTGCCCGCCGCTGCCGCTTCCCGGCGCCACGGCGGCGAGGAAGGCGATCGACGCCTCAGGCAGGGCCGTGCCCATGGCGGCCAAGACCGACCCCAGCGCGGCCTCCCCGAGGTGGAGCCGGTGGCCCAGCCATTCCAGGGCGTTTGTGAAGAGCAGCGCGCTGAACACGACGGCGGCGATGCCCACCGGCAACCGGATCAGCGCTTCCACTCCCCATCTCCTTCCACCCCGGCTCGGTCCTCGCGCGTAATGGCCTGGCACCGCGCATGGTTAGACTACCCGTGGAGGGATGGCCGTGCCGGTGCACCGTTCGTTGCTTTCGCCCCGGTCCAAGGCGATCATCGCACGCGAACTCGGGGTGGCCGACGTGGTGGCGCGGGACGGGTGGGGCGGCGTGCCGTCCCGCCAATGCGGCAGCGTTGTCCGGGTCGCCCTGGAGCACGCCGAGCGCCTGCTCGCCCAGCAGGGCCAGCGGCGCCCCCCGGCGCGCTGAGGGAGCACGGGGCCGCCCCGCGGCCCCAGGCTCCCTCAGTCCAGCGGCAACTGGTGCCGGAGCAATTCGGCGCGTTCGCGGAGGCGTGCGGAGAGGTCCTCCTCCATCTGCCGCGCCTCCTCCCGCATCTCCTCCCAGCGCTCCTGCGCCGCGCTGGGCGCCATCGGCATCTGGCGCCCAGCTTCCTCCAGTTCATCATGCACCAGCCAGAGCACTGCGGTGCGCGCGCGCACCGCCTGCCGTTGCTCGCCCTCGGGGATGTCCCGCCAGGCCGCGTCCAGGACCCGGGCGCGCGCGCGCAGTTCCGCCACCCCGGTGCGCGCAAACTCCGCCCGCCACTCCGCCAACTGGGCGGCACGGCGGCTGACCTCTGCGGGCACCGCCCGCTGCCACTGGCGCACCACCGCCGCCCACTCGTGCGGAGACGGTCGATCAGTCGACGGTGGCGGCACGGGACGCTCCGACCCCTGCCCGCCGGCAATCCAGAAGAGGCGGTCGATCTCTTGGCGCAACGTCGCCAACCGGCGGCGCAGGCCCCGCACGTCTCCCACCAAGCGGACCAACTGCCGATCACGCCAACGGAGCACCAGCGTCACCGCCACCACCAGATATACGAGACCCGCTGCCGGCAGCGCGATCGTCAGGCGCAGGACCCACGGACGCACTGGCCAGATCAGCAGCATGAGGACGCCCGCGAGCGCCGCGGGCGCCGCCAGCAGCAGCATGCGGCGCCTCGACCGCGGCCCGTAGCGTACGCCTCGCAGGAGGAACTGCATCGCCGCCAGGCCGCCGAGCACCAGGGCCAATCCCGGAAGCATCAGGTACTCCACCATGCCCGCTCACCATGTCCATTATACTGGCACCTACACGTTGAAGCGGAACTCCACGACATCGCCGTCCTGCATGACGTATTCCTTGCCCTCCAGGCGGGCCAGCCCCTGCTCACGCAGAACCTTCCAACTGCCGGCGGCGACCAGTTCGGCGCACGGGGCCACCTCTGCCCGAATAAAGCCCTTCTCGATATCCGAGTGAATCTTCCCCGCAGCCCTCCGCGCCACGGTCCCGGCCGGGACGGGCCAGGCGCGGACCTCGTCCTCGCCGGCCGTCAGGAAGGAGATCAGTCCGAGCGCACTGTACGCGGCCTTGGCCAGGCGGTCCGTCCCGCTTTCCCGCAGGCCGTACGCATCCAGGAACTCGGCCCGTTCCCTGCGCTCCAGGCCCGCGATCTCGGCCTCCACCCGCGCGCTGAAGCTCACCAGCGTGATCCCGTTTTCCGCCGCCCACGCGGCCAGTTCGGGATACTGGGTACCCTGCCGCAAGGCATCCTCGTCCACGTTGAGCGCCAGGAGTTCGCCCCGCAGGGTCAGGAGCCCGAACCCGGACAGCAGGTGCGTCTCCTCGGGGGTCATGCCCGCCAGCCGCAGCGGACGCGCCTCGCCCAGGATCTCCGCGCAATGGCGCAGCGCTCCTAGTTGCAATTCCTCCTCGCGGCTGCGGGCCCGGCTCTTCTCCATGCGCGCGGCCAGGGTCTCCGCCCGCTCCATGTCCGCCAGGAGCATCTCCTCTTCCAGGGCCCGCGCATCGCGCAGCGGTTGGACGTCACCCAGGTCATGGGCCACCTCGGGGGCGGTGAAGGCGCGGACCACGTGTAGCAGGGCGTCCGAGCGCCGCACACCCTCGAAGAAGGCGCTGCGTTCCCCGCGGTCCATGCGCCCCGGCACCATGCCGGGCAGTTCCGTCAGGCGCATGGTCGCGAACACCGTCTTCCGGGGGTGGAACAGTCCGGCGAGTTGGTCCAGACGCTCGTCCGGTACCGGCGCCACCGCGACGTCCCCCTTGGCGGCACCCCCACTGAGCAGCGACAGCAGTTCGCTCTTCCCCGAGCGCGACAGGCCGATCAGTCCAAGTTCCATACAGCATCGCGGTGCGGTTCCGGCCGGCGGAGCATGCACCGCTCCCCTCCCGTCATTGCAGATTGACCCGCTGGAGGGCCGCGCCGCCCAGTTCCCCCACCGGCTGCGGAAGATGATCCCTGGAAAGCAGACGCCTTGCAGGATTTTTCCAGGACGTGAACAACCTACACCACGAAAGTCAGAACCGCCACGGGGAGCAGAGCGCCGGTTGTTCTTCCAAGAACTCCGCCAGATGCTCGTCGAACTGCTGCGGGAGGGAAGTGGGCGGGCGCTGTGCAGGCGCTCCGTGGTCGTGATCGCCCTCCTCGCCGCGGTGGTCCGTCTCTCCCTGTACGGGCTGGTCTCCCCGGTGGTCTGGGCCGTTACCCTGCTGGTCCTGGGCCTCCTGTTCTCGCTGATGGCCTTTCGCTCGTCGGCACTCTCGTCGGCCCGCCTGTGGGCGCTCGCCGGAGCCGTGCTGAGCAGCACCCTGATCCCGACCACCCTCACCATGATGACCGGCGGCTTCCGCTCCATCAACCTTCCCGTGGACGTCCTCGTGCTGACTCTGGGCAGCACCCTCTTCCCCCAGCCGTTTCCCCTGCTGTTGGGCGCCATCAACGTCCTCTGTCTGGCACTGACCACCACCCACGCCCCTGGGGCCTGGCTCCCGTGGCGCCAGTCGGTCCTGGGCAGCGCGGCCATCCTCGCCGGTGCGCGTCTGAGCGGGGTGGGCCACGCCGCCGTGGCCGAAGGCCAGCATAACCTGCGCATCCAGCAGGCGGGCTCGCGCCTGGGCGGCACCCTGACCACGCTGGATATGGACCGCATCGTGGCGGAGACCGCTCTCACCCTGGGCACGCTGGCCGAGGCGGAGTGCGCGCTGGTGGTGGTACCCGCGGGCGACGCCGACGCCGTACAGATCCACACCTGGCATCCGGACGTACGGCGGGCCACCCCCGCCGTCCCGGAGTCCGAACTCCTGGAGGCTGCCGAGCGCGCGCTGCGTTACGGCGTGCCCGTCCTGGCCAGCCGACGGGGCATCTGGTATGTGCCCGGCGGCCCGGCGGCCCCGCGCTCCTGGCCGGTCGCGGTCGCCATTCCCATGGGACGCGAGGACCTCCCCCCCGCCGCCGTCGCCGTGTCTGCCTGCCAGTTCCAGACCCTCCCGCCGTGGCTCGTCGACGCCCTGACGCAGATCGCGGTCCAGGCCGGGCTCGGCATCCGCGCGGCCCGTGCCCACGCCGCCACACAGCAGCAGGCGCTCGTCGACCCGGTGACGCGCCTGCACAACGTCCGGTTCCTGACGACCCGCCTGGAGGAAGAGGTGGCCCGCGCCCGGCGGGCCGGCCAGCCGCTCTCCCTGCTGTTCCTCGATTCCGACAGTCTGAAGGCCACCAACGACCGCTTCGGGCACGCCTTCGGCGACCTTCTGGTGCGCGCCTTGGCCGAGATGATCGTCGAACAGGTCCGCCAGTACGACATCCCCGTGCGCTATTCCGGCGGCGACGAATTCGTCGTGCTCCTGCCGAACACCGATTGGCCCGAGGCGGCGGATGTCGCCGAGCGCCTGCGCGTACAGGCGCACGAGATCCCCGTCGGCCCGGCCCGGGAGAAGCTGGGGTCGGTGAGCATCGGCGTCGCCACCTTCCCGCTCCACGCGGGCACGGCGTCCGATCTGCTCTCCTGCGCCGATCAGGCCATGTATCAGGCCAAGATGGCCGGGAAAGACCGCGTAGCCATCTACGGCACGGCAAACGTCGTGCGCTGACACCGGCGGGGTGTGGCCGGCGCTTTCCTGTCCACGCCCTGCGCCCCAATGCGGTCCAGCCGCGCCATGGGCGTGGCCGTCCCGCGCGCGCGGCGTCTGCCTGGAGGCCACCCTCGACGGCAGGGGCCCGCGCGACGCCCACCTCCGAGGATGCCGAGCGCTGCATGCCATCCCGGCACGGCGGGCGCGCCGCTCCCCTGGTCCCCCTCGGTGCGGGGGCGTGGTCGCCGGCCTATTCCTTCGTGCTCGACGACCGGGAGATGATCGCCCAATGCGCTCGCCACCACGCGGATCTGGAGAAGGATCAGCGGATGGGGGCCCCGGCCTCCCCGTCCTGCCCATCCCCCGGGTCCCGGACGTCGGCCCGGCCCCCGGCGGCGGCTATATCTCTGTCGCCGAGCGGGGGCGATCTGCTGCGCGTGCTGGACACGCTGGCCGCCGTCGATGTCCCGGCCGCCCGGGCTACGCGGGCCATGGGCGCCCAACGGGTCTGCCCCACACCCGAGTTGGCGCCCCGCCGTGTTGGCCTTTGCCGACGACCGCCGGGTGGGACGACGCCGACGCGTCACCCACCGCGAGCGCGGCGCTGCGCAGGGGCAGCGCCCGCCTACGGGAGCTACCGGCCGGCCTGCCGGAGGTGCGGCAGATCATCAATGGGGACCTGCTCTACCACAACGTGCTGGTGGAGGGACCGCGGGTGTTCGGCGGCATCGACTGGGGCGACATCCAGTGCGGCGATGCCCTGTACGACGCGGGCTGGCTCCTGTTCTGGTCGCCGGGGCATCTCTGGTCCGGCATCGACTTCCGCGGCGAACTGAATGGCATCTGGGCCAGATGGGGTGCGAAGCCGCCAGACGTCGAGGCCGCCTGCGGTGCGATCAACTGCGCGTCGGCCTGGAGCACATCGTGTGGTATACCTGGCGCGGCCAGCGGACACACCTTGAGCGGGCCATGCGGCAACCGCCGGAGTGACGGTAGGGTGGGTGGTGGTCCCCCTGGAACACGATGTCCGGGGACCCACCGCCTGCCCGGGACCCCGAAGCGGAGCGGCTTCAGGCCAGGGCGGGCTCCACGAACGTGAGGCTCCCGGCGGTGGCATCCAGTTCGGCCCGCACCCCGAGGGGAACGGTCAGCTTGTACCGGCCGTGGCCGAGGGGCAGGTTGGCTAGGCACGGCTTTCCGAGGGAAGCCAACCGTTCGGCGACAACCTCCCGGGCCGTGGGCGCATCCTCCGGACGGCCACAGTCCACCAACTCCCCGACGACGAATCCGGCAGCAGCCCCCAGGTGTCCACCCAGCGCCAACTGGGTCAGATAGCGGTCGATGGTGTAGGGCGGCTCGCCGACGTCCTCCAGGAGCAACAGGCACCCCTCGCAGCGCAGTTCCCAGGGGGTGCCCATGGTCGCCGCCAGCAGGGAAAGATTGCCCCCGACCAGGGGCCCGGAGGCCCGCCCGGGGTAGAGGCAGACGGGCGTCGGCCCGTCTGCCGGCCAGGCCATGGCACCCAGGGGGGCCAGAGAGGTGAGGGCGCTGGCCAGGGTGGCGAGGTTGGGGGCGGGCTGGCCTCCTTCCGGGGACTCCAGCACGGTGCCGTGGAAGCTCACCACACCCTGGCACGCCAGGAGTTGGTGCAGGGCGGTGATGTCGCTGAACCCGACCAAGGGCTTGGCGCGGGCCGCCCACGATTCGTCGTCCAACAGTGGCAGGATCCGCATCGCCCCGTACCCGCCGCGCGCGCAGACCAGCCCATCGATCCCTGGGTCCCGCAGGAACGCCGCCATATCCCGGGCTCGAACGGCGTCGGTACCGGCAAGGAACCCCTCGCGCTCCAGGAGCCCCGGGGCCAGGGCCACATCGAACCCGATGGCGCGCAGGCCGTCCAGCCCGGTCACCAAGCGCTCGGCCTGCACGGGTCCGCTGGGAGCGCACACCCCCAGCACACCCCCCCGCGGCACGGCGCGGGGGCGCACGCGTGCTGGGGGGCTCACTTCTGGTCGTCCTTTTCCTCGACGGGCGGCTGGGGTTCCATCGGCTGGTCGGAGCGCAGAGGGACCGGAAGCACCGGATGCCGCAGGGGCGCGTGGCGGAAGGCGCCCACCGAAAACATCGCGAGCGCGCCGGCCAACAGCATGGGCAACAGCGGGTGGACGGCCAACCCCACGGCGAAGATCACCCCAGGCGCCAGCAGGGCCACCAGCGTATACATCGGATTGGCGATGGCCATCCAGGCGCCGATGCGGATGCCGTCCCAGAGGCTGAAATCGGTGGTGGCCAGGACGGGCAGCAGATACACGTGCACCATCACGAAGAACAGCAGCAGGTACAGCAGCAGCAGACCGACGCCCAGGAGCATGAAGTGCGGGATCACGCGCGTATCCACCCGCACGTTGGCGTAGGTGGCCACCAGCACCAGGGCCCAGATGAAGCCCAACCCGACCGACCGCAGGTACCGCCGGCCAAACCCGCGGAAGAAGTAGCGGAGCGCGTCGAAGGGACTGATGCCCTCCCCGCTCCAGAAGGAGTCGGCTGCACAGAACAGTCCGACGGTGGCCGGCGCCACCAGGGCGAACGGGATGAGGGCCACCAGGCCCGCGATCAGCAGGCCCAGCGTGCGCGCCACGCCCGGCGCCGCCCACAGCAGGGCGGCGCTACTGGCGCACAGGGCCCAGACCAGACTGACCTCCACGATCTCCAGCAACGCCGCCCAACCGCGCCCACGAATGCCCACAAACAATTCGGTGATGGCCGCGGCCATATCGACGCGGGGTCGCCGCCGCGGGCGCGGTTTGCCTTCATCTTCCTGGGCCACACCTGTGCGCCCCCTCCAGCAGCCCGCGTTCGGTCACGATCCAGTCCACCGGCTCGTCCCAGGGGTCCACCGGCAGCGTGTCCAGGAGCTGGCCGGCAAAGCAGACCCCGACCCGCACGCAGTTCAGACGCAGCCTGGGCAGGAGGCGGTCGTAATGCCCGCCCCCCCGGCCCAGGCGCCAACCAGACCGGTCGAAGGCCAGGCCCGGCACGAGGGCCGCATCCACCGCCGCCGGCTCCACCACCGCGGTGCCCTCCCGCAGTATCAGCGCGGTGCCGTCGATCTCCGGTACGCACACGCGGCAGCCCCGTACCGCGATCGCCGCCAGGACATCCCCGGTCTGCGGCTCCCGCGCCAGGGCCACGTATCCCAGAACGGTGCGCGCCCCGGCCAGGAGCGGCCAGGCGAGCAGATGGTCGCGGATCGCCTCGCTGTGCCGGAGGATCGCGCCCGGCGCCAGGCCCCGGCGCCAGGCGGCGACCCGCTGTCGGACCGCCTCCTTGGCCTCCGGCCCGGACGGCATCAACCCAGGAGCACCAGGACCTGCTGCGCCGCCACCTGGTCCCCCCGGCCCACGCGTACCTCGCGCACCGTCCCGCCCACCGGGGCCGGGATCTCGTTGTCCATCTTCATCGCCTCAAGGATCAGCAGGGCGTCGCCCGCCTCCACGGCCTGGCCCACCCGCACCCGGATCTCAGACACCACACCGGGCATCGGCGCGCGCACCTCCCCCGCGGCCGCCGACCGGGGCAGGGGATCCACGACCGGGCCGGACGCAGACGCGGGCACGGAGACCGCCGCAGCCGGCGCCTCGGCACCCAGATCCTCGACCAGCACGTCGTACGCCCTGCCGTTGACGGTGATCCGCAGCCGCTGGACGATCTCCCCCACGCACCTCTCACCGGGAGAAGTATGCACGTCTCTGCACGGAACGCCGCGCGCCCATCTGCTCGGCCCTCCCCACCCACACCCACGGACCGGACGGCTGCACGGGCGTCACGGATGTCACCCGCGTCACCGCGGGGCGGCGCATGCCGCCTTGCCTCGCGGCGACCACCGCCGCCGCCACCACCACCGCCACCAGTTCGCTCCCCGGCCCCGCGTCTCCCCCGTTCATACAGGCAGGTTGCCGTGCTTGCGGCCCGGCGGCTCCTGACGCTTGCTCGCCGTGGCGCGCAGGCCCGCCTCCAGCCAGCGGCGCGTGTCCGCCGGGAGAATGACGGCATCCACGTACCCCCGGCCCGCCGCGACAAAGGGGTTGGCGAACGCCTGGCGGTACGCGGCCACCCGCTGGCGGCGCGCCGCCTCGGGATTCGGCGCGTTGCGGATCTCCTCACGGTAGACGATGTTGCAGGCCCCCTCGGGCCCCATCACGGCGATCTCGGCGCTCGGCCAGGCACAGGCCAGATCGGCCCCCAGCCCTCGGCTGCACATCGCGATGTAGGCCCCACCGTACGCCTTGCGCAGGACCACGCTCAGCTTGGGGACGGTCGCCTCCGCGTAGGCGTAGAGCACCTTGGCTCCGTGGCGAATGATACCGCCGTGCTCCTGTTCCACCCCCGGCAGGTATCCCGGGGTGTCCACGAGGGTGACGATGGGTAGGTTGAAGGCGTCGCACGTCCGGACAAAACGCGCGATTTTGTCGGACGAGGCGATGTCCAGGCAGCCCGCCAGCACCCGGGGCTGGTTGGCGACGACGCCCACGGGCCGCCCCCCAATGCGGGCCAGACCCACGACGGCGTTCGCCGCCCACAGGGCGTGGACCTCAAGGAAGCTTGCTGCGTCCACCAGCCCCGCGATCACGGCGTGCACGTCGTACGCCTGGCCACCATCGGCAGGCACCACCCGTGCCAGCGCGTCCGCGGGGGTCACGGGGTCCGCTCCCGGCGCGCATGGGGGGTCGTCCAGGTTGTTGGAGGGCAGGTACGCCAGCAGCGCACGCACCGCGGCCAGGCAGCCGGGCTCGTCCGCCTCGAGGAAATGGCAGACCCCGGACGTGGCGGAATGGACCCGCCCACCGCCTAGGTCCTCGTGGCTCACCTCCTGCCGCAGCACGCTGCGCACCACGTCCGGTCCCGTGATATACATCTGGCCGCCGCCCTCGACCATGAACACAAAATCAGTGAGCGCCGGCGAATACACGGCTCCGCCGGCACACGGCCCGAGGATGACGGAGATCTGCGGAACGACGCCAGATGCCAGGGTATTGGCCCGCATGATGCGCGCGTACCCGTCCAAGGCGTCGATGCCCTCCTGGATGCGCGCCCCGCCGCTGTCGTTGATGCCGATCAGCGGCACGCCCGCGGCCAGCGCCAACTCCTGGACATGCACGATCTTCCGGGCGTGCATCTCCCCGACGGTGCCGCCCAGCGCCATGAAGTCCTGGGCAAACGCGTAGACGGTGCGCCCCTCCACCGTCCCGTATCCGCTGATCACGGCGTCGGCGGGGATGGAGCGCTCGGCCAGGCCGAAATCGACCGCCCGGTGGCGCACATGCATGCCGATCTCCACGAAGGACTCGGGGTCGAAAAGCAGGTCCAGGCGCTCACGGGCCGTCAGGCGCCCCCGGGCATGCTGGCGTTCCACGGCGGCCGCCCGTCCGGCGTCCAGCAAGGCCCGTTCGCGGGCCCCCAATTCCTCGGTCGGATCCGGCGGCGCTTCGGGCACCGGAGGCCTCCCTCGTCGGGGCGCATAACAAGCGCGGCCCGCATGGGCCGCGCCTCCAGCATAGCCGCTCCATCCCTGCGCGGCAATCGACGCCCCGTCCCCCTTTTTCTAAGGCTTTTGCTTCCGGCCGCCGCGATGGC
>JAJZWQ010000076.1 GCA_021846605.1 Bacillota bacterium | reverse complement strand
CCGCGCGGAGCGCCGGGCGGCGGCCACTCGCGCCCAGGCCGCGCAGGCGGCCCGGAAAGCCGCGGCGGCCCTCGCATCGGCCCGCCACCGCCGCGCCTGTGCGCGGCAGGCGGAGATCGCCCAATGGGGCGGCCCGCGCCCGATCCCCGGGCCGGGTGACCGCGATCGCTAGGCTGCACCCCGTCCCACCACCTGGCCCCCGTCCGTTGGACGGGGGCCTTTTTTATGGGAGGTGAGCCCGCATGACTTACGGCGTGGTTTTCATTTTCGACTAGTTCCAAAGCGAAGGCCCCGGCCACCAATGGCCGGGGCCCTCACATTGATGGAAGGAGGAGGAAACATGACCGAAGTGCGAATGCCCCCGGCCCCCCCGGCCCCGGACGACGTGCGCCTGCCGCCCGTCGGCGTGCCCGTGCCCCCGCCCCCCCAGGACGCGGACACGGCCTACCGGGCGGCCCGCCGGCGTGCGCGGGCGCGCCGCGATTGGGCGGTCCCTGGCCCGACCCCGACCCCGGACCACGGCCACTAGCCCCACCACCGAGTTTATGGGAGGTGTCAGAAGGATGAACAAGGAAGACCGCTGAGACCCCATCTGAAGGAGGAAAGATCAACATGTCGCAGCAGCAGAGCAAAGACACAGACCGGGCGCAGTCGTTCGCGGACTACCTGGACGCCGCCATCCGCCTGGCGTATGACGCGGGCTTGGACGCGGCGTTGGACATGCTGGCCGCCGGGCCCGAGCCGTCTACGCCGGAAGAGGAAGCGGCCCGGCTGGCCGCGATCGGGGAAGCGGCGCTGCAGTACGGGCGATCGTTACAGCACCGCGCACCGGGCACCCCGATCCACGTCGCCGCGTGGGCGGTTCGCCCAAGCCCCGCTCCCGTTCCCTCGCCCACTCCCCCTCGCGCCAAAGCGCATGAGCAGGAGGACCACGGCGGCCACAGCCACTAGCCCCGCCCCCACCAGGCCCCGCCCACCACGGACGGGGCCTTTCCTATGTGTGGGAGGTGTCGATGACCGAAGCGGCACAATGGCACCACCAGACGGCCAAAGCGACCGGCAAGGGGCACCTGGCCTAGCGGCCAGAACTACGGGGGATTACGAGTTCGCTTCGCTTCTCGTAATCCTGCGCACCTCACTCACCCCAGGTGGCTGACGCCGTGGCGCCCCACGCCACACAAACCCAACAACGGCGCGGTTCTCTGTGTATGACCTGCGCGTCATACACGAGTGACCGCTACACCGCGCCACGACGCCGAAAACCGTGTCATGTCGCCCAACGCCCGCGTGTATGACACGCGGACTACCACAAACTAGGAGGCGAACCGCCGTGTCGCAGTCACTGGAGATCCAGATCATGGCACGCATGAGCGCCAGCGAAGTGGCGAAGATTGAGCAGTGGGGCCGCGCCCGTGGGCTAAACCGATCTGCCGCCCTGCGCGCTCTCGCCACCCGCGGCCTAGACGCCACGGGCGTCGAAGCCGCCGTGGCCGCCGCCACCCGCGAGGCCATCGCCGACGCGACGACCCGCGCCATCACCCACGCGCTGTATGCGGTCCTGCCAGCATTGCTAGTCCGGACGGCGGGCGGCGTAGCAGGCGCGTCCCCCGCCGAAGTGGCCGAGCGCATCCGGGACCAGCAGCGCCAGATCCGGCAGTGGATCATCGACGCGGGCGTGCCCGAAGCGTCCCAACTGCCGCCCGAGCCCGAGTGATATACAAACCGGCCCACTATACCCGTGCAAGCGTTGTGTCCCGTCGCCCATCGCGGGCGATCCGCCGCCCCGAAAGTGTATATCACCCGGCACGTTCAAGCGGAAGGTTCGCCAGCCGTGGAGGTGATATACAAACCTGACCACTATACCCATGCAAGCGTTGTGTCATGGCGGGCATTCACGGTCAGAGCGACTGTCCCAGATGTATATCACCGGTTTTTCTTGTGTTGCTCCCGAGACCGAGAGAAAGGAGGCGCCACCACCATGATGAAGATCGGCCGAATCAAGAACGCGGGCGCGCTCGGCAGGTACATGGAGGGCCGGCAGCGCACGAAGGAGCCCGAAGGCGGGCTAGGTGGTTATCTAACGGGCCACGGCGACCCCCCGGGCCGCTGGATCGGCACCGCCGGTTTGGCCGCGCCCGGCGCTCCGCTGGCGGCAGAGCAGTTGGGCCGCGTGCTGGCCGGCCACGACCCCACGACCGACAAGATCTTAGTAGAAGGCGTGCGCGGCAACGCGCACCACCCCGGTTGGGAAATGACTTTCGCCGCGCCTAAATCGGTCTCGGTCGTATGGGCCACCGCTTCGCCCGAGCAGCGGGCGGCTATCGCCGACGCCCAGGCGGCGGCCGTGGCGGCGACCATGGACTATGCCGAACGGCACCTAGTTTTCGTCCGGCGGGGTCACGCCGGGGCCGAGTGGGAGAAGCCCGCCGCCACCGTATCGGCCGTATATGACCACGGCGCGAGCCGTAGCGGCGACCCGCATTTGCATAGTCACGTGGTCCTAGCCAACCTCGCCAAGCGGCAGGACGGCACGTGGGGAACCCTCGAATCGAGGAAGCTGTTCCGCCACCAGAAGGAGTTAGGCGCGCTATATCGGGCAGAGCTTTCGTATCGCTTGCGGTCCATGGGCTACTCCATCGAACCGACGGCAGGCGGGGAGTTTGAGCTCGCCGGCGTCCCCAAGGCGCTACGCGCGGAGCTTTCGTCCCGCCATGACCAAGTGGTCGGCAACCGCCGAGAAATCGCGGGCGACACCAAAGCCACCGCCGCCCAGGAGGAACTGTCGTGGGCAAAAGATCGGCCCGCCAAGGGGGAGCGCACCGACTACGACGCCATGTACGCCCGCGCCCGTGACGCCGCCGCCCGCCACGGCTTTGACCCCGCGACCATCCGCCGCGAGACCGGGCCGGGGCGGGCATCCCGTGCTGCCCGGGGACTGGCGTCGCGAGCGGAGTGGTGGGGGATCAGTGTGGGCGAGGCACTGACGGAGCAAAATTCAACTTTTGCCCGCGAAGACGTGGTGGCGGCCCTGGCCGCCCGCGAGCCCGGACGGCTCACGATCGGGCAGATCGAACGGCGTGTCGACCACGCCCTGGCGCGGGATCGGCGATTCGTGGCCGTGGGGCGCGACGACGCCGACCCCAGCGGGGCCATGCGCTACACCACTGCGGACCACCTTGCGGCCGAAAAGCGCATGGTGCACGACATGCAGGAACTGGCCATGGAGCGGGGCCGGGAAGCCGCACCGTCCGCCGTGCGGGCCGCGATCCAGGCGGCGGAAAAAAGCTCTGGCCATCCCCTATCCGAGGAACAGCGGGCCGCCATTGCGGCGGCCACCAGCGGCCATCGTTTAGCGACGATCCGGGGGGCGGCGGGCGCGGGTAAAACCACCGCGCTAAAGCCCGTGGTGGCGGCCTACACGCAGGCGGGCTACACCGTGCATGGCGTGGCCCTGGCGTCGAGTGCGGCCGATGTGTTAGGCCGGGAGACCGGCCTGCCCCAGGCCGCCGCCGCCAGTGCCGCGCAGGCACAGGAGCGGGCACGGGAGCGGGCGGCCGGAACCCCCCCCGCGGGCACGGCGAACGGGCGGCCGACCCACCGGGACCCTGGGGGGGCGGAGACCATCGCGCGGCTGCTGAAGCGCGCGGAGCACGCCCAGCAGCCCGTCTTGACGGAGCGCTCGGTTCTGATCGTGGACGAGGCGGGCATGGTGGACACCGCGCAAATGGCCAAACTCGTTGCCCTCGCCCACGACAGCGGAGCCAAGGTGATCCTCGTCGGCGACGAAAAGCAGCTGCAGGCCGTCGGCGCGGGCGGCGGATTTCAAGCCGCGCAGGTTTTCACCCAGGAGCACGGGTCCCATGCGGAGTTAACGGAAAACTATCGCCAGCACGATGCAGGGGACAAGGCGGCCACCCGTGCCCTGGAAGCGGGCGAGGCCGCCCAGGCCTTAGAGCATTACGCGGCCAAGGGCCAAGTGGCGGTCGGTACCGGCCCGGAATTGGTGCGCCGCATGGCGGACGATTGGTGGCAGGACGCCCAGACCCACACCGACCACGCGATGATGATCAGCGGCGACAATGCCACCGTGGGCGAACTCGGCCGCATGGCGCAACGCCACCTCCAAGAAGCCGGGCGGCTCGGCGATGCCGTGGCCGCCAAACTCTCCACCGCGAAATGGGGCGCGACCGACCTTTATCAGTGCGACCAAATCATGCTCAGAACCGTGTCATCCGCCCGGAGCCGCAAGCGCGGTGACGGCGTGGAAGTTGTGGCGGGCGACCGCAAGGCCCAAATCGCCAACGGGGCGACGGGTCGCGTGACCGGCCGGGACGAGTGGGGCCGGCTGCAGGTGACTCTAGACGGTCCGGACGGAGAGGCGTACGGCGGGGCCAGCCTCGCCATCGACCCCGCCAAGTATCGAAACTGGCACCTTTCCTATGCCAGCACCACGCACAAGGCCCAGGGGGCCACCACGGATCGCGTCATGGCCCACATCGGGGCTGGCACGGCCCGCGAAATGTCCTACGTGGCCGGTTCTCGGCACCGGGACAGCCTGCAGCTTTATTTGGACGGCACCGGCACGACCGCCGAAGTGGTGAGGGGCGCGGCCCGCACCATGGCCCGCAGTCAGGAAAAACGCTTGGCCGTGGACATCGCGGCGGAGCGCCAGGCCCACGCGACCCGTGCCCGGCTGCACGCGCTGACCGCCGGGGGCGTGGAGGACGCAGCCGAGCAGCAGTGGCGGCGGGCGCGGCAGGCATTAGCCGCCGCACGCACCAAGAAGCAGCAGGGGAAGGTTCGCGAAGAAGCACCAACACAAGAGGAATCCCACGAGAGGGGGCGGTGATCGTGCCGAGTACTTCGTCGCACGACAACCCGACGGCCCACGGGTCGGCGGCGTGGGTCTCGCCGGCCCAAGCGGGTCTGACGGCCCGCGTGCCCGGCCGACCCATTCTCGCCTTCGGCGACGCGGGCGGAAGCCTGTTCAATCGCCGGCGGACATGGGGCATCGCGACGTGGCCCACGGGCCGAAATTGGTTGGTTTTGGGGCCGCCCCGCAGCGGCAAAGGCGCGTCATTCTTCGTTCCTGCGTTGTTGGAGGGCGCGGATCACGCGCCCCGGCCGACCCTGGTGGTCGCCGACCCCAAGGGCGAATTGCTGGCGCTGGCCGGGCCGGTGTTGGCCGCGGCGGGCTACGCGGTCCACCCCGTGGCGTTCGACCGGCCCGATTTGTCCGGCCCGTGGAACCCCCTCGGTTGGCTCGATCCGGTCGTGGGCGCGCCGCAGGACGCGCCGGACTATGGGGCCGTGGCGGCCCTGGCGGCGGCCATGGCCCCCAAGACCGCGGCGGAAAAAGATCCATTTTGGGGGAATCAGGCACAAGTGGTAATCAAGACCTCCGCCGTGCTGGCGTGGCACCTCGCCCGCCGGCGCGGGGCGCGGGCGACGCTCATGGACGTGCTGGCCCTGACCTATGGGATGGTGGGAAATGAGTCCTTGGTCCACGCCGTGGCCGACGCGGCGCTGACCATCGATCCGTGGGCGGCATCCCAACTAACCGTGTATGGCCGGGGGTTGGGCGACGCGCGACTGGCCGGGAACCTGGCGGCGGATTTATCGGCGCGCATCCATTCCTGGACGACCCCGAGCATGCTGGGTGTGTTGAACGCGCCGCCCGACGCGTGGGACGCCGCCGCCATCCTGGGCGACGACCAGCCCCATGCCGTGTTTGTGCTGGCGACGGCCGGCCAATCGTCGGAGCAGGCCGTGCTTTGGGGCTCGGTGATTGCCGCCGCCCACCGCATTCAGCGGCGGCAAAACCGCCTGAGCCGTCCCCTGTGGCTGTTGCTGGATGAAGCTGGCAACGTGGGCCGGATCCCCGGTCTCGCCGACGCGTTGGCCACCCTGCCGGGGGCCGGGGTGTCCATTGTGTTGGGCCTGCAGGCCCTGCCCCAATTACCCGCCGTGTACGGCCAGGACGAGGCGAAGGCGCTCCTCGGGGCCATGCATGGCTATGTCGCCCTGCCCGGCTTGGGGCAGGAGACGGCGGAATGGGTCTCGAAGGGGCTCGGGGCCGCCACCGTCGCCCACCACCGGCGCTCCACGTCGGCTCAGGGCGCGGCGCAGTGGGACACGCAAATCAGTCAGCGGGCGCTGCTGACGCCGGACGAGGTGTCCCGTCTGGCGGCCGACCGCCTGATCGTGCACCGGCTCGGTTCGGGTCCCACGGCGCTTCGCATGCGGCCGTATTACGCCGATCCGCGTTGGGCGGCCCAAGCGAAAATCGCGGATCCGGTCCACCCGCAGATCGCCGAAGCGCTGGCCGCGTACCAGGCGGGGGATCGCCCTGCCGCGCCGGGGTTGACCGAGCGCGCCCACGCCCTGCTCTCGGAAATGGGGATCACGTTCGCGGAGGCCGACGCGGAGGAGGAGGAGATCGCCGACTCCCCAGACGCGGATGACGGGGCGGAGGGTGACGGCGACGACGGCGACGATCTGAAGCCTCCCATCCCCGTCAAGAAGAAGGCGTGGGGGGTACCGCTGTAGCGGCCCAAACGAAAGAGGGAGGAGGGGAGTGGCGTGGGTATCGTGGGGAAAATCCCGAAGCTGCTGGCCGATGTAGTCGTGGTCTGGGTTGTGGCGTCGCTGCTGGCGTGGTTCATCCTGCTGGCGGCGGGCGCTACCGCGTCGGGCGCGTATCCGGCGCTGCACGGCGTGCCGCAGCCGGGGGCTCCCGTGGTGCACGTGGCCGGGGTCATCGTCGCCGCCGACCAGTGGATCCTGCACCGGCTATAGTGTGGCCGCGCCGCTTAGCCCCGTCCCTCGCTGAGGGACGGGGCTTTTTTGTGGACGCAGGTTTCGTTCTCACACCCATTCAACAACGCAACCTTTAAGATGAAGGAGGAACACGCAGATGATGAAGAGTCCCAAGAATCGTTGGTTGCCGTGGCTGTCCGCGGCCACGTTGCTGGCCGCCCTGGCGATCACGGCCCCCCCGGTCCATGCGAACAGTGCTGGCGGCACGCGCAACGTGGTGTCGCCCCATGTGGTCACGCAGACCGCGCAACTGTGCCTGCGGCCCAGCCCACTGACGGCATACGGCTTTGGGGCGGCCACCAACTGGGAGTGCGCGGGGGGGTACGCCAAAGTGACCGTGTGGCGACTCGCGCCGCGTTACGGCCGCACCGTGCTCATCGCGATCAGCGGCACGCAATTGAGTGGCGGGTCGATCATGATGTTTCCCGCGGCCATCCCCGCCGCCCATGGGGCCACCGGGGTCCGTGCGGTCGCGCTGACGATTTCGGGCGGTACCTTGGAGGCGGCCCCGGGCGCGGTCGGGGCCGATTACACCAGCGCTGCCGAGCAGCAGTTGGCCGCCACGACGGCGACGGCCGGTGTCACCATCGGGCGTGCCCAGGCATTGATCCCCGTGCCCGCAGGGGCGGGCGTTCAGCGCGTGTGGCGCGTGTTGGCGTGGCAGGTGCCCGCCGCTGGCGGCACCCTGAATTGGTACTTCGACAGCGCGGCGGGCACCCCGATCCACGTCGGCGCCGTCGCCCCGCTCCCGGCCGGATGGAAGGTGACGACCACCGCCGGGATGACCGCGAACCCAACCATCGGGGCGTCGTATATGTATTCCGGGCGCACAGCCGCCCAGGCGGCTGCCGCGCTCCAGGCGGCCATTGCCAGCGGTACCACCGGATGGACGACGTTCGCCGCGTCTGGCGGGGCGCACATCAATTTGCGTGGTACCTATCCGCTGACCCTCGCCGGTGTGATCGCGACCTGGACCGACCCCCGGCCGGGTCAAAGTGTGACCGTGCGCACCGTCGTCCACGTCCCGCCGGCGACGGCGGGGCCGAACTCGCCCGGCAATGAGCAATTGGGCACACTGACCCCCATCGCCGGGCTCAAGGCGATTCTCCAGCAGACCCAGACCCCCCAGCAGCACGGAAACCGCGTGGAGACGCGCCGGGTGACCGTGACCCCGACCGGCACCCAGATCCAGATCACCGCGCTGACCCTGCGGGCATCATCCACGGCCCGCCCCGTGGGGCAGTGGGTCCCCGTGACCGTGCTGTTGACACGTGACGGCCACCCCCTCACCGGCACCGTGACCTTGACGGCCCGGGGCCTCGCGGGCGCACGCCTGCGGAGCGCGACCGTGCGTGTGGGCAAGAGCGGCATTGCCACCGACGCCGTGACGGCAACGGCGGCAGGCCGTGTGGCGCTGGGCGCCGCCTACGCGGGCATGCGCGCCCGCACGAGCGCCCGCATCCTGCCGCTGTTCCCGTGGTGGATCTTGCTTCTGCTGATCGCCGCGCTGGCGTTGGCCGCCGGGTACTGGCGGCTTCGGGTTCGGCGTCGCCAGACCGGCGCGCCCCCGACGGATGACGCGCCGGTGACCACCGAGTCCCCACCGGACCCGGAGCCGCCCGCAGAAGGCACCGGCGACGCGTAACCCCAGCCCCGACGCCCCGCGCCCCTGGCGGGGCTTCTTCTTTTTTTGTGAAGAGGTTCCTCCGAAAGGAGGTGAAAACACATGGACGCCGACAAAAGGCTCGACAAGGCCGCGATCCGTGCCCTGACCGACGATCAGTTGCTGGACGCGCTACGGTCCGAGGGCGAACCTGGCGACGAGAAGAAGGAGAAGGGGCAAGCTTCCCAGAAGGAGGAAGATTACACCATTGCGACGCCCGACGGGGTGATCATTGCGGAAGTCGCGCATCACGACGTGAGCGCGATGCTGCATTCCCCCCGCGTCCGCATCGTGGATATGCGCGTGAGGACGGCGATCCCCAAGGACCGCCCGCCCGACCATGGCCACTGATTCCCCGTGCCGAGAAGCCCCGCGCCCCTGGCGGGGCTTCTTCTTTGTGTAGGAGGTGTAGGAGGAATGCGCATGCTTAGGCAACGCCGGACCGCTCTCTCGCCCTGGCGCTATCCGCTGGCCGCTCTCGGAGCTCTCGCCTTGCTGGCCGGGGTATGGCGGGCCGTCCAGCCCCCCCATGTGACGCGGACCTCATCGGCGGTCCTGTGCACTGTGGCCCATCCCAGACCCGGCGGCGGCGGCATCGAGAGCTTTCGGTGTGTGCGCACGGCAGGCGAAAGGGTTTCGGTCGGGCTGCAGGTGGCCGGCACCCTCCAGGAGATCTTCATGCCATCGGTTGGGGGGCGAACCATGGTCGTTTTGTCCCTGACCCCGACAACCGCCGCCGGTTGTTCCTACACCGGTCCCAGCGTCATCGTGCGTGTGCCGGGGGCAGTTCGTGCCACACAGAGGCGCCCGCTGCTGGACACCGGCTATCAAGGGGCCACGCTGACCGTGCCGACGGCGCTGGCGCGCCGCGTAGTCCCGCTGGCCGTGGTGGCCTCGCCCCTGCAGCAGCAACACACCCAGTGCGACTACGCGAACGGGTACGACCAGCCGCCGGCCAGGCCCGCCTCAACGTTTGAATAAGAGGAGGAGATCCCGTGCCCGATTACGAAGAAGCCACCCGGTTCCTGGAAGCCCTCGGCGACGGCCCGCTGAGTTTCGCCGCCGCCGATGATACCCAGGGCCGGGCCAACTGGCGGCCCGTGGCGTGGTCGCATTCGGCCGCCACCCGGCGCGGCGCATTGGCCCATGCCCGCGAGAAAATGACGCCCGCCGACGCATTGCACGTGCGCCCGTACCACCCCAGCGGCCAGTCGGATTCGCCCTTGGGGCAGTGTTGCGTCGATTTGGACGCCGTGCGGCCCGACCGGTTGGCCGCCCTCGGCATCCGGCCCGCCGCCGTGGTGGAGACGAGCCCGAACCGGTACCAGGCGTGGATCCGGTTCCCCCGGCCCGGCTTGCCCGAGGCGGAGGTGAAGCGCTTGCAGATTGCCATCGCCGACGAATTGGGGCTTGAAGTGGGCGCGAAGCAGGCCCGGCATGCCGGGCGCGTGCCCGGCTATCAGAACCGCAAGCCCAACCATCCCGATCATCCCCCCGTGCGACTGCTCGAAGCCAGCGGGGCCGTGGCCGACCGGGCGGCGCTGGATCGATTGATTGCCCGCGTGCCCGCCGCCCCGGAGCCCACCCCGGCCCCCGTCCGGCCCATGACCCTGCCGGCCGTCCGTGTAAACCGCACGCTCTCCCCCGTGAAAAGCGTCCAGGATTTCCACGCCGACCCCAAATTTGGGGGCGACAAAAGCCGGGGCGACCTGGCGTGGGCGCTCTACGCCCAGGATCGCCTGGGCCTGACCACGGCCGAAGTGGGCGCGGCCATCGACGCGGCACGGCAGGGCGACGGCAAAGGGCGTGACTACGGCACGCGGACGGCGCAGAAGGCCGCCGCCCGGCTCGCCGCGGATCGCAGCACGCGCAACCGCTAGCCGGACGGCCGGGGGAAGAGGGAAGGGGAGGGCATGACCGTGCGCAGCGTGTATCGATCCCCCGACTTTCTGCGGCTCTGGGTGTCGCAGGTGGTCTCCAAGGCCGGGGCCAACTTCGTCGAAGTGGGGTTGGCCGTTTTCGCCTTAAGCGTGGCCCACGGCGACTTGGCCGCGTATGGCGGCATCCTCTTCGCCGGGCTCCTGCCGCCCGTGGTGCTGGGGTGGGCCGCCGGGGGCGTGGTGGACCGTTGGGATCGCCGGCGAACGATGGTGGCCGGGGATCTCATCCGAGCGGCCGTGGTCCTATCCATCCCCATCATCGGCCAATTGTGGTGGACGTTCGGGGCCGTGTTCTTGGTCGAGACCGTGGGGCTCGTATACAAGCCCAGCGTGCGGGCGCTCACGCCCGAGACCGTGGACGCCGGGCAAATCATGGCCGCCAACCGGGCGCTGTGGGCGGGGGCCGCCGCCGTAGATATCCCCGTGTACCTGCTGATCGGGATCGTCGTCTCGCACGCCGGGGCGGCTTCGCCGTTCCTCATCGACGCCGCGGCCTTTGCCGTGGCCGCGGTCACTGTGGCCCAACTGACCCACGCGCCCGCAGCGCGTCCGGACCCCACGCCGACCGATCCCCCGCGCAGAACCTTCGGGGCGGACTTACGTGACGGGTTCGCCTATCACCGGGCCGAACCCGTCGTAGGCCGGCTGCTCCTGCTATCGATGGTGGGGATCATCGGCGTGGCCGGACTGAACGCGGCATCCGCCGCCGTCATCGTGCGTCTGCTCGGGCGACCGGAAGGGGACCTCGGTTGGCTGCTGGCCGCCGTCGCCGCTGGCATGGCCGGCGGGTCCTGGCTACTGGGGCGGCGAGGGCGCGGAGAGGATCCCCGGCGTTACCGGGGCTTGGTGGCCGTGGGGCTCGCGGGCTTCGGCGGGATCACCCTCGGTGTGGCGGTCTCGCACCGTCTATGGCTCACCGTGCCCCTGTACGCCCTAGGCGGCGCGTGCAACGCGCTGTATCAACTGCCCCTGCGCACCTGGTTGCAAACGTTGGTGCCTGCGTCCATGCGGGGGCGGGTCTTCGCGGCTCGGGCCATGGGTTTGGGCGGCGCCGCGGCCGTGGCCAGCCTCGCGACCGGTTGGATCGTGACCGTGGCCGGGCTACCGGTGACGCTGGCCTTCCTGGCCGCCTTTCCCCTAGCGGCCGGCGGGCTCGCCCTGTGGCGATTGCCCCATGCCCCTGAGCCGGCGGCACCCACCGCGCCCGGACAAACCGGACAAACCGGAAAGGAGGGGATTTCCTCCGTATGACCACCCTCATCCTCGCATTCACGGCGGCGGCCATTGTCGCCTGGCTCTCCGCCGCGTGGGCGGTCCGCCCGGGGCCCACACATCCGCCCCGCCCCGACCCCCCGGACGACCGGCCGCACTGACCCCCGAGCCCCGCCCTTATCGGGCGGGGCTTTTTTGATCGCATGAGGAGGTGATCCCATCATGGCAACCCAAACTGTGATTCTGGCCGAGAAGCCCAGCGTGGGCCGCGATCTCGCGGCGGCGCTGTCCCCGTCCGGCCGCCCCACCCGCCACGCCGGCTATCTCACGGCGGGCGAGTACATCGTCACATGGGGCTTCGGCCACCTGCTGACCCTGGCCGAGCCCGACGCCTACGACCCCGCCTGGAAGCGTTGGGCGTGGGAGACCCTGCCGATGCTGCCGGCCGCGTTTCGCGTGACCCCCACGGCCCCCGGCGCGGACCAACTGGCCGTCATCGGTCACCTATTGGCTCGGCCCGACGTGGGGCGCATCATCGTGGCGACCGACGCCGACCGCGAAGGCGAGTTGATTGCCCGCTGGATCCTGCGTCACCTGCACGCCACCCAGCCCGTGGCGCGCCTGTGGCTATCGGAAAACACCCCGGCGGCCATTCGGGACGCGTTGGCCCACCTGAAGCCCGCCCGCGCCTACGACGGCTTGGCCGCCGCCGCCGAAGCCCGTGCCCAGGCGGATTGGTTGGTGGGGTTGAACGCCACCCGGGCCTTAAGCCTGCGCCATGGCACCCCCGGTACCGGTACGCTCAGCGTGGGGCGTGTGCAAACGCCCACACTGGCGCTGGTTGCGCACCGCGACCAGCGGATCGCCGCCTTCCGGCCGGAAGCGTTCGCCCGCGTGCGGGCCACCTGTGCGTTGGCCGACGGGGCCACGTACCCGGCGATCTGGCACCCCGCCGACCCGCCCGACCCGGACCACCCGGATCGCGTGCCCGCCGACGCGGCGCGGGCCTTGGCCGCTCGCCTCCCGCCCGGCACGCCGGGTCAGGTGTCCCGCGTGGACACCCAGACCGTCACGCTGCAGCCGCCCCTGCTGTATAGTCTGTCGGACCTCCAGCGGGAGGCGAACCAGCGGCTCTCCCTGAGCGCGCAGGAGACCTTAGACGCCGCGCAGTGGCTCTACGAGCACAAGGCCACCAGCTATCCGCGCACCAGTGCCCGGCACGTCACCGCCGCCGTAGCGGCCACCCTGGCCGACCGGTTGCAGCGGCTCGCCAAGGCAGCCCCCCACCAATTCTCTGTGTTGGGTCTCTCTGCCCCGCTTGCCGTGGCCCACGTCACCGATGACGCCAAGGTAGCGGAAGCGGGCCACTACGCCATCATCCCGACGGGGGAGCCCGTGCCGGACGATGCCCCCGACCCGCAGCGCCAGGTGTACGACCTGATCGGGCGGCGCTTGCTGGCCGCTTTGTCCCCGGCGGGCCAGGACGCCCGCACCGTGGTGGAGACGGTTATCGGCGGGGAGCGCTTTGTTTCGCGCGGCGTGGCCGTCATCACCCCCGGATGGCGGGCCATCTTGGCTCCGCCGGCGGTCGAGGACGAGAGCCCGCGTGACGGCGACGGCGACGACAACGACGAGGCTGCCCTGCCCGCCGCCTTGGCCCCCGGGCTTCCCGTGACGGTCGCACGTACGGAGGCGGTGAGTGGCCAGACCAAGCCGCCGCCCCGCCTCAGCGACGCCAGCCTGCTGGCCTTGATGGAGAAGCACGGCTTAGGCACCCCGGCCACCCGCGCCCGCGTGCTAGAGGTGATGGCCCGGCGCGGGTACATCGAACGCAAGACGCGGGCCCTCATCGCCACCACGAAGGGGCAGGCCGTGCTGGCCGTGGCCCCCGACGCGCTCACCCAGGCCGACACCACGGCCGCTTGGGAAGCCCGCTTGGAGGCCATCGTCACCGGGGCCGACCCGGCGGGCTTTGTCGCCGACATGCGCGCCTTCACCACCGAGATCGTGGCCGCCATTCGCGGCCAGGCGGTCCAGGCCATGGGCGAGGACTTGGGGCCGTGCCCCGTGTGCCAGCAGGGCCGCATCGTCGCGACCGCCAAGGCGTGGGGGTGTTCCCGCTGGCGGGAGGGATGTGGCTTCACGTTGTGGCGGGAGGTGGGCGGCAAGCGGCTCACGGATGGTCAGCTGAAGACGCTGGCTTCTGGGAAGCCCACCAGCGTTATCAAGGGGTTCAAGTCCCGCAAGCCGGGCGGCAAACCCTTTAGCGCCCGGCTGCAGTGGGATGCTGGCGCGGGCCGCGTCACGTTCCACTTTGAGGATGCCGGCAAGGGACGGGGGCAAGGACAAGGAGCCACCAACACAGGGAAATTGAAGGTGAAGGGAGGGGATCCCCATGCACGGACGCGTGATTCTGCTTTGCCCCACGGCGACCGCGCTGGGTGAAACGTGGGAGGCGCTGGATCGGATCGAAGCACAGTCGCGCCGCCACTGGCCGTATGCCGGGGGCGCGGCGAGTGCGTTGGCCGATGCCATCCTGGCGGCGCGGTTCGCCGTGCGGGCGATGGAGGCAGAGCACGACGCGGCGTGCCCCTACGGCTGCTCGCTGGGCGCGCCGCCTCCGCAGTAAGAACTCAAAACGGCCGCCCAAATGCGCCGCAGACCGGCTTTGCGGCGCAAACGGCCCCAAACGCCCCCTGAAAACGGCCCCCAAGGGGCCACATCCTCTCAGACGCGCCCAGAAGCCCGGAGACGCACGACCCCCCCGAAATGGGACGATACCCTTCGGGCCGTCCC
>JAJZWQ010000075.1 GCA_021846605.1 Bacillota bacterium | reverse complement strand
GAATGCGGCTGGCCGACTACCCAGGGGAACGCCGTGTGACGGAAAACGTCATGCACGGTGTGGAAGGGGGGAGTTGGAAACGGAGCGTAACCGCCACCGCGCCAACCCCCTACCTTACCGCTGCGGTGGAGGGCGTTTGCGCGTGCTGGCGGGGCAGGGCCGATGACGCGCTCCGCGCGACATTGGAGGAGGTGGTGCCCGGGATGGTGGCGTGGCCGCGGAAGCCGAAGCCGTGCGCCACGGGGACGGGCGCGCCGTACAGCCCGTCGGCGCGGCCGTCATCCAGGGTGCCTGGCGCTGCCACGCCGCGCTGCTGTCGCCCGAGCAGCGACCCTGCGCCCTCACCAGCATTCTGTATTCCAGCCAGCGCGGGCGGTTCCGCCAGGGGTGCCGGCGGGACGCAGACACCGAGGAGGTCGGGCGGGGCGCGCGATGCGGACTGCCCGACCTCCTCCATCCGGTACAATCGCATCGGCGGGAGGGGGATGCCACCCATGGGTGGGGATCTCGACGTGGTGACCGGTGCTTTCAGCCACACGGGCAGGCATATCGCCGCGGGGCTCCTGGCCGAGGGGCGGCGGGTGCGCACGCTCACCCGTGACCCTGACCGTCCCAGCCCCTTTGGCCCCGCGGTCCAGGCCCTGCCCCTCCGCTTTGACCGTCCCGACGACCTGGCCCGTGCCCTGGACGGCGCCGATACCCTGTACAACACGTACTGGCAACGGTTCGCCCATGGCCGCGCCACCTTCGACCAGGCGATCCAGAACACCGAGACCCTCGTGGCGGCGGCGGTGCGCGCCGGGGTGCGGCGCATCGTGCAGGTCAGCATCACCCACGCCGATCCGGCATCGCCCCTCCCGTACTTCCGCGGCAAGGGGTTGGCGGAGAAGGCGGTGCGGGACTCGGGTCTGGGATACGGGATCGTCCGTCCAGCGGTGCTCTTCGGGCCGCGGGGCATCGTGCTGGAACAGGTGGCCTGGCTCTGCCGCCGCCTGCCCGTCTTCGCCGTCTTCGGCACGGGGGCTTACCCGGTACAGCCCGTCCACGTGGAGGACCTGGCGGCGCTCGCCGTCCGCGCGGGCCGGGCGGAGACCGACAGCGTGATCGACGCGGTGGGTCCGGAGCGATACACCTTCGAGGAACTGGTCCGCACTGTGGGCGCCGCCGTGGGACGGGTGCCCCCCATCGTGCACCTGCCACCGCGCGCCGTGGCCTGGGTGGGCGCGGTGGGCGGGTGGATCCTGGGGGATATCCTCATTTCGTGGGACGAGATCGCCGGGATCACGGCCGGCTACTTCGCCTCGGACGCGCACCCCACGGGGCAGGTGCGCCTGGGGGCCTGGCTGGCCGACCACGGTAAGGCCTTGGGGGCGGGCGCCTACCCGTCCGAACTGCGGCGCCACTACCGCCTGGATGCCCAGGGACCGCGGGCGCCCGGCTGAAGCGCGCCGTGGCGCGGGGTGCCAGAGCGGGGCCGTCCGCCCGCGCTACTGGACCGGCGCACTGTGCGCACCAGAAGGCCATCGTCAGGACACCTCCAGGACCACCTTGCCGACCACGGCGCTGGCCTCCAGCAGGCGGTGGGCCTCGGCGGCCTCGGTCCAGGGCAACACCGCCCCGACGACGGGATGGAGGCGGGAGGGGAACAGCGGCAGGCAGCGCCGAGCGAAGGCCCCAGAGAGGGTGATCTTTTCCTCCAGCGGCCGGGAACGCAGGCCACTGCCGCTCAGACGTAGGCGCTTAGCCATCACCAAGCCGAGGTCCAGTTCGGCGCGGGCCCCGCCCTTTAGCGCCAGGGTCACCATGCGGCCGCGCGTGGCCAGGGCGGCCAGGTTCCGCCCCAGGTAGCCGCCCCCCACCAGATCCAGCACGACGTCCATCGCGCGGCCGCCGCTGGCCGCCAACAGGGCCTGCGGGAAGTCCCGGTCGGGGTCAGACATCTCGATGACCGCCGCCGCCCCCATCTCCCGCACGCGCCGGCACTTGTCGGCGCTGCGCGACGTGCCGTAGACCGTGGCGCCGGTGACCAGCGCCAACTGCAGGGCGGCCGTGCCCACCCCGCTGGCGATGGCGTGCACCAGGAGTTGCTCGTACGGCTGCAGGTCGGCCTGCAGGAAGAGGGCGTCATAGGTTGTCAGGTAGACCTCCGGGATCGCGGCGGCCTCCACCCAGGACATGCCGGCCGGGACGGGCATCGCCATGCGCTCATGGGTGACCACGCGTTCGGCGTAGCCGCCTCCCGGCAGAAGGCCGCACACCCGGTCGCCCGGACGGTGGCGCCGCACCTCGGACCCGGTCGCCACCACCTCCCCGGCGAACTCCAGCCCCGGGATCTCCACCGGGGGGTGGGGCGGCGGGGGAGGGTAGCGGCCGGCGCGCTGCGCGAGGTCGGCATTGTTCACGCCGGCGGCCCGGACTGCGACGAGGATCTCTTCGGGGCCGGGTTCGGGATCCGGCGTCTCGGAGAACCCGAGCACCTCAGGACCTCCGTAGGTGCTGAGCACATACGCGCGCATGCGCACGACCGTCCTTCCGCGTCCCCCGCGTCCGGCCCGCCGTGCCGGGCGCCGCAGGAGGCGGCCGCCCCGGGAGGGAAGCAGTCGGGGGAAATGCTTGGGAGGCGATGGATTTGCCCAGCGGTGCCCCGGGACCTGCCGGTCCGGTGATCGTGGTGCTCTTCGGTGCCACCGGTGACCTGGCGCGCCGCAAGCTGTTGCCCGCGCTCTTCGGCCTCTGGCGCCGGGGCGCCCTGGACCGGGGCCTCCGCCTGCTGGGGGTCGCCTTCGAAGACTATTCCCCCGACGAGTACCGCCGTCGCGCGGCCGAGGCCCTGGCGGCCTCCGACGAGGGGGCGGAGGGGAGCGCGGAGCAGCGCGCCGCGTTCGTGGCGGCCATGGACTATATGCACGGGGATTTCGGCGCCGCGGCCACCTACGCCGAGCTGGCGGGGCGCCTGCGCGCGGACGTGCCTCTCAACCGCCTGTTCTACCTGGCCGCCCCGCCCCCGACCTACCCCCGCATCGTCGAGTGCCTGGGGGATGCCGGTCTGGCCGACCCGGCCGCGTCCGGTTGGACGCGGATCGTGGTGGAGAAGCCCTTCGGGACGGACCTGGCCACGGCCCAGCAACTGAACGTCCTGTTGCACCGTGACTTCCGCGAGGAGCAGGTCTACCGCATCGACCACTACCTGGGCAAGGAGACGGTCCAGAACATCCTGGTCTTCCGTTTCGCCAACGGCCTGTTCGAGCCCGTGTGGAACCGCAACTACATCGAGCAGGTGCAGATCACCGCGGCCGAGACCCTGGGCGTGGAGTTGCGGGGCGTGTATTACGAGGGTGCCGGCGCGCTGCGGGACATGGTGCAGAACCACCTGCTGCAACTGCTGACCCTGGTGGCCATGGAGCCGCCGGTCGCCTTCCGCGCCGACGATGTGCGCGACCGCAAGGTCGCGGTGCTGCGCTCCATGCACCCCCTGACCCCGGACGAGGTCCACGCCTCCGTGGTCCGCGGCCAGTACAGTGCGGGCCGCATCGACGGGAAGCCCGTGCCCGCGTACCGCGAGGAGCCGGGGGTGGCACCCGCGTCGCAGACCGAGACCTTCGTGGCCGCCCGGCTCACCGTCGACAACTGGCGCTGGGCCGGCGTGCCCTTCCTGGTGCGCACCGGCAAGCGCCTGGCCCAGCGCACCACTGAGATCTCGGTCACCTTCAAGATGCCCCCGCAGATGCTGTTTGCCGAGACCGGTGCCCACCGGCGGATCGAGCCCAACGTGCTGGTGCTGCGCATCCAGCCCAAAGAGGGGATCTTCCTGCGGTTCGGTGCCAAGGCGCCGGGCCAGGACATCCGTGTGGTGCCTGTGGAGATGGACTTCGCCTATGATGCCAGCTTCGGCCCGGCCGGGGGCGATGCTTACGCCCGCCTGCTCCTGGACAGTCTGCGCGGGGACGCCACGCTCTTCACCCGCGCCGACGAGGCGGAGGCGGCCTGGCGCCTCGCCGATGCCATCCACGCCGGATGGAACGCGGAGGAGGCGCCCGGGCCGCAGCCCTACGCGGCAGGCTCCTGGGGCCCCACCGCCGCGGCCCGCATCCCCGGACGGGACCACCGCTGGCGGCAGGATTAAGCGGCCTTGGACAGGCCGCGGCTGGGGGGGAGCGCGACGATGGAGTACCGCAGTCGCTTCGCCGATGCGCGCACCGACCGGCTGTTCGCGGCGATCCTCAGTCTCCGCACCCCCGACGAGTGCTACCGCTTCTTTGAGGACCTGTGCACCGTCGGCGAGATCCAGGCGCTGGCCCAGCGGCTGCACGCCGCCGAACTCCTGGAGTCCGGGGCCACCTACGAGGACATCTCCGGGCAGACGGGGATGAGTTCGGCGACCATCAGCCGGATCAAGCGTTTCCTGCAGTACGGTGCCGACGGCTACCGGCTGGTGCTGGACCGGCTGCCGCCGGCCGGGTCGGAGGGCAACGGGCCGTAAGCGCCCCACCTCACGCCCCGGCCGACGGCTCCGGGTCCGGTGCGGGCGGCTCGTCGGCGTCCGCCTGTACCCCGTGGCGGCGCGCGATGGCGCCGTAATACGCCAGGGAAGGCCGGGGCTCGCGCTCCATGCTCTCCCGTTCCACGGCCACCAGGCCGAAGTGCATGGCGTAGCCCTCGGCCCACTCGAAGTTGTCCAGCAGGGACCAGTGGAAATACCCGCGGAGGTCCACGCCGTCACCCGCCGCCTCGGCCGCGGCCCGCAGGTGCTGGCGCAGGAATGTCCTCCGCCAGGCATCGTCGCGGGTCGCGATCCCGTTCTCCGTGATGTATACGGGGAGGCCGTAGCCGCGGACGCTGCGCAGGATCCGGCGCAGTGCCGCGGGGTGCACCTCCCAGCCGATCTCGGTCTGCCGCCGCTGGCGGGCGCGGACGAGTTCCGGCCAGGGATGCCCGAGGCGCAGTCCCAGATCGCAGTAGTGCACCGTGTAGTAGTTGAGGCCCAGCCAATCCAGGTCGTAGCGCACGGCGTCCATCCACAGGCGGTTGAAGATCCAGTCCGTGACGCCGGCCATCACCCGGTCGCCCACGTGGCGGGGGCGGAGGGGGCGGAAGTGGATGACATGCTTGGCCACCCCCACACGCGCGCTGGGGTTGGCCTGACGCACCGCGCCCCGCGCGGTGCGGTGCGCCTCCACCAGCTGTCGGGCCACCTGCCAGGCCCGCAGCGGGGAACGTCCGTGAGGCGGCCACTGCCCGTGGAGGTGACCCTGCAGGGCGAGCACGACCGGTTCGTTGACCGTGGCGTACAGGGTGACGGTGTCGCCGAGGGCGGCCGCCACACGGCCCGCGTAGGCGGCGAACGCCGGGACGGCACCGGGCCAGCGCCACCCCCCGCGCCGGGCGACCCAGTCCGGCAGGGTGAAGTGGTACAGCGTGACCAGGGGTTCGATGCCCCGGGCGCGGCAGCCCTCGGCCATGTCCCGGTATCGGCGCAGTTCCTCGGCGCGCCACTCCCCGGGCGCGGGCTCCAGGCGCGCCCACTCCACGGAGAAGCGGTAGGCGTTCAGTCCGGCGTCCGCGATCCGGTCCAGGTCGGACGGCCAGAGCCGCCGGTGGTCGCATGCCCGTCCCGAGGCGACCGGGATCTCCCCCGACACCTCGGCCGCCCACCAGTCGGAGTACACATTCTCCCCCTCGACCTGATGGGCCGATGTCGCCACGCCCCAGAGGAAACCGTCCGGCAGCCGCCGCCTCATCAAGTCTCCGCGCGGCCGTCTGAGAGCCCCGGCGTTAGCCGTGGGCTGGGCCGCGCGTTCCCTCCTTTGTGGGAACAGTCTAGCGGTTGTAGTAGATGAGCATGGACCTGACGCTGCGGCCGCGCAACCGCGTCTGCTCTGTGGGTTGGGAGATGCGGTGCCTCAGCGGTGTGGAACTCCACCACGAGACCTACGCCAATGAACGTGCAGGAGCAGCGCTGCCTGCAACTGGCCCGCTCTGCCCGTGAAAGGCCACTGAAGCCATCGCGTCCTGCCGCACCCACTGGCGCAAGGGCCGGAAGGTGTCCTGCCGCACCGCCAGCCGTGACGACGCTCGCTCGGCCAAGGTCCAGCTTGCCGCAGGCTATGCCCCCCGGGCGCGTGTTGCTGATCGGCAGCGGGTATCGCTGGGCATCCCACTCTGCCCTGCCGGACGCGTCAATCTCCGTTGGTCCGATCTCTGCGTGGATCGCGGGGGTTGGCGTGGGCTGCACGTCGTGGTCCACGCCCCGGAGCCGCAAGTGCGCCCCACGGGAGCGGTGGTCGGTGTTGATCTGGGCGTGGTGCGCCCCGCCGCAACTTCCCAGGCCCAATTCCTCGGGCAGCGCCCTTGGCGGGAAGTCGAGGCCCGTTCGTTCCGCTTGCGCCGTGCTCTTCAGGCGAAAGGCCCACGGTCGGCCAAGTGGCACCGGCGCAAGGTGTCCGGCCGCCAGGAACGTTTCCGCCGGGACTGCGACCACGTGCTGTCCAAGCGGCTGGTCCAGTCCGTGGCGCCCGGCACGACCCTGGTCGGCGAGGAGCTGACCGACATCCGCACACGCCTGAAGGGGCGCAAACGGCAGCGTCGGCGCCGGCACGCGTGGTCCTTCTCGCGCCACAAGGCGGCGTTGGTGGGTGGGGCCGTGGCCACGGTAGCCCCCCGCTACACCAGTCAGAAGTGCGGCCGTGGCGGGCACCGGGAGAAGGCCAACCGTCCGAGGCGGGGCGACTTCCGCTGCCAGCAATGCGGCTTCTCCCTCCACGCGGACCTGCATGCCGCCAGGAACATCGGAGCCCACCACCTGGCCAGCCTCGCCATAGACTGGCGGGCCGCCGGCAACCGGCCGATCTCCGCACGATCCGGTAGCCGCCAGCCCTCCGCTCTAGCCGTGGGGTGGTTGACGCCCGTTCCTTCCGCCGTTTGACGCCCGTTGCGCCCCGTGCTAGACTCCGCGGGGTAACGCCCCCCGTCAAGGGGGCCACACGGCAAGAAGAAGCCATTCGCTTCTCACCGGTCGGCCGTGCCAGACCGGTTCTTCGACGGAGGATGCTCCCTTCTTCCCCGTCGGCGGATGGCAGGATCCGCCGATTTTTTGTGTGTGTCAGGGGGGGTAGACGCATCAGCAAAGATTTGCGTGTGAACCACGAGATCCGGGCGCGAGAGGTGCGGCTGGTCGATGACGAGGGGCACCAACTCGGTGTGATGCCGGCGCGCGAGGCGCTTCGGCTGGCCTCTGATCGCGGGCTCGACCTGGTGGAGGTCGCGCCCATGGCGTCGCCGGTGGTGTGCCGCGTCATGGATTACGGGCGCTTCAAGTATGAGCAGGACAAGCGCGAGCGTGAGGCGCGCAAGAAGCAGCACGTCACCGAGGTCAAGGAACTGGTCATGCGTCCCAATATCGATGAGCACGACCTGCAGATCTTGGCCCACAAGGCGGAGCGCTTCCTGCGCGAGGGCCAAAAGCTGAAGCTCACGATGCGCTTCCGCGGCCGGGAGATCGTCCACGCCGACCTGGGACGGGCCGTGTTCGACAAGCTGGTGGAGCAGTTGGCGGCACTGGGTCAGGTGGAGAGTCGCGGCCGGCTTGAGGGCCGCACGATGATCATGACGATGGGGCCCCGGCCCGAGGTGCTGCATGCGCTCCGCCAGCAGGCGGCCGCCGTGGGTGGAGGCCAGAAGGCCCCAGAGCGGGCACCCTCGACGGTGCCGCCGGAATAGAGCCCCGGAGCCCAGGCGGGGAGGTGGGGATCCGGATGCCGAAGATGAAGACCCATCGCGGCGCGGCCAAGCGGCTGCGCTTCACGGGGACGGGCAAGGTGCGCCGCGCGCACGCCTACCATCAGCACAATTTCCGCCACAAGAGCAAGCAGCAGAACCGTCGGCTGCGGCAGAACGCGCTGGTGGGACCGACCGAAGTGCCGCATGTCCGCCGGATGCTGCCCTACCAATAGCGCGCCGGGCCCGCGGTGCGGGCACCGGGAAGGGGAATGACCGATGTCTCGAGTGAAGAGGGGCGTGACGGCCCGACACCGTCACAAGCGGATGCTGCGGCTGACACGTGGATTCTGGGGCGGGCGGCACCGGCTGTACCGCACGGCGCGCGAGGCCGTACTGCACTCGCTCAGCTACGCCTACCGCGATCGGCGCGCGCGCAAGCGCGACTTCCGGCGTCTGTGGATCACCCGGATCAACGCGGCCGCGCGCGAGGGCGGGCTGTCCTACAGCCGTTTCATGAGCGGGCTGAAGCGTTCGGGGTTTGCCGTCGACCGCAAGGTCTTGGCCGACATCGCCGTGCGCGACCAGGGCACCTTCTCCCAACTGGTGGCCCGGGCGCGGGCGCACCTCTAGCCCGCATGGACCCCCGCGTGATCACCAGCCGCCGTCACCCCGTGGTGGCGGCGGTGACCGTCCTGCACCGCCCGAGCGGGCGGCGGGCTGCGGACGCCCTGCTCGCCGAAGGCCCGCACCTCGTGGCCGAGGCGCTGGCGGCCGGCCTGCGGCCCCTGGCGGGGTTCGCCACCGCTGCGGCGTTCCCCGACCCGGCCTCTGCCGCGGGCGCCCTCCGCGCGGCGCTGCAGGGCGTCGCCCCGGACGCCGCGCGGCCCGCGGGCTTCTGGCTGGTGGCGCCGCCCGTCCTGGCCGCCATGGCCGAGACGGTCCATCCCCAGGGCGTGCTGGGCGTCTTTTCCCTACCCGCCCGCGCGGCGGGGGCCCACCCCGCCACCATTCTGGCGCTCGACGGTGTGCAGGATCCCGGCAATGTGGGGGCGCTGGCCCGCGCGCTGCTGGCGTTTGCCGGGCCGGGGTCGGGGCTGTGGTGCGGCGCGGGAACGGCCGATCCATACGGGGGCAAGGCGCTCCGCGCATCGGCGGGGGCGGTGTTCCGCCTACGGGTGGCCGCCCCCCCCGACCTGCCGGCCGCCCTGGGCGATCGGGCCGCGGCCGGCGCGGAGGTCTGGGCCCTGGTGCCCCGCGGGGGGACGGCCCCGCCCGCCGGTGGCCTGTCCGAACCCCTGGTCCTGGTGGTGGGGGCGGAGGGGCAGGGTGTGTCTGACGCGGTGCGGGCCCTGTGCCGGCCCCTGACCATCCCCATGGCGGGGGCCAGCGAGTCGTTGAACGCGGCCCAGGCCGGTACGGTGGCCCTCTACGCCGCGGGGGCGGGACGCCGTGGGGTCGACGGCGCCCCGCCTGTCCGCTCCTGACCGGGCCCGCTCACAGGGCGTGGAACGGGATGCCGGCCAGGGCGGCCACGTCGCGGACCGCCGCCTGGACGTCGCCGTAGACCAGCGCGTAGTGCGGCTCCCAACCTTCCTCGATCAGCCGGGCCACGCGCGCCTGCAGGGGCTCCGACCCCGCCAGCCGCACCGTGGCCGCCGTCCCCAGAAAGCGCTGCGGTGCGTCCAGGGCCTCGCCGCCCCCGCAGAGCAGCCGCAGGCCGGCGGGCCCCTCGCCCAGGCGGGCGATGGTGACCACGCCCGGCTTGAGAGCGAACTCCAGCGTGAAGCCCAGCCCCCGGTTGGGGTGGCGGCCGGCGACCGCCCCCGTCCGCGGCGACGCCAGTTGGTAGGCCCCCGCGCCGCAGTGCCAGAACACGGCGGCGTCGCGCTCCTGGTCCAGGGCGGCCAGATCTCCCAGGTAGGCGGGCCCGTCGGCCAGGGCCGAGAGCATATCCAGCGTGATCGCCCCCAGCACGTCCCCCTCGCAGGCGGCGGCCACCCCCTGGTCGTTCAGGGCGCTGACCAGCGAGCAGGCCGCCGCGCCGAACTGCGTGAAGAACTCCGGCCAGCAGCGGACGGCGACGGCGCCCGCGCCGACGCGGGCGGTCTCGTCGCGCACCACCGCCAGGGCCTGGGCGAAGCGCGTGACCTGCTCGGCGGGGAGGGCATCCAGGCCCCGCACGCTGCGGGCGGCTGCGGCGGCCAGCGGGGCATACTCCTCCTCCGGGACGGCGCGGGCGCGCGCGAACAGGTCGTCCAGGGGCAGCCGCACAACGCGCGCGGCCGCCACCGCGCCGTCGGCGGGATCGCTGAAGGTGAAGCCGTCGGGGTGGTCGCCCAGCACCAGGACGACCAGGCGGGACAGGCGCCGGGCCTGGGTGGCCGCGCGCGTGATCGCCCCCAGGCGGGCCTGCAGTTCGGGCTCGTCGGGGTTGCCGAAGGCGAAACGGAAGGGATGGCGCAGTCGGAGCAGGCGGGAGCCCGCCAGGTTGGCCCCGGTGAGCGAGTTCAGGGACAGGCGCGCGCCCACCGGTGGGGACTCGCGCAGCGACCACAGCGCGAGGGGCGGGCCCCCGGCAAGCGCGGTGGCGGCGACGAAGCGGTCGTCCACGAACGTCGTGAACTGGCACACGATCAGGTCGGCGCCCGCGTCGGTCGCCTGGCGGGCGAACGCGGCGGCGGCGGCCGGGTCGGTGAGCAGATCCGAGACCCCGACAACCTTGACGGGTAGGGCTTCCAGGGCCTGGCGGGAATCCTGGAGGACGGCGGCGGCGGCGGCGAGGTCAAAGGTTGCACGGCCGAAGGCGGCAAGGGCCACGCGCGGAGCACCTGTCACGGATGGACACCCCCGGTGCAGTTTTGCGCGGGGGAGGGGTCGGTTCCTGCCGCCCGTTGGCGGACGGCCGGTTCTGGTAAGATCCTGTCTGCATGGTCACGATCCCCAGCGCAGATCTGGCGAAGGAGATGGGCGTGATGGCCGAGCGGCAGACCCGCGGTAGGACGCGTGCCCGGCGCGAGGAGGGCAGCGAGACCGCGGCTGCTCCCGCGCCGGCCAAGGGGACGCACCTCTCGCTCCCCGTCCCGGTTCCGGGGTTGGGGGCGTTCGGGGCGCCGGGGGCACCGCCCAGCTGGTCGCCCGGGCGCAAGGAGGCCGTCGGCACGGCGCTGGAGCGGCAGAGCCCCGTGTGGTTCACGGTCGCCGACGGCGTGGTGAGCGAGGTCTACTACCCGCGGGTCGATCTGGCCAACACGCGCGACCTGCAGTTCCTGCTGGCCGGTCCCGGGGAGGGCGACTTCTTCGAGGAACGGCGCGACTGCGATGTGCAGATCAGGCTTCCCGACCCGCACGCGCTACTCTGGGACGTCACGACGACCGAGCGCAACGGCCGCTTCCAGATCCAGAAGCGGGTGCTGACCGACCCGGCGCGGCCCTCGCTGGTCGTTTCCGCGCGGATCACGGGGGGGAATGGCAAGGGGGCACCCACGGGGCTGCGCCCGTATGTGCTCGTGGCTCCGCACGTCGGTGACCGCGGGGGTGGCAACACCGCCCGGCTGATCACCGTCGGGGACCGGCTGCTGCTCACCGCCAACCGCCACGACACCTACTTGGCGGTGGCCTCCTCCCTCCGCCTGTCCCAGGCGTCGGCGGGCTTCGTCGGGGCCTCGGACGGTTGGACGGACCTGAACGCCCATCGTGAACTCACCTGGACGTTCGCCGCCGCCGAGAACGGCAACGTGGCCCTGGTCGCCCAACTGGAGGGGGATGTCTCACGGCCCTTCACGCTGGCGATGGGCTTTGGCCGCAGCCTGGCCGAGGCCGTCAACAACGCCATGGCCTCGGCGGACGCCGATGTGGAGGAGATGGCGGCCGCCTACACCGACGGCTGGCACCGTTACTGCGACGGCCTGCAGGATCTCAGCCGCGAATCGCACGACAGCGGCCGCCAGTATTACCTGTCGGCCATGGTGATCCGGGCGCACGAGGACCGCGATAACCCGGGCGCCCACATCGCCTCCCTGGCCGTGCCCTGGGGGCAGGCCCAGGGGGACGACAACCGGGCCGGCTACCACCTGGTGTGGCCGCGCGACCTCTACCAGGCGGCCACCGGGGCGCTGGCCGCCGGCGACGCCCCGGGCGCGCTGCGGGCCCTGCATTACCTGGCCCGCACGCAGCGCGCCGACGGGTCCTGGCCACAGAACTTCTGGGTCTTCGGTGAGCCGTACTGGCACGGGCTGCAGTTGGACGAGATCGCCTTCCCCGTCCTGCTGGCCTGGCAGTTGCGGCGCGCGGACGCCCTGGACTGGAACCCGTATCCCTCGCTGGTCGCCCCGGCGGCCTACCGCATCGCCCGGGTGGGTCCGGTCACGCAGGAGGAGCGCTGGGAGGAGAACAGCGGCTACTCGCCCTCCACGTTGGCGGTGTCCATCGCGGCGCTGGTCTGCGCCGCCGAGTTCGCCGAGGCGGACCGCGATCCCCAGGCCGCGCGCTACTTCCTGGACGTCGCCGACTACTGGGCGGCGCACCTGGAGGACTGGACGTTCACGCACTCCGGCTGCATGGCGGACCACCGGGAGTATTACGAGCGCATCGCCGGCACCCTGGCCGCCGGGGCCGACCAGGTGGGGCGGGCCGTCCTGCCGGTGGCCAACCTGCCCTCTGGCGTGGGGCGGGTGGAGGAGTGCGCCGTCGTCGACGGGGGCTTCCTGGAGTTGGTGCGCTACGGCGTGCGCGCGGCCGACGACCCCCATATCGTCCAGACGCTGGCGGTGTATGACGCGCTGTGCAAGGTCGACACGCCCACCGGGCCCCTCTGGCATCGCTACACCTACGACGGGTACGGCGAGAAGGAGGACGGCGCGCCGTACGACGGGACGGGCATCGGGCGCGTCTGGCCCCTGCTCACCGGGGAGCGGGCGCATTACGAGTTGGCCCACGGGGAAAAGCCGACCGCCATGGTCCGCGCCATGGAGTCGTTCGTCACCCGTGGCGGCATGCTGCCCGAGCAGGTGTGGGACAGCCCGGACATCCCCCAGCGCGATCTGTATCTCGGGAAGCCCAGCGGATCGGCGGCGCCGCTGGTGTGGGCGCACGCCGAATACATCAAGCTCCTGCGTTCCATGGTCGACGGGTCCCCGTTCGACTGCCCCCCGGTGGTGCGCGAGCGGTACGCGGAGGGCCCCGCCCCCGAGCGCCTGGTCATCTGGAAGCACGGGCACCAGATCCCGGTGGCGCGTCACGACGAGATGCTGCGCATCGAGGTGTATTCGTCCGCGGCCCTGCACTTCTCGGCCGACGGGTGGGCGGAGATCCGCCACGAGCCGATGGAGCCATACGGCCACGGGGTCTGGGTGTATGACTTCAAACCCGGGACGCTGGTGGCCGAGACCATGCTGGACTTCACGTTCTTCTGGCACGAGTCGCAGGGGTGGGAGGGCAGGAACTTTCAGATCCGGATCGGGTGAGCGCGCGGCGGCGGGCGCCCGCGCGCGCCCGCCGATCAGCGCAGTGCGACGCCGGGCATTCCGGCCAGGGTGGCGCGGATGCCCGCATGGCAGGCGTCGACCTCGGCGTCGGTGAGCGTCCGGTCGGCGCGGTAGGTGAGGGCGAAGGCCAGGCTGCGGGTGGCCGGGGGGATCCCCGGCCCCGTGTAGACGTCGAAGAGGTGGAGCCCTTCCAGCAACGGGTGTCCCGCGTGGCGGATGGCCAGCACCAGTTCCCCGGCGGGCAGGGCGTCGGGGGCCAGCACGGCCAGGTCCCGGTGCGCCGCGGGGTGGCGGGGCAGCGCGTGGAAGCGGGGCGTCCCCTGCGCCAGCGGGGCCAGGATCTCCAGGTTCAACTCCCCCAGCACCGCAGGCGCGGGCAGGCCCAGCGCCGCGTTGACCGCCGGGTGGGCCTCGCCGGCCCAGCCCACGACGCATTCCCCGTCCGCCCCGGACAGCAACAGTTCGGCCGAACGCCCCGGATGCAACCAGGGATAGGCGTCGGGGCGCGCCGCCCAGCGCAGGGGCAGCCCGCCCATGCCCGCCCGGCGCAGGATCTCCTCCCACAGGCCCTTGAGCGTGAAGAAGTCGCAGGGGCGGCCGCCCCCGCCCCAGTCCGGGGGGATCAGCGCGCCGTACCCGGCCGCCCCCTGGTGCCGCTCCTCCAACGGCCGGCCTCCCTGGCGGGGCCCGAAGACGCGCCCGATCTCGAAGAGGGCGGCGTGGGCCCGCTGGTGGCGCGCGTTGACCTCCAGGCCGCGCAAGAGGCCGACGGCCAGCGTGGTGCGCAGCACGGCCTGGTCGGCGGCCATGGGGTTGAGGATGCGCACGGCCTGGCGCCAGGGATGCCCGGACGGCAGGCGCAGCAGCGCCCAGGCGTCCGCGGCGTGGTAGCTGTACGGGACGGTCTCGCTGCACCCGGCCGCCAGCGCCACGCCGCGCCCGGTGGCCGCCAGGTCCGCCACCGGGTCGGGTAGCGGCTCGGCGGGCGCGCCCCCCGGCACGCTGGCCGGCAGGTTGTCGTAGCCGTAGCCGCGGGCGATCTCCTCGACCAGGTCCACCTCGGAGCGGACGTCCGGCCGCCAACTGGGCACCGTGACCCGCAGGCGGTCGGCGCCGTCGGCGCGGAAGGCGAAGCCGAACGATTCCAGATGGCGCCCGCAGGCGCTGGTCGGCAGCGGCAGGCCCAGTAGCGCGCGAACCCGGCGGCCCCGCAGCAGGACCGTCCGCTCCGGCACGCCCGGGCCGGCCTCCAGGCGGCCGGTGTACAGGCGGGCCCCGGCCAGGCGCGCGAGCAGCACGGCGGCCCGGTCGGCGGCCAGGCGCGCCCCCGCGGGGTCGA
>JAJZWQ010000074.1 GCA_021846605.1 Bacillota bacterium | reverse complement strand
TCCTTGCTTGCCGAGTGCGGTTCCGGACCCCTACCCCTCGCTTCGACGGGGTCGTCACCGACCTTCGCCGGAGGGGCGACTTGGCGGCGCCGACTCTGCCGCCGCCGGGCTCTCACCGGCCGGATCGAGTCACCTTACCTGGACGCACCTCACGACAATAGCGGGGCTGGGGAGGAGACGGCGGGCCTCCCGCCAACTCTTCCAGGGTTGCGGAACAGTTGGGAGTCCGTGTAGCCCACTGGGAACGGTTCCCCGGTCGGCACCGCGGTTTCGGTGGCCGCTATTCGGAGGTGGGGCACGTGGCTGAGGAGTGGCTGAGTAGGCGTCAGGCTGCAGACCTTCTTGGCGTGCGTCCTGAGACGGTCAGTACATGGGAGGCCAACGGCCTCCTCCAGGAGATGGGCATCGCGACGCAGGAGACCCCGGAGGGCCATCCTGGGTACCGTGCGCGGGATGTGCGCCGAGTACGACGCGAGATGACCGTGGAGGTTCGGGTGTGGGTGGACGGCGAGCGGTCATCAGCCGTGGAAGAGGCCCTCCGTGCGGGACTTCCCGCACAACTGGGTACCGAGGTGCCGGCAGCAGACCCCGCCAAGCCTCGCCGCCGAGAGTAGGGCCGGGGCCTGGGCATCGACGCAGCGCCCGGACCATAAATCACGCGGCGCGGGGACTGTCGCCTTCAGGCGATAGCGGAAGCGCCGCCCCCCCCTTGTGGTATAATCTAGAAGTGCACCTTGACAACTGAGCGTAGCGGGTTCGGGCGGAGAGTCTGCCGCCCGGTAAAATGCTCGCAGCACACCCGGAGAGGAGACGCCGCCCAAAGGCACCGGCTTGCCGGAAAACCGCTTCGGGCACATGGCTCCGGATCGCTCCTCTCCTTGCCGGGATGGCTACACGCGACCCCGGCGGGTCGCCGTCAACCGGCCGAACGTCCAGCGATCCAGCCGGACAAGCCGTCGGTTTCAGCCGACGGTCGTTGAGGCCGATTGGCGCTCGTACCACCCTGATGTTCAGCAGCCGTAGCAGCGTTGCGTACCCGCAATCCAGCCGCAGCCCACTTCGCCGCCGACTGGAGGGTGGTGGACGGCGCAGCACCAGCGGTGCGAGCGGGGGCCGCCTGCGCACCCCCCGCCCGCTGCTGCGCCGGCACCCTACACGCCCGCTTCGGCCCGCACTTCCGCGGCGGCCGCCACCATGTTGCGCAAGGAGGCCAGCGTCTCCGGCCAGGCCCGCGTCTTCAGGCCGCAGTCGGGGTTCACCCACAGTTGGCGTTCCGAGAGCACCGCCAGCGCCGCCCGCAGCAGGCTCGCCATCTCCTCGACGGACGGGACGCGCGGGGAGTGGATGTCATAGACGCCCGGACCGATGCCCTTGTCGTAGCCGTGGTCCCGGAACACCTTCAGGAGTTCGGCGCCGGAACGCGCGTTCTCGATGGAGATCACGTCGGCGTCCAGCGCCGAGATGGCGTCGATGATGTCCCCGAACTCCCCGTAACACATGTGCGTGTGGATCTGCGTAGCCTCGGCCGCGACCGCCGTGGAGAGACGGAAGGCCGCCGTGGCCCAGTCCAGGTAGGCCGCCCACTCCGAGACGCGCAGCGGGAGCCCCTCGCGCAGGGCGGGCTCGTCCACCTGGATCACGCCGATGCCCGCCGCCTCCAGGTCGGCCACCTCGTCGCGGATGGCCAGCGCCACCTCGCGGCAGGTCTCGGACCTGGGCTGGTCGTCCCGGACGAACGACCACTGCAGGATGGTGACCGGGCCGGTGAGCATGCCCTTCACCGGGCGTCGGGTGCACGACTGCGCAAAGCGCGACCAGCGTACGGTCATCGGTTGGCGGCGCCGCACCGTGCCGAACAGGATCGGCGGCTTCACGCAGCGGCTCCCGTACGACTGCACCCAGCCGTTGTGGGTGAACAGGAAGCCCTCCAACTGTTCGCCGAAGTATTCGACCATGTCGTTGCGCTCGAATTCACCGTGCACGAGCACATCGAGTCCCAGCTCCTCCTGGACACCGATTGTCCGCCGGATCTCGGCCTCCAGTTCCGCCTCGTAAGCGGCGTCCGAGAGTTCCCCCCGCCGCCAGCGCCCGCGGAGCCGGCGCACCTCGGGAGTCTGGGGATACGATCCGATGGTCGTCGTCGGGAACTCGGGCAGCCCCAGACGCTGCGCCTGCGCCGCCCGGCGCTCCGCCACCCCGGTGGGGCGTTGGAAGTCGGGCGCGGTGAGGGCGGCCAGTCGGGCGGCCACATCGGGCTGGTGCAGGCGGTCGGACCGGGCACGGCGCGCCAGGGACTCGGCGTTGGACGCCAGTTCCGCGGCCACCGCCCCCTCACCCTCGTTGAGCGCACGGACCAGGGTGACCACCTCGTCAAGCTTCTGGCGGGCAAACGCCAGCCACGGACGGACATCCGGATCGATCTCGCGCTCCGGCCGCGCGTCGAGGGGCACGTGCAGCAGAGAACAGGACGGCGACACCTGCAGCCGGTCCGGACCGGTCCGGTCCACCAGACCCCGCAGCAAGTCCAGGCGCGCCCGCAGGTCGCTGATCCAGACGTTGCGGCCATTGACGACGCCGGCGATGAGGGTCTTATCGGCCGGCCAGGAGTGCCGTTCCAGCGCCGCCAGGTTCCCGGCCTCGCCGTGGACGAAGTCCAGGGCCAGGGCGTCCACCGGGAGCGCGGTCAGGGTCTCCAGCGCCTGCCCCACATGCCCAAAGTAGGTGGCGACCGCCAGGCGCAGGCTGCCCTTGGCCTGCGCCAGGCGCGCATACGCCCGGCTCAGCGCCGCGAGTTGGGCCGCACCCCGGTCCTGCACAAAGCACGGCTCGTCAAACTGCACCCAGGTGGCCCCCGCGGCGTCCAGGCGGCGCAGCACCTCGGCATAGACCTCGACGACGGCGTCGAGGTGGTCGCGCAGCGGCTCCAGGCCGTCAGACTTCGCCTTCCCCAAAAGCAGCAAGCTGACCGGACCGACCAGGACCACCCGGCTGGCCACCCCTGCGGCCTGTGCCGCGGCAAGCGCCTGCAGCGGGCGGTCCCAGGCGGGCGCGAACCGCTGGCCGCGGGTGAACTCGGGCACGAGATAGTGGTAGTTCGTGTCGAACCACTTCGTCATTTCCATCGCCGGGGCGTCCCGCCCGGCCGTCTGCACGCCCCGGGCCATGGCGAAGTATGTCTCCAGGTCGACAGGGGCACCGGCCGGCCGGCCGAAGCGCTCGGGCACGGCGCCAACCAGGCAGACGGCATCCAGGACCTGGTCGTAGAGCGAGAAGTCGGCGGCCGGCACGGTTTCAATCCCCGCCCGCGCCTGCGCGCGCAGGTTGGCCGACTCGATCTCCCCGGCGGCACGAGACAGCGCCCCCGCGTCCAGTTCACCTGCCCAGTGCGCCTCCAGAGCCTTCTTCAACTCCCGCCTGGGACCGATCCTGGGGTATCCGAGGTTGGTAGAATGGGTCAACGCGCAACCTCCCTACGATCAGCGTGACGGACAGGGGCGATGTGGATTTGAGGCGCAGGCAAGGCGCAAACGGGGGGCTGCGGGCCCGGCCGGCCACCCACCTGTGGCGACTGCTCGGGGGGCGCGCCGACGGTCGGGTCATCGCGCGGAGCGTTGCCGGACGCATGCGCCGGCAACGCTCCGCGGATACTCAGCGCCGCAGGCGCGATCGTAGCACGGCCCGTCTGCGCCGACAAGAACACACGGGGCCCTACTGCCCCGCCTTTCCCGTCTGGCCGGCCTGCGTCGGGTCTTCGGGCGGTTGCTGCAGCGCCTGCGTGATCGTGTCCAGGTGCTCAGCCTGAAACTCCCGCATTTGGCGCTGGAACTCGCGAATCGTCTTGGCCGCAGAACTTCCGAGTTCGGGGAGACGCTTGGGGCCGAACACCAAGAGCACAACGATCGCCAGCACCATCAAGTGCAGCGGGGACAACAGATCTTGGATCATCCACGCCACCCCGCATCCGTGTGCCGGCATCCGGCGCCAGCTGACTTCAGTGTATCATCACGAGGGCCCGGTGGGCGGCCCGCTCCGCGCGCGGACGGCCCCGCCCACCATCAGATTCTGCCAGCGCCCGCGGCTTTCCGCCTCGCGGGCCGGCGGCTCACTCCTGCGGAGGCAACGGGTGCGGACGTACCAGGGCGCCCCCGCGTTCGTGCGACTCCATCGCCGCAAACGTGTACTCCAGTGCCGCCAGCGCGTCGCGCCCGCTGCCGCGCAGGCGGTCGTGCGGCACCCGCTGTCCGACATCCTCCAGAAAAGCGGTGATGCGGCGCGGGAAGGTCTGGTCGAAATCGCGGATCCCCGATTCCGTCACCGTGGCTTCCGGTTGCTGTCCCAGCCCCACGCGGTGAACCGGCCAGAACGTCACCTTTTCGATGCAGTTCTCGATGCACAGCGTGCCGTGCGTGCCCCCGACCTCAATGCTCCACCAACCGCCCAGCCCCACGGGCGTGTCCCCCCGGGTGCTCAGCAGGTAGCCCGTGCAGTCGTTGGCAAACCGGGCATGGATGCTCGTCTGGGAGAGGAGCACCTCACCCGCGTGCTGACGGAACGCGGGACGCCCAAAAAAGGCCTGGATGTGCGTGATGTCCCCGCACAGGTAGCGCATCACGCTGAAGGGGTGCGTCAGGAAGGCCTTGGCGTGGAAATAGGGAAAGCCCTTGACGCGCGGATCCTGCGGCGCGCCGCCATACAGTTCTTCCCCGCCCGAAAAGCCCATCTTCATCAGGCAATACCGCAACTCACCCAGTTCCCCCGCGTCGATCATGGCCCGGGCCTTCTCGGCCGGCGGCGTGAAGTAGTGGTTGAGGTTGCACCCCAGGTACACGCCGCGCGCCTCGGCCTCGGCGACCATGGCACGGGCCTGGCCGATGTCGCTGGACAGCGGCTTTTCCACGAGCACGTTCCGGCCGTGGGCCAGTGCCTCCATCACGGGCGCGAAGTGCCAGCTACCGTTCTCCTTGCCGCCGGTCGTCACATCGACGATGTCCAGGTCGGGCTCGGCCGCGAGCATGTCCGCCACACTGTAGTACGCCCGCGCACCGAACTCCGCCGCCGTCGCGTCCGCCTTCTCGCGGACGATATCGCAGACCGCCACCGCGTCCCCCAGCGCGCTCTCCCGATAGCATGCCAGGTGCCGTTTCCCGATCCCCGCCAGCCCGACCACACCCACGTTCAGCGCCAACAGCCGTCCCCCCCGACTGGGCGCACACCGCGCCCGCGTCCTCCCTGCTTCGTGTTCCGCGGCGCGATTCATGCCGTCTGGCGCGCGGATTCGCTGGTCCACCGGGGACCGACACAGCGGCAGATGCCGGAAAGCCTCCGGCTCCTGTGGATGCGGTTCGGGAGTCACCCGGAGAGACGACCCGGGAGGATTCCGCGCATCATCCCAAAGGAGTACCAGGACAAACACAGAAAAGACGCTGCACGGCCTGGTCCGCACTGCGGGCGTCAGCGCTGGGAGGCAACTGGGGAGGCGAGCCGCATGGATGGTGGGTGGCGCTGGTGGCCCCTGGCGGTCGGGGCGGGCGCACTGTCAGTTGGTCTGTGTGTCGGCGGGATGGCGTCGGCGGCCACACCGCTGGCGAAGGTCTCCATCGATCAGAGCACCCTGACCCTCCCCGCCATCGGTGCCAACCACAACCCGTTCGGACCCCTGCAGTCCGGCCAAACCGTCGCCGAGGTCTTCACCACCACCCAGCCCTTCGTCCAGGTGGGCGGCTACACGCCCACCTGGACGACGAAACAGTCGGGGGCGACCCTGATCCTGCGCGACGGCGCGGGGCTGACGGGCACCGTCGTCACCCAGCACGTGTTCACCGATGTGGCCGACGGGGCCAATCTCAGCCTGGTCCTGACGTCGCCGGCGCCGGCCGGTACCTACACGCTGGAACTGGCCGATCCCACGGGCCCGGCCCCGATCGGTTCCGGCACTGGGACCGGTAGCGCCATTGGGTGGTGGGGTTCCAACGAGATGGTCTCCGGAGACTACGCCCTGATCAACGGCCAGAAGGAACAGAACGAACTGGTCCTGGAATACCAACCGGTGGCGGCGGCAGCCTCCGCCTCGACCACGTCCGCGTCCACCACCACCTCCAGCACGCCGGCGAGCACGGCCTCCAGCACATCCGTGCCCAAGACGGGCGAGGGCCCGGTTCTTCCCCTGGCCGGGTTGATGGCGCTGGCCGCTGGCGTGGGGATGGTCTACCGCCCCCGGCGGCAGCGGGCCTGATCCGGCTGGCCCGCGACCCGCCCGCTTGAGCCCGGCACCGGCACCTGCCGGCCATACTGCGGCCCCGGCTCACCGCGCTTCCGAGCCAGGGCCGCCATGCTCCGCGCACCCGTCCACCCATCCAACCCCCCCCGGCCCCACGCTCGGACCCGTTTCGGGCATCCCGCTCGGCTCCACGCCGTTCGGCAGCCGGTCCGAAGCACGCGCGAGGGTCCGGGGCCCGGCGGGGCCAGCCCGGCCGGCAAGGGACTCTCCCGGAAAAGGCGGGCCATCAGGCACGTCCCGAGCGCCGGAACACGATCAGCCGCATGATGAAGAAGCTGCTGGAAGAAGCGAAGGCCATTGCCGCGCCCTTGCTCAGGTTCAGCTTCAGCCAGTGGGGTTCGATATGGAGTTGGTGCAACTGGCCCTTGGTGGCCACCAGCGCCACGTCATTGATGGCGATGTTCAGCAGGGACTGCCCCAGGAACAGCACCCGCTGGCGGGTAGAGCCGTCCGCCTGCTGCCGGAAGGTCCAGCGCGTGTTCCAGAGGTAGGAATTCAGGATCGCGAGCGCCACGGCGAGGGAGTTCACCACCGTCAACTCGGTGGGACTATCCTTGCTGGATGGAAAGAGCCACAGGAGGAGGTTGAGTACACCAAGGTCCACCGCAGCGTTCAGAAAACCGACGGTGAGGAACTCGCCATACTGCTTCCAGGCGCCCTGTCCCAGCCGGCCGAGCGCGGCAAGCGCGGGCCGGCGTGTGGGGTTCAACGACCGCCGGCGCCGGTCTGACCCGACACCGGAAACGGCGGAGCCAGAGCCGCCGCCACGTGCTCCACCGCCTCGTGGTAGTAGCCCACCAGTTTCCGGGTCGGGGCTTCCCATCCGCGTTCGCTCCCGCGCCGCCGCGCCGCCTGGCGCAGACGGACGACGTTTTCGGGATCGCTGCGAAACCGGGCGATCGCGGCGACCAGGCTCCGGGGCTCATCCCCATCGTATAGGATCCCGGCTTCCCCGCCGCCCAACAGATCCATGCTGGGCTGGCTCCGGGCCGCGATCGCCGGTAGCCCGCAGGCCATCGCCTCCAGCAGCACCAGACCGAGCGTCTCCGTCGTCGAGGGGAAGAGAAAGGCGTCCGCCGCGTTGTACGCCGCGACCAAGTCATCCCCCTCCAGGGTGCCCGTGAACACGGTCGGCGTGCCGGCGAACAGGACCTCCAGTTCCCTGCGCGACGGACCGTCTCCCACCATGGCGAGCCGCACGTCATCGTTCCCCTGCACAGCAGGCAGCAAACGGTGGATCTCCTTTTCCGCGGCAAGGCGCCCGACATACACCAGCAGGGTCTTGTTCGGCGCCCCCCCGGACAACCTGTGCCGCATGGCCGGATCGGGCGTGGTCGGTCGGAAGCGGCGCAGGTCCACACCGTGGGGCCAGACGCGCACGCGGCGGAAGCGGTGGTGTACCAACTCCTGGCGCGCCGACTCGGAGGTGCAGAGGTTCACGGCCGCTCGGTTGTGCAGCAGGCGCATGTAGCCCCAGATCGGCCCCGTGAGGTAGTCGTACCCATACAGCTTGGCATAGTGGGGAAAGTGCGTGTGGTAGCTGGCCACCAGGGGCCGGTCCGTCGCCCAAGCCGCCAGGATGGCGGCCATCCCGAACACGGTTGGGTTCAGCGTATGGATGACGTCGGGCTGAAACTCCCGCACCAGATCGATGCCGCGCGTGCGCGGCCAGATGACGCGCTTGTCGGGGTAGAGGAAGAAGGGCCGCCCCGGAAAGCCCTCCACCCGGTAGCCGGCGTAGCTGGGCGGGCCGCCGTCGGGCGCCAGCACCAGGACCTCGTGCCCCAGGCGCCGCAGTTCGTCCAAGGTGTTGAGCAGCCGCGTGACCACGCCATCCGTGCAGGGGATATAGGTCTCCGTGAAGATGGCGACGCGCATCCGGCCGTGCCTCCTCGTGCGGGTCCTGGGTCATCTCCACGAGATGTTCGGCAAGAGTTTGTCCGGAACGATCCGGTCGGCAAACCGCGCGGCCAATCCGAGAAGTTCTTCCAGCAACGCATCGCCCAGCAGGTGGGGCTCCAAGCCGAGCGTGAGCAGCGCCGTGTGCGCCGCCTTATAGTAATGCTCCTCCCGCTCCACGCGGGGGTTGGGCAGGTGCTGGACCGTGGGCCGCAGGCCGATTCTCTCCGCCACCGCCACGACGCGCTCGGCCAGTTCCAGGATGGAGAACTGCTCCGTGAACTGGTTGAAGACCCGGAACTGTCCCGGCTTGGCGGGGTGCACCAGCGCCAATTCGATACAGCGGACCGTGTCCAGGATCTGAATGAACCCCCGGGTCTGCCCTCCCTGCCCGTAGACGGTCAGGGGCTGGCCGACGGCGGCCTCTACGATGAAGCGGTTGATGGCGGTTCCGAAAACGGCGTCGGTGTCAAAACGGTTGGTGAGCGCCGGGTCCAACGCCGTTTCCGGCGTCTGCACCCCGTAGACCACCCCCTGGTTGAGATCGGTGGCGGACAGTCCCCAGGTGCGGCAGCAGAACTCGATGTTGTGGCTGTCGTGGACCTTGGAGAGATGGTAGATGGACCCCGGCTGCTTCGGGTAGAGCACCACGTCCCGGCGGCCGTTGTGCTCGACCTCCAGATAGCCTTCCTCGATGTCGATGTTCGGGGTGCCATACTCCCCCATGGTACCCAGCTTGACCAGGTGGCACTCCGGTACGATCTCCTTGATGGCGTACAGCAGCGTGAGCGTGCCGCCCACGTTGTTCAACTGGGTGAAGACCGCGTGCTGGCGGTCGATCATCGAGTACGGAGCAGAGCGCTGCTCCGCGAAGTGCACCACGGCGTCCGGCCGTTCCTCCCGCAGCGCCCCGTACAGGAAGTCGGCGTCATTCATGTCCCCGACGTAGGCGCGCAGGTCCTTGCCGCTCCTGGCCTTCCAGACCTCCACCCGTTCCTGCAGGGGCGCGAGGGGGCAAAGCGACTGCGTACCCAGTTCGCGGTCCCACTCCCGCCGGACCAGGCTGTCGACAATCGCCACCTCATGCCCGCGCGCAGACAGGTGCAGGGCGGTCGGCCAGCCGCAGAAGCCGTCCCCGCCGCAGACAATGACCCGCATGGTCCACTCTCCCGATGGGCTGCCTCGGCCAGACCCAAACGTTGCGGCGCCAACGGGGCGTCGCCGTGTGCGGCGAACGTTCAGGCTATGACCCGTTCCATCCTACCGTCCAAGCCCATTCCTCACCACCCCTTCCGGAGAAAAACGTCCGCGGGGTGGCGCAGGAAGCCGCCACTCCCCCGACAGCCCGCGACAGGCCCAGCCCCGGACCGCCCCCTCCAGGTTGCCAGGCCTGGAAGGCCTTTCCCAGGGACGGCGCGAAAGCAACCGGAGGGAGGGACGGCGTGGACGCGAGCGGCATCTTCGTGGAACGGCGCGGGGATCGCTGTTTCATCCGCGTCACCGGGAAAGTGACGCCGCACACGGTGAGCGCGTTGCGCGCGCTGACGCTGCAGGCACGCCACACCGAGGTGGACGCCACGACGGCCCGGGTCCCCGAGGAGGCGCAGGAACTCCTGCACCAGTGGCGGGCCCAGGACCGCGGCCTGACCCTCCATCTCTCCCTGCGGGCAGGCTCGGGGGGCGACGAGGACGCCGCCCTCCCCGTCGAGGTCCCGGATCTCTTGGCCCACGAACTCCGCTCCCCGCTGACCGTCGCGCACCTGCGCCTGCAGGCGCTGTCGACGCTGCTGGCCGGAAAGGGGCTGCCCGAGGAGGCCGACGCCTGCCGCGCGATCCTCGGCGGCCTGGAGCACCTCTCGGGGCTCTTGGACACCTACCTGGCCGCCAGCGGCCCCTGGAACTTCTCACGGGTGGAGCTGCGGGAACTCTGTGCCAGGCTGGCCAACGGCCCGTGCGGACAGTTGGGGTTGGGAGCCGTGCAGGTCGTCGCCGACGCCAGCGTCTGGGTGCGGGGCGAACCACGCGCGCTGGCGAACGCGATCTGGAACATCCTGCGCAACGGCCTGGAGGCCGGCGCCCCCGCCGGCCCGGTCACGGTGCGGGTTGGCGCGTTACCGGCCGAGGGCAGGGCGGAGGTCCTGATCCAGGACAGCGGGCCCGGCTTCCCGCCCCGCGTCATCGCCGCGCCCTTCTCGCTGTACCACAGCACCAAGCCGCAGGGGATGGGCATCGGCCTCCCCATCTGTCGGTGGATCCTGCAGCGCCACGGCGGTGCCCTGGAGATGGAGAACACCGATCACGGCGGCCAGGTGCGCGTGCTCCTCCCGGCGGTCAGTCCGCCGTCCGAGTCGCGCTGACCGCGTTCGGCCGGGATCGAGCCGCATCGGTCCGCGCCGCGCGCACCCGCGCCGCCACGGCACGGACCAGGCTGACGACGCCCGCCGCCGCGCAGATCGCCAGCAGCGCGGTCACGGGCAACCGGAACCGCGGCGCGAAGAACAGCAGCGCCAACCCCCCAGAGAAGCCCAGCAGGGTCAGCGGCAGGATCATCCCCCTGCGCCACAGCGGAATCAGACCGAACATGCCGAGCAGACCGAGATCGCGGAGGAGCGGGAAACGGATCAGCGGCAGGTGCAGGTCGCGCGTGATGGGCGCCAGGTTCTCCGCATACGTGGCCAGATCCGTGTCGCGCTCGGTCCAGAACAGGTGGAGGACCTTCAGCGCCTGGTGGATGTCGGCGCCGGGATGTGTCTCGAAGTACTGGATCCCGGCCTCCAGTTCGTAGTGGTTGGTGCTTGGGCGGTCGAACCCGGACCCGCGCAGAATCACCGGATCGGTGTGGGCGGTCAGCGCCATCCACTGCCCGGTGCTCTGAGGGTTGTGGGCGATGAGGAAGTTCACGCCGCCGTTGACGTCGACGAACACCGGCGATCCGGTGACCCGGACGTTGCGCAGGGTCCAGGGCACGGTCACCAAAAGCGCGACGGCCAGCACCGCGCCGCCCGCGCCAAGCGCACCCCGCCAGCGCAGTGGCCAACGCCCGGCCAGTCCCCAGTGGACGACGGCGGGCACGATCAGCGGCAGGAGCGTCGGCTTGGTGAGGGTCGCGATGCCCAACAGCAGACCGTTGAGCAGCAGGAGCGGGGTGCTCGGTGCGTCGCCCAGGGCGATGGCCGCATCCACCACTGCCACCAGCATCAGGCTGTCCAGCGTGGCGTTGAGAAACGTGTCCGCGTAGTAAATGGCCGGGGCAAAGACGGCGGCCAGCACCCCGGCGAGCAGACCGGCCTCGGGCGAGCGCAGCAGGCGGCGGGCGATGTCCGCCGTGAGCAGGACCCCGATGGCCCCCAGGAGGGCGTCGGTCTGACGCACGGCCAGAAAGTGGTATCCCGTGCCAAACCAGCGTTCCACGAATCCGGCCAAGAAGATGAAGGCCGGCGGCCAGTAGGCCCCGTGCGTGCCGTAATACAGCCCCTGCGCCACGTTCGCCGCGTACGTCTCCAGGCTCGGTTGGTCGGGATAGTTGCTGATGATCCAGTGGCGCACCCACCAGACCCGGATGCCCAGCGCCAGTAGAAAGACAACCCCCAAATACAGGGGCGTGCGCCGGGCGCGCACCCAGGCCAACACGCGGCAGCCCTCCCGTCGGTCCATCCTGGCAGGGCGGCGGCCCACCGCTCCTCACCGTACCACACCGGGACTGGCCGATTCCTCCGGGCGTTGCTCCCATCCTCCGACCCGCCGGGGCCGGGGCCCATCGGCCCCAGGGGCCGGCGGACACCACGCCCATACCTGGCACCGCTGGTCGTGGGCCAGCAGCAGCCGGTACCAGGGGACAAGGTCCGGCATACAGACGTACCACACCCCGGCTCCGGTTCCCGCGCTGAGATGCCGGCTGGCAAATGCCAGCAGATGGTCGGCGCGTGCTCGGCTCAACTCCAGTTGCACGAGCACGCGCCGGCCGTCCGGAAGATCGACGGCACCATCCGGAGGCGGAAGGGCTCCAGGTCCCAGACGGGCCGCGTGCTCGGTGCGCAACTCGCGCTCGGTTCGCCAGTTGCCGCCCGTCTCGGCCTCCAACAGGCGCGCCAGATCGACCAGGGCCAGGCAGTGGCGCGGGGCGGCGGGAGAGGCCGGCACCGGCGCCCGCACGGTCCCGGCCGTCCGCTGCCCCGTCCGGGTGGCCGACCACACGCCCAGGCCGCCCGGCAGCGTCCACTGGCGCGCCAGCCCGGCCTGGGCCAGGGCGTCGAGCCGCCGGGGGACCCCGGGTCCGTGGATGGCGCGCAGTTGGACCGCTGTGGCGTGTCCGAAGCGATCCAGCGTCCCCAGCAGGGCCAGGCGCACGGCCGTCAGGTGGCCGCGGGCGCCCTGCCAACCCGGGGCCAGCGGCTGGCGCCCGCCCAGGTGCGGCGGGGTCCAGGGATGCGGTGCCAACGGGAGGTTCGCCAGCGCCGGCAGGCCCAGCAGCGCGGGGGGCGCGTAGAGGTCCCCCCCGCCGGGACCCGCCGCCAGACCCTGCAGGACGCAGCGGCGCAGGAGGGTCGGCGACGGGGGCCAGAGGATCACCCAGACCGGATGCGGCCCGCGGCGCCCGGGCAGCGTGCCGGCCGGGTCCAGTTGCGTCGGGTGCCGGCGGGCGTCAGACGCCGACGTCCCCATCCACGGCCCCCACCCCGGCTCCGCGCGGGCGACGTCGGCCGCGGCCAGGTACCAGTCCACGAGATCGAGCGGGGCGGGCCGGCGCGCGCCCACCTCGACCGAGTCGCAGCCGGCGCGGGTCAGGCGGCAGGCCACGCCGCAGCCGCCGCCGCGCACCAGCGGCACGCGTTCCGCATAGCCGGCGTCCACCAGGAGGGCGATGGCCCGGCGCACGGCCGGTGCGCCCAGGCCCGTCAGCGGCGCGGCCTGGGCCGGGGTCAGGAACCCGAACCGGCCCAGCGTCGCGGCCAGGACGCGGGCGGCATGCCCCTCCGTCCAGGCCCAGACATCATGTGGGTGGCGCTTCATGGTCCGACCTCCTCCCCAGAGCCGTCCCCGGGCGGATCCCTCGCCCACGCACCCGCCACGCAGCCCCACCTCCCGCGGCGGGCGAGCGCCGCCGCGGCACGCCACGGGATCGGCGCCCCGGAGCCGGTGTCTGTGGCGGGTCGCGGGGAAGTGTGCCGGCCTGGAGACGCCCGCCCGGCGGGGCGGGTGGGCCGGCCCCGTCCCTGGGGCGCGGCCACCCCGTATCTGGGGCCGTGGCGGCCCCACCCGGGGGCGGTGAACCGCCCCCCTCCCTGTATCGTCCGCCGCGCGGCGGTGTTGAGGGGTCGGCCGACAAGCTGGTAGAATCCGCGCCAGCCCGGGTGTCGAGGAGGGGCTCAATGCGCACGCTTCCCCTGCCCTGGCCGGCGCCCGAGTCGGCCGTGGTCGCCGCGCTGGACGCCGCGCCGTCGGTGGCGGTAATCCCCCACATCCTGCCGGATGTCGACGCGCTGGCCTCGGCGGAAGGGCTCTGCCGGATCCTGCGTGTAGCCGGCCACGAGGCTTGGGCGCACGTCCCCGAGCTCCCGGACATCTACGCCTGGGCGCTGGACCCCGCCCTGCGGCGCACCGGCGACCCGGACCACGGCGCGTTGCGCGTCGCCGTGGACACAGCGCGGCCCGACCGCCTGCAGATCCGGGGGCCGGTGGCGGCGAGCATCGACCACCATGAGGACAATCCCGGGTTCGCGCGCGTGAACTGGGTGGTCGCCGCCCCCTCCTGCTCGTGCCTGCTGGCCCCGTTGGCCGAGGCTCTGGGGGTCGCCGTGGAGGGGCCGCTGGCCACGGTGCTGCTGCGCGGGCTGGTCGGTGATAGCGAGGGCTTCCGCGTGGATGGCGGCGCGGAGACCTTTGCCTGGGCCGCCTACCTCACGGCCCGCGGCGCCGACGCGGCCGAATGCGCCGAGGCCTTCCACCGGCGCTCTCCCGGGTTCTGGGCCTATCTGGCCGCCGTGGAGGGCGCGGGCTTCTCCCTGCCCGGCCCGGTCCCGCTCCACGTCGTTCCCATCCCGCGCGCCCTGCCCGGCCAGTTCGCCCTGCGTCCCTACGAGGCCGCGCTACTCCCCTCCCACCTCACGCCGCCCCAGGGAGGGATCCTGGCGATCCTGCAGGAGGGGGAGAACGGCGTCCGCTTCCGACTCCGCAGCCGGGGCGTCGACGTCCTGCCGCTCGCCCACCGCTTGGGTGGCGGTGGACACCCCCAGGCGGCGGGCGTGCAACTGACGGGCGCGGGGCTGGACGCGGCCGAAGCGGCCCTCCGGTCGGCCTGGGCGGGCTCTGCGGCGGCGCTCGGCCTGGGGCGCCGGGGCTCAGTGGAGTACGGTCATGAGGCCGCCGGCCCAGAGGGCGAAGAGCGCGGCGAGCCCCCAGCGGATGCGGTTGCGCATCCCCTTGGCGCGCAGGAAGCGAAAGGTCCCCAGCACCCAGTACATGACGAAGAAGATGCCCAGAATCAGGATCAGATCCGAGAGCACGCCCTGACCTCCTCCCCACGGCTAAAGCCGGGGGATTCCCGGTAATCGCTCACCGGGGCTTCCTGCTTCGCCGGGGTCCGCCCACCCGTTTCCGGGTAGGGCTTACGTCCCCTCCACAGGCAGACGCCGCC
>JAJZWQ010000073.1 GCA_021846605.1 Bacillota bacterium | reverse complement strand
CAAGGTGGAATGTGGCTGGCCGACTGCCTGGGGGAGAGCCGTGTGAGGGAGAACCTCAAGCACGGTTCGGAAAGAGGGCATTGGAAACGGGGCCGTCCTTGGCCGCCGCGCCAGTGCCCTACTTTACGCCCCGGCGGTCTGCCCCACCCGCCGCGCTCTGCGGACACCGGCGCCGCGGCAAGGCCCGCTCCCCGCGCCAGGGCGTGCTAGACTGCAGGCAGGAGGGGGCGACTACGTGGCTGACGGGACGCGGGGCAAGCCGCTGACGGTACGCAACCTACAGCAGATGAAGGCCTCCGGCCAGCCGATCGTCGCGGTCACCGCATACACCGAGCCCGAAGGGCGCCTGTGCGACGCCGCCGGAGTGGATGTCGTCCTGGTGGGAGATTCGCTGGGGGACGTCGTGCTGGGGCTGCGGGACACGGTGGGTGTCCGGCAGCAAGACATGCTGCGCCACACGGCCGCTGTCGCGCGGGGCGTGCGGCGCGCTTTGCTGGTCGCCGACATGCCGTTTCTCTCCTATCAGGCGGACGTCGCGTCGGCGGTGCGCCACGCGGGCGCTCTGCTGCGGAGCGGAGCGGATGCCGTCAAGTTGGAGGGCGGCGCGTACTGGGCGGGCACCGTACGACACCTCGTGGAGGCGGGGATCCCGGTGGTCGGTCACCTGGGGTTCACCCCGCAAAGTGTGCGCCGACTCGGCGGTCCGCGCGTGCAGGCCCGCGGCGGCGCGGAGCGGGCGCACCTGTTGGCGGACGCCGAAGCCCTGGCCGCCGCCGGGGCGGCCGCCGTGGTGCTGGAGATGGTACCGGCGCCGGCCGCCGCCGAGGTTACGGCTCGCATCGATCCGCCCACCATCGGGATCGGCGCCGGTCCGGACTGCAGCGGCCAGGTTCTGGTGCTTTACGACATTGTCGGACTTTCCGCGCGCGCGCCCCGCTTCGCGCGCGCGTACGCGGACCTGGCCACGGCCATGCGGACGGCGGTTGCCGCTTACGCGGATGACGTGCGACAGGGCCGATTCCCGAGCTCCGCGGAGAGCCACGACGGCCAGGGCTGGGGCCAGGGCGGTGCCGTCAGGGAGGCAGACACGCCGTGATGCGCGTGACCCGTGCACCGGAGGTCCGGTCCTGGGTCGCCGATCGCCGCGCGACCGGGGCGCGCATCGGTCTCGTTCCCACGCTGGGTGCCCTGCATGCCGCCCACCTGGAGTTGGTCCGCGCCTGTCGGAGGCACGCTGACGCCGTCGTGCTCAGCGTCTTCGTGAACCCGCTGCAGTTCGGTCCGGGGGAGGACTTCGCGCGCTACCCGCGTGATCTGGAGCGCGACGCCCGCCTGGTGGAGGGGGCGGGGGTGGACCTCTTCTTCGCCCCGGAGGCGGCGGACCTGTATCCGGGGACCCCGGAACTCACGGTGGACCCCGGGCGTCTGGGGAGCGTGTGGGAGGGCCGCCACCGACCCACCCACTTCCGGGGCGTGGCCACGGTGCTCGCCAAGCTGTTCAACGTCTGCGCGCCGGATGTCACGGTCTTCGGGCAGAAGGACGCCCAGCAGGTGGTCGTGGTCCGCCATCTGGCACAGGAGTTTCTGTGGCCGCTGGAGGTGCGATGCGTGCCGACCGTGCGCGAGCCCGACGGGCTGGCGCTCTCGTCGCGCAACGTGTACCTGGATGCAGCGCAGCGGCGCGCCGCGCCGGTCCTGCAGGCCGCGCTGGCCGACGGCGTCGAGCGCATCCGCCAGGGGGAACGCCGGGCGGATGTGGTGGAGGCCGCGCTCCGTGCGGTCCTGGAACGCGAACCCTCGGGCGTGCCCGACTATGTGGCGGCGGTGCGTGCGGACACGCTGGAACCGTGTTCTGTGCTGGGCGGTCGGGTCCTGTTGCTGCTGGCGGTCCGCTTCGGCGCGACGCGCCTCTTGGACAATGCCTGTCTGAACATCACCGCGCACGGCGTGGAGCCGGCGCTTCCGTGAAGGGGGGGGCGGGCGTGGGCGACGCGCGGGTGACCCGGCGGGGCCTCCTGGCGGCCAGCGCCGCGACGCTCGCCGCCGGAGCGTTGGCGGGTTGCGGCTCCACCGTGGCGCGCCTGACCCGGGCCGCGTCCATCCCCGTGGTCTTGACGTGGTGTCCCTGGCACGGCTTCCCCAACGGCGGCAGCCGCGCCACGGTGGAACTGCTGCGCCAGGGGATCCAGCCCTGGCTGGCCAAGAACCCCGGCGTGCGGGTGCAGATCGCCGACCTGGCCAGCACCCAGGCCATCCTTTCCTCGCTGCTGGCGGGCAACGGCCCCGACATTTTCGAGGACTCCGTGCTCCCCCCGTACACCGAGAGCGCGCTGGCCCTGGACCTCCAACCCTACCTGCGCCGTGAGGGCGCCGCGGGGCGGGTGTTCACGTCCGGCCAGCTCGTGCCCCTGCAGGCGCAGACTGCGGGGCCGGCCGGCGTGGCGCTGTATGGGCTGCCCGCGCACACGCGGACCGTGGCCCTGGCGGTCAACCGCGGGGCCGTGGACGCCCTGGGGTTGACCGAGCCCCAACCGGATTGGACCTACGGCCAGTGGGAGAACCTCTGGCGCCAGGTGACCGCCTCCAGCCGGCCCGGGACCTGGGGGAGCGCCCTGGACTGGTCGGGGTACGACGGCTCGGGCGGCAACCCGGCGCCCTTCTACCTCAAGGGCTTTGGCGGGGAGTATGTGGATCCGGCCGATCCCACGCACGCCTGGCTGGACCAGAGCGGATCGTTGGCTGCCCTGACCTGGGCCTACGGGCTCGTCCGTGACGGCGTGTGTGTGGCGACCTCGGAGACGGACGTGGAGACGGAGTTCGCGAGCGGGCGGCTGGTCAGCGGGCCGCTGGGTACGACCGGCGGACTGCTCACGGCCGCCGAGCACTGGAGCGGGCTGAATTGGAACCTGTATCCCATGCCGGTGTGGCCGAAGGGCCGCTTCACGCTGGGCTCGGGGGAGTTCTGCGCGATCTGGTCGGGGAGCCGCGAACAGGATTTGGCCTGGTCCCTGGTGGACTATCTCTGCCTGGGAAGCGGCTGGCAGCAGTATCTCATCCAACTGGCGCTCATCGGACCGAACCAACAGCGCCTGTGGGGGGCATGGCAGGCCCAGGTGGCGGTCCAGGCGCCGCCGCTGCGCGCGGTGGACATCGGGGTCTTCGCCCAGGCGGTGAGCCAGGACGAGTTGTACAGCGGGCTCTCCTTCCCGTTCGCCCAGCAGCAGACCACGCAGATCCTGGCCGCGTTCGGCCAACAGGTGATAAACGGTGTGAGCGTGGCCAGCGCCGCCTCGGCCGCCGCCACACGGATCAACGCCGTGCAGGCGACCTACGCGCAGGCCGAGGCGGCGGGCCAGGCCGCCCATGCCAACCTGCAGAAGTGGGCGGGTGCGGGCACGGCGTCGGGGTCGACCGCCGGGTAGCCCGCCACCGGCCTCTCCCCCTCGGCGCCGGGGTCTGGTAGCGTGGGGGGGAGCAAGGGAGGGGAGAACTGGCCGCCGCCCCGGACACCGCGCGCCCGGGCAGCGCCCCGGTGTGGCCGCGAGCCGGGACTGGTGGGCCGCACACGCCATGCTGAAACAGTGGCGCTTCCTGCGGGCCGACCGGCTTTGGGTGGGGTTGGTGCTGGTTCTAACCTTCGGGCAGACCATGGCCACCCTGTTCCTGCCCCACCTGATGTCTTCGATCGTGGATGTCGGCGTCGTCCGCGGCGACGTGCGCTACATCGTGCGCGTGGGGGCCGTCATGCTGGGGGTGGCGGTGCTGGGCGGCGTGGCCTCGGTCGGGGCGAGTTGGTACGGGGCGCGGGCGACCGCCGGCTTCGGCCAGCGCCTGCGCGACGAGCTCTTCGCCCACGTGGAGGGTTTCACCCTGCGCGAGTTTGATCAGTTGGGCACATCCTCGCTCATCGTGCGCACGACCAACGACGTGATGCAGGTGCAGCAACTCGTCAACATGATGCTGCGGATGATGGTCATGGCCCCGCTGACGGCGATCGGCGGTATCCTCCTGGCGGTGGCCACCGACGCCAAGCTGTCCCTGGTCATCGTCGTCGCCATCCCGGTGCTGGGGGTCGCCATCTACCTGGCGATGGGCCGCGGGCTGGGGTTGTTCCGTACGCTGCAGCAGAAGGTGGACGGCCTCAACCGCGTCCTCCGAGAGAACCTCACCGGCGTGCGCGTCATCCGCGCCTTCAACCGGACGGCGTCCGAACTGGACCGCTTTGACGCCTCCAACCGCGGCCTGACGGACACCTCGGTCGAGGTCTTCCGGCTGATGGCGGTGATCATGCCCCTGGTCAGCCTGGTCATGAATCTGTCGACCATCGCCATCGTCTGGTTCGGTGGCGCGCAGATCAACGGCGGCACGCTGCAGATCGGCCAACTGATGGCCTTCATCCAATACGTGATGCAGATCATGTTCGCGGTGATGATGGTCTCCATGATGTCTTTCATGATCCCGCGCGGGGAGGCCTCGGCCCAGCGTATCAACGAGGTGCTGGCGATGACTCCGGGGATCCGCGACCCGAGCGCGCCGTGCCCCCTGCCCGCGGGTCCGCTGGACGTCGCCTTCGACGGCGTGACCTTCCGGTATCCCGGGGCCGAGGAGCCGGCGCTCTCGGAGGTGTCGTTCACGGCCCGCGCCGGCCAGGTGACGGCGATCATCGGCGGTACCGGGGCGGGAAAGTCCACCCTCCTCAACCTCATTCTGCGCTTCTACGACGCCGCCGAGGGGGGCGTGCGGATCGGCGGGGTCGACGTGCGCCAGGCGGCCCAATCCGATCTGCGGCTGCGGATCGGGTACGTGCCCCAGCGGGCCGTGCTTTTTACCGGCACCATCGCCGCCAACATCCGCTACGGCAACCCGGACGCGGACGACACGACGGTGCACCGCGCCGCGGCGACGGCACAGGCCTCCGAGTTCGTGGACGAGATGATCGGCGGCTTCGAGGCGGAGATCGCCCAGGGCGGCACCAACCTGTCTGGGGGCCAGAAGCAGCGGATGTCCATCGCGCGCGCCCTGGCCCGCCACCCCGACGTGTACCTGTTCGACGACAGCTTCTCCGCACTGGACTACAAGACCGACGCCCTGCTGCGGGCGGCCCTCCGTCGCGAGGTGAGCTCCGCGACGGTGCTCATTGTGGCGCAGCGGGTGAGCACCGTCGTGGACGCCGACCAGATCCTGGTCCTCGATGAGGGCCGGCTGGTGGGCAGCGGCACGCACCGCGAACTCCTGGAGGGTTGCCCGGTGTACCGGGAGATCGTGTCCTCCCAGCTGGCGCCGGGGGAGATCGCATGAATAGCAACCGACAGCCTCCGCAGCGCGGGGGATTCATGGGGCCCGGCGGGGGCGGCCCCATGGGCCTGGTCATGCCTGTGGAGAAGGCCAAGAAGCCGCGGGCGACCCTGATGCGGCTCCTGGAGTACTTCCGGCCCCACAGGGTCAGCGTCGTGGTGGTCGGGGTCGCCGCCGTGCTGAGCACCGTCTTCGCCATCATCAGTCCGAAGATCTTGGGCAACATCACGACGGACCTCTTCACTGGGTACGTGCAGAAGCTGCACCATGTGCCGGGCGGCGGGGTCGACTTCACGCGCATCCTGCATCTGCTGATGGTCCTAGCCGGTCTGTATGTTTTCAGCGCGATCTTCAGTTGGGTGCAGCAGTATGTAATGGCCGGCGTGGCCCAGCGGGCGGTGTATACCATCCGGCAGCAGGTGATGGACAAGGTCAGCCGGCTGCCCGTCCAGTTCTTCGACACGCACCCGCACGGCGAGGTGCTCAGTCGCTTCGTCAACGACTTCGACAACATCAGCAGTACCCTGCAGCAGAGCCTGACCCAGGCGGTGACCGCGGTCATGACGTTCATCGGCGTGGTGGTGATGATGCTCACCATCAGCCCGGTCCTCACCCTGGCGATCGCCCTCACGCTGCCGCTGAGCTTTTGGGTCACCCGGGGAATCGCCACGCGCTCCCAGCGGCACTTCCTGGCGCGCCAGCGGCGCCTGGGCGAACTGAACGGGCACGTGGAGGAGATGTATGCCGGACACGTGGTCGTCAAGGCCCTTGGCCAGGAACAACGCTCGGTGGCGACCTTCCAGGAGATCAACGAACGGCTCTACGAGTCGACCTGGAAGGCGCAGTTCGTGACCGGCGTGATCATGCCCCTGATGAACGTGATCGGCAACCTGGGGTACGTGGTGGTCGCCGTGCTGGGCGGCGTCCTGGTGGCGCGCGGGCAGTTGCCCATCGGTGACATCCAGGCCTTCATCCAGTACGCCCGGCAGTTCTCGCAGCCGATTACGCAGATGGCCAGCATCAGCAACGTCGTCCAGTCGGCGCTGGCGTCGTCCGAGCGCGTCTTCGAGTTGCTGGACGAGGAGGAAGATCCCGCCGCCCCACCCAGGCCACAGGTGCTCCCCGCGAGCCCTCAGGGGGATGTCGGCTTCCACGCCGTGGACTTCCGGTACGTGCCCGAGCAGCCGCTGATCCAGGATTTGTCGATCCAGGTCCGCGCGGGGCAGACCGTGGCGATCGTCGGGCCCACCGGGGCGGGAAAGACGACCCTGGTCAACCTGCTGATGCGCTTCTACGATCTGGACGGCGGGTCCATCACCGTCGACGGGATCGATATCGGGCGTGTCCGGCGCGCGGAGGTGCGCCAGTTGTTTGGCATGGTCTTGCAGGATACGTGGCTGTTCAACGGCACCATCCGCGACAATATCGCCTACGGGCGGCAGGGAGCCTCCGAGGCGCAGGTGGTGGCCGCCGCGGAGGCGGCCCACGCCGACCACTTCATCCGCACCCTGCCGGACGGCTACGACACGGTGCTGAACGAGGAGGCCTCGAACATCTCGCAGGGCCAGCGGCAACTGCTGACCATCGCCCGCGCCTTCCTCGCCGATCCCCCCATGCTCATCCTCGACGAGGCGACCAGCAGCGTGGATACGCGCACGGAGGTCGCCATCCAGCAGGCGATGGAGGATCTGATGCGCGGCCGGACCAGCTTTGTGATCGCCCACCGCCTGTCCACGGTGCGCGATGCGGACCTCATCTTGGTCATGCGCCAAGGGCGCGTGGTGGAGCAGGGCACCCACGCCGAACTCCTGGCCCAAGGGGGGGGGTATGCCGAACTGTACAACAGCCAGTTTGCCGGGCAGGTGGCCGCCGGGGGGGCCGCCGTCTAGGGCGGGCCGGGCCCCGGGGATGACGCGGAGGAGGGTGACGTGGACATGCTGGACGGGATCGACTGGCGGGCGGCCTTTGGGAGCGCCCTGTCCTATGGGGGCTTCCTGCAGCAGCACGGGACGGACGAGCAGCGCCGGCGGTGGGCGGCGGTGGACGAACGCGTCCGCCTCACGCCGGAGCAGTGCGCGTTGCTGGGCGGCTTCGCGCGCGATATGCGGGTCTTCTGCCTGGCCGGGGCCTGGTGTGGGGATTGCGCCAACCAGGTGCCCATGCTGCGGCGGATCGCCGAGGCCAGCCCGCGGATCGAGTTGCGGGTGGGCGACCGCGACGTGGATCCGGATCTGCGCGACGCGCTGGCGGTCAACGGCGGGCACCGCGTCCCGGTGGTGGTCTTCCTGAGCGAGGACTGGAAGGTGTGCGCGGTCGTCGGCGACCGGGTGGTCGCCTTCTACCGCCAGATGGCGGCGGACCGCCTGGGCCCGGCGTGCCCGACCGGGATCCTGCCCCCGGGGGACGCCCTGTTGGCGGAGGCCATGGAGGAGTGGGTGACCGAGTTCGAGCGCGTGCAACTGATGCTGCGGCTGACCGGTCGCCTGCGCGAACTGCACGGGGATTGACCGGAGGCGGGCGCGGTCCGCGCTCAGTTGGGGAGGCGCACGGTATGCGGCGGCGGTTGTGGGCGAAGTTGGGGACGCTGAGCCTGGGGCTCACGGTGCTGGCGGGGTGCGGCGCGGCCCATACGGCAGGGACGTCGTCAAGCTCCTCCAGCGCGCCGCCCCTGCCCAAACCGTCGGGGGCCGCCGTCTCCGGCAGCTTCACCATCGGTCCGCCTTCGGTCGCCACCTACACCGCGCATGAGACCTTCGTGGCGATCCACCTGCCGCATGCCCCGGTCGGCACCACCACAGGCGTGTCCGGGACGCTGACGCTGGCAAACGGGCGTTTTGCGGCCTCCACGGTGACGGTGAACCTCACCGGCCTGCACACCCACCAGCCGCTGCGCGACCGGCACGTGCAGGCCGCCCTGGACACGGTGAAGTACCCGGACGCGGTCTTCAAGGTCACCGGCCAGTCCGCGAATTCGGAGACCGTACGGGCCGATGGGATCGCGACCGTGGGGTTGCAGGGCCAGATGACCATCCGTGGGGAGACGCACACCGTCATCTGGAACCTCCAGCTGGGGATGTCCTCCAGCGGGGCGCTGGACGTGAAGGGGACGCGGGAGGTGCAGATGACCAGCTTCGGCGTGAAGCCCCCCAGCATCGCCGGGTTCGTCAACGTCGACGACGCGATCCTCCTGGGCGTGAACCTGGTCGCCCAGCCGGCCGCGGCGGGGTAGGTGGTCAGGCGCCGCTCCGGATGCGGTTCCGGGCGTCCAGCAGGAGCACCCGCGGCTGGACCGAGGCCACCTCGTCGGCGGGCACGAGCCCGAAGGCCATGATGATCACGATGTCCCCGGGCCGGCCCAGGTGGGCCGCGGCACCATTGAGCCCGATCACGCCGCTCCCGGCCTCCCCGGGGATCACGTAGGTTTCAAAGCGCGACCCGTTGGTGACGCTGGCCACCAGCACCTGCTCGTAGGGCGCGATGTCCGCGGCCTCCAGCAGGGCGCTGTCGATCGTGATGCTGCCCTCGTAAGCCAGGTCGGCCTGGGTGACGACGGCGCGATGCAACTTGCTGCGCAACACGGTTCGCATCATCACCGGAGCCCGGACCCCCTCGATCGACAATCGTCCGGCCCAGTCTACGGTACAGGCCTGTCGCCGTCACCTGTCCACGCGGCCACCGAGCGCTCACCCGGACCCGGCGCGTGGAGCGCCCCGCCCCTGCGGGGCGCTCGGGCCCGGTCCGACGGGCCGAATGGACCGCGAAAGGCCCCGCGGCAGGCTTGACGGAGCGGTCGGGGTGTGCGATATCCTTGTTTCCAGGCGGTTATATGGTAATTGGCCGCCGATCTCCCATGATGAGGGGTTGGCCATGCCCGACATCGACGCCGCGAGCGCCTCCGCCGTGGCGACCCAGATCCACCCCAGCCCGCTGTCCATCGAACAGGCGGATCTGGTCGCCCGTCTGGCGCCGACGCTGACCGCTCCGCAACGGCTCTGGCTCAGCGGATACCTCGCCGGCTGGGAGGCGGCCGCCACCCCCTTGGCCGAACGGCCCCCGGCCCCCACCGGCGGGGCCGTGACCGTGCTCTTCGGGTCGCAGACGGGCAATGCCCGCGGCCTGGCGGCCGAGTTGACGGGCCGGCTGCAGCAGGCCGGGCTGCGGGCCACCAGCGCTGCCATGGACGACTATGCCACGCGCGACCTGCGCAGCGCCGAGTGCCTGTTGCTGATCACCAGCACCCATGGCGAGGGGGATCCCCCGGACAACGCCATGGGCTTTGTCGAGTTCCTCGCCGGCCGGAAGGCGCCCCGGTTGGAACACCTCCGATACAGCGTCCTGGCGCTGGGAGACAGTTCCTACGAACAGTTCTGCAAGACCGGCCGGGACCTGGACGCGCGGCTGGGCGAGCTGGGGGCCAGCCGGCTTCACCCTCGGGTGGAGTGCGATCTGGACTTCGCGGCGCCGGCCGCGCAATGGATGGACGGCGTCCTGGCCGCGCTGGGGCAGGCCGCCCCGGAGGCTGCGCCCTCCCCGGCCCGGGCCGTCGCGCCCTCGCGCCCGGCGACCGCGGCCCCGCCCTGCGGCTTCTCGCGCCAGAACCCCTTTGCGGCCGAGGTCATCGAACATCTGGAACTGAACGCCCGCGGTTCGGACCGCTCGACTCGCCACATCGAGGTCTCCCTGGCGGGATCCGGTCTGCGCTGGGAACCCGGCGACGCGCTGGGGGTCTATCCCGAGAACCCGCCGGAACTGGTCGCCGCCCTGCTGGAGGCTGCGGGTTGGGATGGGGAAACCGTCCTGCCCGATGGGCTGCCGCTGGCCGGGGCCCTTACCTCCCGCTACGAGATCACGGTCCTGACCCGGCCGGTGCTGGAGCGGGTGGCGGCCCTGACCGGCGCGCCGGGCCTGGAGTCCCTGGTGGCCCCCGGCCGCGAGGACGACCTGCGCACCTACGTCCACGGGCGCGACCTGGTCGATCTGATCGGAGACTTCGGGCTGCGCGGGGTGCCGGCCGCCGGGTTCGTGACCGCCCTGCGCCGCCTGCCGCCCCGCCTCTATTCGCTGGCCAGTTCCGCGGCGGCCACTCCCGACGAGGCCCACCTGACGGTGCGCCTAGTGGACTACCGGGCGCACGGGCGACGCCGGGTGGGGGTCTGCTCGCAGCACCTGGCCGCGATCCCCGTCGGGGCGCGGATCCCCGTCTTTGTGCAGCGCAACGACAACTTCCGCCTCCCGTCCGATCCCGACGCCCCCGTGATCATGATCGGGCCGGGGACGGGGGTGGCGCCCTTCCGCGCCTTTCTCCAGGAGCGGGCCGAGCGCGGGGCCGCGGGCCGCACCTGGCTGTTCTTCGGCGACCGCCGCTTCCGCACCGACTTCCTCTACCAGGTGGAGTGGCTACGGGCCTTGGCGCGCGGGCAGTTGACCCGGATGGACGTGGCGTTTTCGCGTGATGGCGCCCAGAAGGTCTACGTGCAGCACCGACTGCTGGAACGCGCGGCCGAGGTCTACGCCTGGCTGGAGGACGGCGCCCACGTGTATGTCTGCGGGGACGAGCAGCGGATGGCGCCCGATGTGCAGCGGGCGCTGGAGGAGATCCTCGTGGGCCAGGCGGGGTTGGACCGCGACGGCGCCGCCGCGTACCTGGCCCGGATGCGCAAAGAACGGCGCTACCAACGCGACGTCTATTAGGAGCGAGCAGGCGGGGGGATACGGGATGGCGGGGCAGCCGAGCGAGATCGAACGGATCAAGGAGCGCAGCGACTTCCTGCGCGGGAGCATCCGCCAGGGGTTGGCCGACCAACTGACGGGGGCCGTGCACGCCGACGACACCCAGTTGCTGAAGTTTCACGGCACGTACCAGCAGGACGACCGCGACGTCCGGGACGAGCGCCGCCGGGCCAAGCTCGAGCCCGCCTACGCCTTCATGATCCGGGTGCGGGCCGCCGGGGGCGTTCTGGAGCCCCGCCAGTGGCTGGCCCTGGACGGCATCGCCGAACGGTACGCCGGCGGCACCCTGCGCCTGACCAGCCGCCAGTCGCTGCAGTTGTACGGCGTGGTGAAGTGGGAGCTGCGGCGGACCATCGCCGAGATCAACGCCGCCCTTTTGACGACGCTGGCGACCTGCGGCGACGTCAACCGCAACGTGATGTGCCACCCCAACCCGCACGCCTCGGCGGTGCACGGGCAGGTGTATGCGCAGGCGCGGACCCTGAGCGCGCACCTGTTGCCGCACACCACCGCCTACCACGAGATCTGGCTGGAGGGGGAGAAGGTCCTGGACAGCCGCGGCGACGCCGAGCCCCTCTACGGCCCGACGTACATGCCCCGCAAGTTCAAGATCGGCGTGGCCATCCCGCCCAGCAACGACGTGGACGTCTTCACGCAGGACCTGGGGCTGATCGCCGTCGCCGACGGGGACCGCCTGGCGGGGTTCGACGTGGCGGTGGGCGGCGGCATGGGCCTGACCTACGGCGAACCGCGCACCTACCCCAACCTGGGGCAGGTCATCGGGTTCTGCACGCCCGAGCGGTTGGTGGCGGTCGCCGAGGGGGTGCTGACCATCCAGCGGGATCACGGAGACCGCACCGACCGCAAGCACGCCCGCCTGAAGTACACGATCGACGACCGCGGTCTGGACTGGTTCGTAGCGGAGTTGGAGCGACGGCAAGGTTTCGCCCTCGCCCCCGCCCGCCCGTACGCCTTCGAGTCCACCGGGGACCGCTTCGGCTGGGTGGAGGGGAGCGACGGTTTGCACCACCTCACGCTGTTCGTGGAGAACGGACGGCTGGCCGGCAGGCAGCGGACGGCGCTACGCGCCATCGCGGAGGACCACGCCGGCGACTTCCGCCTCACGCCCAACCAGAACGTGATGGTCTGCGGCGTGCCCGCCGCAGAGCGCGCGCGCGTCGAACGCGTGGCCGCCGAAGGGGGGCTACTGGCCACCGCGGGGCATTCGCCCCTGCGGCGGGCGGCCATGGCCTGCGTCGCGCTGCCGACCTGCGGCTTGGCCATGGCGGAGTCCGAGCGCTACCTGCCCCACCTCCTGGAGCGGCTGGAGGGCCTGTTGGCCGAGACCGGGCTGGCCGGCGAGGAGATCGTGGTGCGCATGTCCGGGTGCCCCAACGGCTGCTCCCGCCCCTACCTGGGGGAGATCGGGTTCACCGGCAAGGCCCCCGGCCGGTACAACCTGTACCTGGGCGCCGGCTTCCGTGGGGACCGACTGAACTGCCTGTATCGGGAGAACATCGACGAGGCCGAGATCCTGGGCAGCCTGCGGCCGATTCTGGAGCACTACGCCCACGAACGCACCCGGGGGGAGCACTTTGGGGACTTCGTCGTGCGGGCGGGCTACGTGCGGGCGGTCCGGGTCGGGCGGGAGTTCCACCAGGCGGCCGAGGGGGAGCGCGGGGCCCCCTGAGGGTCCCGCACGGGGCCTGTGGGGCGCGGGACGGGGATTCGGCCCCGGATCGAACCGGGGGTGCCATCTTGAGTCCGAGGTGGGCGAGGGTCCGGGCGGGGACGGTACGGGGGGCGGCGCGGCGCCCCCCGTACCGTCACATCCACAGGTAGCGCTGGAGCCAGCGACGGCTAGTCGGCGGCAAGGCCTCGACGTCGTGGATCTCGGCGCGGCGTCCCTCCCGGTCCCACAGGAGCAGGCCCCTCTCGCCCAGACGCCGCACGTGGCTGTGCACGTTGGGCAGGCGCAGGTGGAGGCGCCCGTGGGGCGTGGCCAGATCCCAGAGGAGGACGGGGCTCCAGGCGCCCCCCTCCACCACATCCTCCCGCACCTCCAGGATCTCGGTCACCTGGGGCGTGAGGTAGCGGAAGTGGAGCGCCTCGGCGCACAGGCGCCGGGAGTCGGGGGCCAGGAGGGCGATGTCCCCCAGCATCCCGATCTCCCGGTCCATGCGGTCCAGGAACACCACCCACCGGCCCGGTTCGGAGAGCGGGAACGCCCGATACACCGTCACCTGGGGGTACGAGGTCCGGCGCGCGGCGCGGGACGGGGCCCCCGCGGCGCGCATGGCAGTCCGCCACGCGTAGCCGCGGCGCCGACCCCGTGCGGGTGCCCGCGCGTGCCCGCCGAGGCGCTCTCCACGGCAAGGGCGGCCTCACCCTCCGCGCCGTCCACCCGGAGGGCTCCACGTTTGGCCGCCGTCGGTCGTTCGCCGCACCGCATCTGGCGACGTCGCCAGCCCCTCCCGCGGGGTGAGAAAGTCGGGTGCGCGGCGGCTGCGGCGTTCGGCCGCGGCGTTGGGGATCGGTCTTCTCCCACTGCCGCAGGTTGGCCAGGGAACTCTGCACCGTCCCGCATGGATGGCCGCCCGCCGCAGGTCGCGGGGCGCTCCGGGACAAACCGCCTCCAAGGAGCGGCCCGGCGCGATGTCCGGGTGCGCCGTCGTGGCCATGGTCACGCTCTCCGCCCAGGTCAGCCGGTCGTGATCGTTCCAGGGCTTCTCGCGAATCTCCCCGGTCTTGGGGTCCACATCGGTCTGGCGCTGAGCGAAGACCCCTGGGTGGCCCAGGAACAGATCGCTGTAGAACCCCACCGCGCGCTCCCCGACCGCCACGGTGGCGGGCAGCGCCACCAGCTTGCCAGCGTTGGTGTTCGGCGCTAAGCGCATGCACAGCGCGCGGACGGCCGGCACGCACTTCTGCTCAGCCGACAAGCCCCTCCGCCTCCTGGGCCGCGTCCTGGACCTTCCGCCGGAACTGTTGTCAGCGGCGGCGATACAGCCGCGCCGCGCAGCAAGTGACAATGACCAGCATGTCGGCCACCAGTTCCCGCGCGGCGTCGGTCGCGACCGGACCAACGAGCACCTCGACGCGGAGGCCCTGTGCCCCCACGCCCAGGGCGATGTAGGCGAACCAGAAGCGGGCCAGGCGATCCTTGAACTCGATCAGCACCACGTCGCTCTCGCCGACCGCCGCTAAGCGGAACAAGCGCCGCAGGCCGCCGGTGGCGACGAGTTCATCCCCTTTGTCTGCCGCCGCCACCGGTAGCCGTTCCTTCTGCCCCTCCAGGCTGCCGACTTCGGCTTGCTTGTTGGAGGAGACCCGCGCCTAGACGGCGCACCGCGGTGCACCCCCACGCCTGCCCCGGAGCAAGGCATCGACCTGCCTTCCCGAGAACCGGCGCTGGCCGGAGGCCAGACGCATCATCGGTGGCTGGCGGCCTCCCAACGGTAGACCGTGCGGACGGAAATGCCGAGACGTTTCGCTGTTTGCCCCGTCGAGAGCACCTGTTCGCCTGCCAGGCCCCGATGATCTACCATGGGCAGACGATGTCCAGCGTTAAAGGTAGCTCCCAGGGGTCAAGCCCCTCCTGGTCCCGCTGGCGCGGGCCTGGGGGGCGGAGGCATCCGCCGAGCGGCATCCAGGGGGTGCCCCCTGCGTCGTGTTCCCCTCCCGGCTCGGCAAGCGTTTCACTCCGACGCGCCGCCCGAGCCCGCGGCATCCCACTGCGGGCGGGTCTCGGTCCCCGGGAGACCGCGCGTGCCCGCGCGCCCCGGGTCGGGGACTGCCGCCGCCGGCACACCGCCGGTGGCCGGCGCAGGCGCCTGCCCGTGCACGTACTTGCCGCTGCGTGTACCGGAGCATGTCGGCCGGGCATTCCGGTCCATGCCGGCCACGCATTCCGGAGTCATGCCGGCCGGGGATTCCGGAGTCATGCCGGCCACTTTTGGGCGGATTCCGGAATGGGCG
>JAJZWQ010000072.1 GCA_021846605.1 Bacillota bacterium | reverse complement strand
GAGGACCCGGTTGGCGGCGTCCGCCTGCTGCACCAGGCTGTTCAGGCTGCTCACCGTGACGGCCTGGTCTCCGCCGGCACCGGGGAGCACCAATTGCGTCCCGCCCTGGCCGCTCGAGCCGCAGCACGGGGCCAACCCCAGGCCGGCGATCTTTGCCGCAAAGGCCGGGGGCAGGCTCTGCGCCTCCTGGAGGTTGAACTCGTCCTGGAGGATGCGCTGCGCCTCCAACACCGCCGGCTCCACGTCCGTGCGGCTTCTCGCCTTCATCCAGATGGCGCTGACCTGGGTGTCGCTGGTCAACTGAACGGCGGTGGACTCGGGAATGAGAATCGCGTGGTCGATGCCCGAGCCCACCGCCACGGTCTGTTGCGCGCAGGAACTGCTCCCGCCGCTGGACCCGTTGCCCGTGGTGCTGCTTGCCTGGCCGCCCCCACCGCAACCGCTCCCGCCGCCGCCGCTGGACCCGCTGCTGGCGCCCGGGCCGCCCCCCGTCGTACCCCCTCCACTCCCCGTCGTCGCCGCGCTACCGGCCGTCGGGAGCGCCGCGACCTGCCCGCTGCCGATCTGCGCCCCCCCCTGGTAGGCCAGCACGCCGATCACCTGGAAGGGGGCCTGGCCGATGAAGATTTCCTGCCCGACCGGATCCAGGCCACCGAAGAGTTGCTGGGCCGCCTGGTAGCCCAGCACGGTGACGTGTAGGGCATGGCTTTCCTCCAGGGGACTCAGGAAGCGGCCGTCGAGCACCTGCTCGGGACGGATGCGCAGGAGTTCCGGCGTCACGCCCAGGACCGTGGAGGCCCCGGCGCCCGCCGAGGCCGTACCGCGCCAACGCACCGGCGCCGAAAGACCCACCACCGGCATCACGGCCGACACGAAGGGGATCTGGCGCTGCAGGTTGGTGGCTGTCTGGGCCGTGAGCTGGACCAGCGGACTGTGGCTCTGGACGGTGATGATGTTGGTCCCCAGGCTTTGATACTGCGCGGCGACGGCCGTGCGCGCCCCCTGGCCGACGGCCAGCAGGCTGACCACCGAGGCGACGCCGATCGCGACCCCCAGGATGGTCAGGATCGAGCGCAGCCCCCCGGTGGCGATCCCGCCGATCGCCACCTCGAACCCGGCCCCGACCCGTACCAGGAACCCCCAAAGTGCCCGCCCCATCGCTAAGGCTTCCCCGCGGGTGTGGGCGCGGCCGTATGGGCCACGGCCCCCGGCCGGATGATCGTGACGGACCCACCGGGATTGATCTGCCCCGGCCCGGGCGAGGACACGGCGCCGGTTGTGGAAGTGGCGGCAGCCGCGGGAATGGTGCCCGCCGCGCCGGTCACCACCACCTCTCCCGGTTGCAGGCCGGAGAGGATCTGCGCCTGGGTGTCGTTGACGAGGCCGACCTTCACGGGTACCGTCTCAAGCTTTCCGGCCTGGAGGATCTCGACCTCCGCACCGGTGCCCTGCGGCAGCACGGCCTCGACCGGTACCATCAGCGCGTTGGGCACCGTGGCAATGACGATGCGCGCGTCTGCCGTCATGCCGGGGCGCAGACCGCTAGTAGCGCCCACGTTGATGTGCACGCCGAACGTGGAGAGGCCGTTCTGCGCGCTGCCGATCGTGTTGATGGAGGCGACCGTGCCGGCAAAGACCCGGCCGGGCAGGCCGGGCGTGGTCACCTCGACCTTTTGCCCCATATTCACCGACGCGATTTGCAGTTCGGACACCTGAATCGTCAGGTCCATGTTCTGCGCATTGAAGATCTCGCCGAAGTCCTGCCCGCTCTGGACCCGCTGGCCAGGCTGCAGGTAGAGATAGCCGACGGTGCCGTTGAGCGTGCTGGTCACCGTCAGGCTGGCCTGTTGCTGCTCCGCCTGGCTGAGGGTGTTCTCGGCGTTGAGTACGGCCGTGCGGTCCTGCTCAATCGCGGAAATGGCCGCCGGTCCTCCCAGGGTCATGATGGTCGTGCCGCCCACGACCCAGGCGTTGGCCTGTGCGGCCAGGGACTCCACCGTTCCGGTGATGGGGCTATCGACCTGTGTGGACTGGCCGTAGCCGCTGATCGCCACCTTACCGGGGATGGGGTACGGCGTGCCGTTCTCGGTGATGACCACCTGCCCCTGGAGCCCCGGCGCGAGCAGGCCTGGGTTGGGCAGCGTGATGATCGCCGGATAGACGAAGCCCGCTGAGGTGGGCTCGGGATTGGGGGCGATCTGGCTGATCTGGCCGGTCACCGATCCGGAGAAGTTAGAAAAGCGCACGGTCACGGGATCCCCCACCTGCGCGTTGGCCTCGTCGAACGGCACCAGGTTTACGTTCATCGTCACCTGCTTGTCGTTGACGATGGTGCCCACCTGGGCGCCCTGCTTGACCGGACTCCCCACCTGCAGGCTGAGGTTTTGCAGCCGCCCACTCTGCGGTGCGATTACTGGAATGGCCGAATCCGCCGAGGTGCTCATGGCCTGACTGACCGGCACGTCCAGCGTATCCGCCAGCGTCTGCATGGCGTTCTGCACTGCCGTCTCGTCCTGGGCAATCTGGTTGACCAGGCTCTGGTTGCTCAACTGGGCGAGCACCTCGCCCTGATGGACGGTGTCGCCCTGCGCGACATCCACCTTTTCCACCGTGCCTGCGGCGGATATCTGCAGGGGCGCCTCCACCACGGGGTTCAGGGTGCCGTAGCCAAGCACGTCGGCGACCATCGTGCCCAGCACCGCCTTGGCCGTGGCGTACTGGGGCGCTGGCGGCGCCGTCGCCTTCAGCAGGCGCTGCTTGGCGTAATACCCCCCCGCCGCGAGCGCGGCGAGCACGACGACCAGCGCGATGACTCCCCTAAGACGCACCCTGATCCCCCTCTTCGGCATCCCACTGGGCCAGCACATCGCGCGCCCACAGCCGGTCCACCACCGGCCCCTCGTCGCGCACGCGCCCGTCGCGCACCCCGACCACACGCGCGCCATGGCGGGCGATGTCCCGCTCGTGCGTCACCTGGATGATGGTCAGGCCGCGCGCGTTCAAGTCCTGAAAAAGCGCCATGATCCCCTCTCCCGTCCGCGAGTCCAGGGCGCCGGTCGGCTCGTCGGCCAACAGCAAAGCCGGATCGGCGATCAGGGCACGGGCGATGGCGGCCCGCTGCTGCTGCCCGCCGGACACCTCCGTCGGCCGACGGTGGCAGATGTCGCGCAGGCCGACGGCCTCCAGCGCCGCCAGCGCCCGGCGCCGGCGCTCGCCGCGGGACAACCCGCGGTAGACCAACGGCACCGCCACGTTGTCCAGAAGGCTCACACGTGGCAGCAGGAAGAAGTTCTGAAAGACGAAGCCGATGCGGCGGTTGCGCTCCCGCGCCTGTTCCCAGGCCCCCAGGCGCTCCATGGGCCGCCCGGCGATTCGGTAGGCGCCGCGGTTGGGACGATCCAAGAGCCCAAGGATGTTCATCAGGGTGGACTTGCCCGAGCCGGACGGCCCCATGATGGAGAGAAATTCGCCGGCGTCGACCATCAGGTGCACGTCGCGCAGGGCGTGCACGACCGTGCGCCCGCTGCCGTACCAGCGGCTGACCCCATCCAGCTCGATCAAGGCCACGCAGTCTCGCCCCTTCCACCCGTGTGACGCCGTGCTGGGGCATTTGGTTCCCGAGGCCAGCACGCCGTGGTGTTCCGGCCGGCCGCCCGTCTGCCCTGCCGTGCAGGCAGGCTCGGCCGAGGGAACAAGAAAGACGGCTGCGGCGGGTTTCCCTCCGCCGCAGCCGTCCACCCATGCGGGAAATCGATGCTTTAGAAGTACGCTTCCTCGGTTTCGCCGTCGAAGATGTGCAACTTGTGCGGGGCCAGCGACACCGTCAGGATGTCGCCGGGGCGAACGCGCAGGTCCGGTCCCACCCGCGCCACGATGGGATCCACGTCCGTGGACAACAGGACGTGTTGCTCGGCACCCAACGGCTCCACCAACTCGACCTGCGTCCGGTACTGCATCTCGGGCCACTGCTGCTCCGCCTCGGAACCGACGTGCACATCCTCAGGACGGATCCCGAGGAACAGCTCGCGGCCCATCGCATTCTCGCACTCATGCCGGTAGTTCACCGGCATGCGGAAGCGAAAGCCCGTCCCAACGAAGTAGAGCCCCGTGCCGGAGTCCTCCAACCGCCCAGACATGAAGTTCATCGGCGGCGAACCGATGAAGCCGGCGACGAACTTGCTGCGCGGGTGGTCGTACAGCTCCTGCGGCGAGGCGGCCTGCATGATCACGCCGTTCTGCATGACGACGATGCGGTGGCCCATCGTCATGGCCTCCACCTGGTCGTGCGTCACGTAGATGAACGTCGTCGCGACCCGCTGGTGCAGCTTGCTGATCTCGGCGCGCATCTGCACGCGCAGCTTGGCGTCCAGGTTGGACAATGGCTCATCCATCAGGAAGACCGCCGGATTCCGCACGATCGCGCGCCCAAGCGCCACACGCTGCTTCTGCCCACCGGACAGTTCCTTGGTCTTGCGCTTGAGCAGACCGCCGATGGACAGGATTTCGGCGGCCTCCTTGACGCGGCGGTCGATCTCGGCCCGCGGGAAGCGCCGCAGCCGCAGACCAAAGGCGAGGTTCTCGTAGACGTTCATGTGGGGATACAGGGCGTAGTTCTGGAACACCATGGCGATGTCCCGGTCCTTGGGTTCCACCTCGTTCACGAGGCGGTCCCCAATCCAGATCTCGCCAGAGGTAATCTCCTCCAGACCGGCGACCATGCGCAACGTGGTCGTCTTGCCGCAGCCGGACGGACCGACGAGGACCAGGAACTCCTTGTCGTCGATGTCCAAGCTGATCTCCTTGACCGCCAGCTGGTCTGCATTCGGGTACTTCTTCACGAGGTCCTTGAGCTTGACTTGGGCCAATTCCCCCGCCCCTTCCCGCAGTCGCGCACCACGTCCTCTGGTGCTACTACGCGCCGCGCGTCGCGATTCCTGCCGCCGTCGGCGTGGCCCCCCCGTCGGTGGTGGACTCCTCCTCGAAGTACACCACCCGCTCCTTTTTGAACTCGCGGCTGCTCCACAGATAGGCGTGTTCGTCAATGCCGGTGCGCGCGGCGATAGCGTCCAGCGTGGCCCGGACCTCGGCCGGCGTCCGCCCGTGCACCATGGTGTACAGATTGTATGGGAAGTCCGGATAGACCGGCCGCTCGTAGCAGTGGCTGACGGCCGCGAAGCTGGCCATGATCGGCCCCACTTCCGCCACCCGCTCCGGGGGTACCCTCCACACCCCCATGGCGTTGCTGACAAAGCCCGCGCGCTGGTGGCGGAGGACGGCCGCAAAGCGCCGCATCTTCCCGGCCGCCGTCATCTGGGCGCACCAGGCGAACAGTTCGTCCAGTTCACAGCCCAGGGCCTGGGCGTACGGATCAAACGGACGGGCCTCCAGGGCGAGGTCACGCTGCAACAGCCGGATGAAGGCGACATCCCGCGGCGCCAAGGGCGTCCTGTGGGCGGCGTCGACTTGGGGCCCCCCGTACACGCGCGCCCGCTCCTCGGCATCCGGCGCACGCTCGCCGGTGACGTCCAGCCGCACGCCGATCTTGAAGAGCCGCAGGGTCGGGAGCATGCGCACGTCCAGCGCCCCCGCCCGCTCGCCCAGGGTCTGCGTCGCGCGCACCGGGTCCTGGCCGGGCGGCACCGCCAGCGTGAACCACAGGTTGAAATGGTGTTGGCGGGCATAGTTGTGGCTGACGCCCGGGTGGGCGGAGACCACCGCGGCCCCTTCCTCCAGACGTTCCGGCGGCAGCCGCATCGCCACCAGCGTGGACTGGTACCCCAGTGCCCGGGTATCGAAAATGGCGCTGATCTGGCGGATGATGCCGGCCTGCCGCAGGCGGGCGATCCGCCCCACCACCTCGCCGCCCTCGAGCCCGAGCGCGGCGCCAAGCGCCCCGTAGGGCTCCGGACACAGGGGAAAGTCCTCCTGGATGCGATTCAGCAGACGCCGGTCGGTCTCATCCAACTGGAGTTCCATCATCAACGCCCCTCCCCCGCTTCCTGGGGTGCGGTGGGCGTCGCGGCCACCGCGCTCATGAGGGTGTCCCGCTGCCGGTGCGCCAAACGCGCCGCCGCCGCGGCCGCGACCGCGGCGATGAGGTCGTCCAGGAAGGTGTTGCAGCGCCCTGGCACGTGGCCCTGCCGGTCCACGGTCCCCACCACGCCCGGTTTGACCTTGTCGAGATAGCCGAAATTGGTGAAGCCGATGCTGCCGTAAATATTGACCACCGAGAGGGCCAGCACCTCGTCGATGCCATATAGGGGATCGTCGCGCATCATGGTGCTCTGCAGGGGTTCGGGCAGGGCCCCGGCCTCGGCGAGGCGGTCCAGGGCAATGCCGGTCAGCAGGGCGTTGCAGACCTCCCGTTTGCCCAGAACGGCATACACCGCATCCAGGCAGGTCGCCACTTCCAGGCCCTCGATGTAGCGGCGTTGCAACTCGTGGACCAGGGCCGCGATATCCTCCGCGGTCACCCCCCGCCCGGCCAAAAGGCGCAGGCAAAGGGCCCGGGCCTCGTCGCCGGCCGGCGTGCTCATGGCCGCCACGCCCAAACGGAAGCCCCCTTCTCCGGGTGTTCAGGAGTCCGCGTGCGGCTGCCCCAGTGCCTGCAGGAGGGCATTCCACGCGAGGGTCGCACACTTGACGCGCACCGGGAACTGGGCCACCCCCGACAGCGCCTCCAGGTCGCCGAGTTCGGAGGCCGGCGCCTGCCCGCCCAGCATCCCCTTGAAGGCGCGGCTGAGCGCCACCGCCTCGGCGGGCGTCTTGCCCCGCAGGGCCTCGGTCAACATGGACGCCGAGGCCATGCTGATCGAACAGCCGCGCCCCTCGAAGCGCACCTGGTCGATACGCCCGTCCCGCAGGGCCAGGCTTAGGCGGATCTCGTCGCCGCAGGTGGGATTCTGCAACTCGATGTCGGAGACGCCCGCGCCCTCCAACCGTCCGCGGTTGCGGGGGCTGCGGTAGTGATCCAGGATGACCTCCCGATAGAGATCCTCCAGTGGCGCGTCCGTCATGTCAGGCATGGAAGAACTCCCGCGCCTCGCGGATCGCCGCGCACAGCGCATCCACCTCCGCCGCCGTATTGTATACGGCGAAGCTCGCCCGTGTCGTGGCAACGACCCCCAGATGCCGCATCAGCGGCTGGGCGCAGTGATGGCCCGCCCGGACGGCGATGCCGCGCTGGTCGAGAAACTGCGCCAGGTCGTGCGGATGGACCCCCTCCAGGTTGAAGGCGACAAGCGCGCCCCTGGGGGCCGGCGGCCCGTAAACGGTGAGGCCGGCAATCTCGCCCAAGGCCGCCAAGGCGCGGCCCGTCAGGTCGGCCTCGTGGCGCGCGACGGCAGCCATGCCCAGCCCCCGCAAGTAACCGCAGGCCGCCGCCAGCCCGACCGCGCCGGCCACGTTGGGCGTGCCCGCCTCGAATTTATAGGGGATCTCATTCCAGGTGGAGCACTCCAACTCCACCCGCAGAATCATCTCCCCACCGCCCATAAACGGCTCGGTCTTTTCCAGCAGTTCCGGCCGGCCCCAGAGCACGCCAATACCCAACGGCCCATACATCTTATGGCCAGAAAACGCCAGAAAGTCGCAACCCAGTTCGGTCACGTCGACAGCCAGGTGCGGCACGGACTGCGCCGCGTCCACCACGCTGATGGCGCCCACCGCGCGCGCCATGGCGCAGAGTTCCCGCGCCGGGGTCAGGGTGCCCAGGACGTTGCCGGCCTGGGTGAACGCCAGGACCCGGGTCCGGGCCCCGAAGAACCCCCCGGCCGAAATGGCCGCCAGGTCCAGGGCGCCCTCGGGGGTCAACGGCAGGAAGCGCAGGCGCGCGCCCGTCTCGGCGGCGACCAACTGCCAGGGCACGAGATTGCTGTGATGCTCCATAGGCGTCAGGAGGATTTCGTCGCCGGGCACCAGGCGGCGGCGCCCCCAGGCCCACGCCACCAGGTTCAGCGCCTCGGTGGCGTTGCGCACGAAGACCAGGCCCCGGGCATCGGGCGCGCCGATGAACGCGGCCAGCGTGGCGCGCGCGTCCTCATAGGCCCGGGTGGCCTCCTCGCCGAGCGTGTGGATAGCCCGGTGGACGTTCGCGTTATAGCGCCGGTAGACGTCCGCTTCGGCCGCGATCACGACCTCCGGCTTCTGCGTGGTGGCGGCGTTGTCCAGGTAGACCAGCGGCCGCCCATGCACGCTGCGGGCCAGGATCGGGAAGTCGCGGCGCACCGCAACCGGGTCCAGGGCGGCACCGGCCGCCTGCACCACGCCAATCTCAGGCACGGCGCTCACCTCCCTCCGGCCTTGGGCGACCGGTCTCCGCCACCGATCTTCTCATCAATTCGCGCGCGCAGCGTCTCGCGCGCCGCCTCCAGCGGGACGCGCTCAAGCAGGGGCGCGAAGAACCCGTGCACGACGAGGCGCTCAGCCTCGCGGCGAGGCAGGCCCCGGCTCCTCAGGTAGAACATCTGCTCGTCGTCCACCTTCCCGGTGGTCGCCGCATGCCCGGCCTGGACCTCGTTCTCCTGGATGTAGAGCGCGGGGATGGCGTCGCTGCGCGCGTGCGCGCTCAGGTGCAGCGCCTTCTCCTTCTGTTGCGAGTTGCAGCCGCGCGCCCCGCGATGGATGTCGGAGGTGCCACGGTAGATCGCCCGCCCCCATCCAGACAGCACCCCGCGGGCCAGCATCAGGCCGTCGGTGCGGCGCCCGTCATGGACCAGCGTGGCCAGGATGTCCATGTGCTGGTGGGCCGAGGGGAAGAAGAGCGCCAGCGAGAGCGCCTCCCCGCCGGCGCCGCGCAGGTGGGTGCGCGTGCCGCTGCGCGTCAGGCCCCCTCCCAACTCCCCGAGCAGCCACTCGACGCGCGCGTCGGCGCCCACATCGGCCCCACGCGCCGCCACATTGGTGACGCCCTCGCCCCAGGCCTGCACCTCGGTGAATTGGAGCTGGGCGCGGTCGCCCACCACCGCCTCAACCACCTCGGTCAGAAGGCTCTGGCGCCCGTCGGCGCCCGGCCCCCCGGCGCCCTGCTGCCACACCTGCGCGCGGGCGCCCTCCCCGACCACGACCAGCGTCCGGGGGTGGAACTGTCCTGCGCCCGCCTCCGGCAGGCGGTAGGCGATCTCGATCGGTTCGGCCAGTTCACGGCGGGCCGGCACGTAGACAAAGCAGCCCTGGTGGGCGGCGGCGTTGCGCGCCTCGAACTTGCCGCAGGCGGCCTCGACGACGCGTCCCAGGTGCATCCGCACCAGCTCGGGGTGCTGCGCCGCGACTTCGGCCAGCGGGCCGGCAATGACGCCAGCCGCCCGGGCGGACTCCGGCACCCGGACTTCTACCGTGCCCGCGGGTGCGCCAAACGCGTCCAGGTCCAGCCCGGAGATATCCGTGCGGTCCCAGCGCGGCAGCGGCGTCGCCGCCTCTAGGGCGTCCGCCCGCCGCCGCAGGTCCAAAAGCCACTCCGGCTCGGCCAGCGCGTCGATCCATCGGGCCATCTGGGTCGTTGCGGCAGCCACGCTCAGTCCCCCCCCGATCCGGCGGCGGGAACTTCCTCGCGGATCCAGTCGTACCCCTCGGCCTCGATCTTCTGCACGAGCTCGGGCCCGCCGCTGCGCACGATGCGGCCGGAGTACATCACATGCACGAACTGCGGCTGGATGTAGCGGAGGATGCGCTCATAGTGGGTGATGACCAGGATGCCCAGACCGTTCTCCCGCAGAGAATTCACGCCGCGGCTGACGATCTGGATGCTGTCGATATCCAGGCCCGAGTCCGTCTCGTCCATGATGGCGACCTTCGGCTCCAGCATGGCCATCTGCAGGATCTCATTGCGCTTGCGCTCGCCACCGGAGAAGCCCTCGTTGAGATAGCGCCGCGCCACCCCTTCATCCCAATCCAAAAGCTTGATCTTCTCCAAAAGCAGCTTGCGGAACGCCAGAAACGGCATTTCGCGGCCGCGCACCTTGAGCGCCGTATGGATGAAGTTGGCCACGGTCACGCCGGGCACCTCGACGGGGTTCTGGAAGGCCAGGAAGAGGCCCGCGCGCGACCGCTCGTCAGGACTCATCTCCAGGATGTCCTGGCCCCCCAGGCGCACGCGCCCACCCAGCACCTCATAACGCGGGTGGCCCGCCAGCGTGTTCGCCATGGTGCTCTTGCCCGAACCGTTGGGTCCCATGACGGCATGTACCTCGCACGGCCCCACACGCAGGTCCACGCCGCGCAGGATCTGCTTGCCCTCCACGGCCACCTGCAAATCTTCGATCTCCAGTGCGACTCCGTCGGCCAATCGCCCCGCCCCCAGTCATGTCCGCGCACGCGCCGACCGCCCCGGCCCGAAACCGGACCCGGCGGTGGCCACGCGGCGTCATTATAGGCGCGGGCAGAGGGCGTGTCAAAAGCTGAGCGGAACACTCGGATATGCACTCAAGGCAAGCGGCGCAAGGCGTCAGGGTGATGCGCGCCTGCGGCGTCGCGAGACGCCGCCCTCGCGAGCGGCAGCCGCCTCGCGGTCTGCCCCCTTCCACAGGCCCGGCATCTCGACCACCCGGCAGTCCGGATCGGCGTCCCGCAGGCAGAAAACGGTCTCCGGGTGGCAGGTGAACACGAGCACCTGTCCCTGCTCCGGGCCGGCGTGGCCGCGGGCGAAGGCCGCCAGGAAACGCGCGGTCTGGCTGGCGCGCTCGGGGTCGAAGTTCACCAGGACATCGTCCATGATCAGGGGCAGAGCGGCCGCGCGCCGCGCGAACGACGCGGCCAGGCCCAGCCGCAGGGCCAGGTACAGCTGCTCCTGCGTCCCGCGGCTCAAGGCCTGGGGCTCGACCCGCCGCCCTGAGCCGTCGAGCACCGCCAGATTCTCGCCCTGTTCACCCTGCACCACGCGGGCGTAGCGGCCCGCGGTGATCCCCGCCAACGCCCCGGAGGCCACGCGCAGCACATCGGGCTGGCGCGACGCCATAAATTCGGCCAGCGTCTTGCGCAGCAGCGCCTGGCTGATCTGGTTGCCGCGATACTCCCACAGGGCGGCGGTCAGTTCGGCCCGCAACTGTTCGGCCTCAGCCGCCAGCCGGGCGATGTCTTCCGCGCTTTCCAGGGCCTCGCGCTCGAGTTCGGCCTGGCGCTCGGCTCGCGCGGCGGCGAGTTGCGCCTGCTCCACACGCTCGATTTCCTGGTACACACCCTCGAGATCGGCCCGCCACTCCGCGATCTCGCCCTGCTGCAGGTCGGCCTGGAGGGCATCGGCGGCGGCCCCCTCCCCCAAGGCGACCGCCAACTGCTCCTCGGCGACCGCCCGCACCCGGCACGCCTGCTGATACTCATCCCAGCGCGCGCCCTGCGCGCGAAACAGCTCGGCCTCCTCGGGTTCACGGTCGCCGTCGGCGGATCCCTCCAGACCGGCGGCGGCCAAAAGGGCCCCCCACTGCGCATCCAGGTCTGCCAACGCTAATTCGGCCTCAGCGACGCGTGCCGCCACCTGCTCGGTGCGCAACGCCTCTTCGCGTTCACGGCGCACCCGCGCCTCGGCCTCCACGACCCAGGCCACCAGGGCCGCGCCCGTCTCCGGCGGCGCCGCCGCCATGCGCGCGGCCGAGCGAGCGCGCACCTCCCAGGAGCCGATCGCCTTTTCCGTCGCCAGCCGCCGGGCGCTGGCCGCCCGGACGGCGGCGTCCAGTTCCCGGGCGCGTTGCAACGCTTGGACGAAGGCGCGCACACCATCCGGCCGGAGGGCGGCCGGCATGCCGGCCGCCCTGCAGGACTCCACCCACGCGTGCTCCAGGTGCTCCCGCGCGGCGGCGGTACGGCGGGCCAGGTCCTCGCGTTCCCGCAGGGTGCGCTCCTGGATCACCAGCTGGCGTTGCAGCGCATCGCGCTCCCGCACCGCGCCCTCCCGGCGCCGCCATTGGGCCATCTGGAGTTCCGCCGCCCGCACCCCCAGGCCCCCGCGTCCCCACACCCACAGCCCAACCGCTGCCGCCGCGCCCAGGCCCGCCGCAAGTGGGTGCCCAAGGGCGAAGAGGCTCAGGGCGGCGACGCCGAAGAGCGCCCCGGTTGCCAGCAGCCAAACGCCGGCGCGCGCGTGCGCCAGGCGGCCCTCCAACCCCGCCCCAGCCTGCTCCCAGGCAGCCAGCGACGGAAAGGGCACTTCCAGCACCGCCAGGCCCTCGCGCGTCGACGCCACGTTGACGGCCGCCGCCTCCGCCAGGCCTTCGGCGGCACGCAGGTCTTCAGCGGCCTGCCGCAGACGGTCGCCCCAGTCCGCCAACCCCTCGAGGGTCGCCACCGAGGCGTCCGTCGCGGCCAGGCGCGTCTCCGTCCAATCCGAACCGACCGCTGCCAGCGCGGCCGCCTGGCGGATGCGCAACTGGCGGAGCTCGGCGTCCTGTTGCGGCAGGTCCTCGAGCCGTTGGCGCTGGAGGGCGGCCTGCTGCGCCAACGTCGTTACCGCCAGCGCCACCGCCTCGGAGAGCTTGGGGCGCGCCGCCAGCTCTTCGCTTTCGCCGCGCAGGCGCAGCACGGTGCGTCGGGCCTGTTGCCGGTTGCCCAGAAGGGCATCCAGCCGCGCCAACCCCTCGGTCGGGAAGGGTCCGGGGTCGGGCAGCCCCTCCTGGCGGGCGCGCGCCGTCTGTGCGCGTTGCCAGGTCGGCCACACGTCCAACAGGCGGCGCAGGTACCGCTCGCGACGGCGCAGCGACTGGAGCCCCTCGCCGAGTTCGGTCACGCGCGCCCGCTCCTGCTGCTCGCGCTCGACCAATTCAGGGTACTGGGCGGCCGCCTCCCGTGCGGCCGCCATCGCCCGAGCGTTGTGCTCCCACCGCCCCAGCACTTCCTGCACGCGGGACCGGCCCCGCGGACGCAGGAGGGCTTGCGCCTCGGTTTCCAGGCGTTGCAGCGCCTGGCGCACATCCGCACCCGCCCCCGTGATCCCGGCGGAGAAGATCTGATCCCGGACCCCCTCGTTCGTGAGGGTCTCGAGCTGGGAGAGTTCATGCAACCCGAAGGCGAACACGGCGGAGAACACGTCGACATCGGCGCCGCCCAAAAGTCGGCCCAACTCGCCCGCATCCGCAGCCGAACCGTTCGGCGCCAGGACGGCGGGCGTGCGGCGGTCGGCGTAGCGCGCGATCGTCCAGACCCCTTCCCGCCCGCTCTCAGCCACGATGAGGCGCCCGCCATGGCGGCCGCCGCGCAGGGGGGCATGGCGCGCGTCGCGGGCGCGTGGCGGGCCGAACAGGCAAAAGCGCAGAAATGCCAAAAGGGTCGATTTGCCGGCCTCGTTGGGCCCGGCCACGACGGTCAGGCCCGGCCCGAGGTCGCGCACGGCGAAGTCGTGCAGCACGCCGAACCCCTCAACGTGCCAGCCACGGACGATCACAGGCCATCCCCCCCGGCCGGCAGCAGCAGTTCCAGGCAGCGATCCTCCGCGGCAGCCAGCAGGGCGGCCGCCGCTTCCCCGTCCAACTCACCCAGTTGCGCCCGCCTAGCGATCGCGGGGGCCAGGCGCGCGGCCTCGCGCACGAAGGCGACGGGGTCCAGGGCGAGTTGGTCCACCTGCCCGAGCAACTCGGCCACGAAGTCACCTCGGCCCAACAGCTCGTCGCGGCGCCAACCGCCAGCGACATCGACCCGCACCTGGTCCCACCACAGGAAGGGCTCCAGCCCGACCGCCTCCTCCCGCAGCTGGCGCAGGAGTTCGGCGGTGCCGGTCGCCCGCAACTCGGCGCCGACGGCCCCGCTGCCGCCCAGCACCAGCCGGATTACCATGCCCCGCCCGGCATGCGCGTCCCGGGCAGCGCGCGCCGCCTCTCCCACCAGGTTGAGGACGGCCGGCACGTCCGCCGCTGCGGAGACATCCACCTCCAACACGATGAAGCGCACGCAATCTACCGGGACGAAGCGGGGGGGCTCCAACACACCCGTCCGCGGGTCGCCTCGGACCACCAGGGCGCCCTTCGGCCCCCGTTCGCCCGGCGCCGGACTGCGTCCCTGCAGGTTCCCGGGGTACTCGATCCAGGGACGACCCGCGTGAACCTCCCGGCGGGCGTGCACGTGCCCGAGCGCCCAGTAGTCCAGGTCGAGGGCCAGAAGCTCCTCGCGCGTGGTCGGCGCGTAGGCGGGATGGGCGGGATCGCCGTCGACGCTGCAGTGCAAAAGGCCGATCTCCAAGCCCCCACCGGCCTCGCGCCGGAACAGGCTGGCCAGGTCGCGCGTCTCCTCGCGCTGGGCATAGCTGATGCCGGAGATCCCTCCCACCTCCCCCAGGGGGATGCGCTCGACGCGTTCCGATCCGAAGATGTGGACCCCCTCGGGCCAGCGGCGCACGGCCGACCAGCGCCCGTCCAGCGGATCGTGGTTGCCGTGGACGATGAAGGTCCGCACGCCGGCGGCGCTGAGGCGCCCAAGACCACTGAGCACGCGGAGTTGCGCGCGCAGCCCCCGCTCCTCGCCGTCGTAGATGTCCCCGGCCAGGAGTAGCACATCGGCGCCCTCATCCAGCGTCAGGCGCACGAGGGCGTCCCAGGCCGCAAGCGAGGCGTCCTGCAGCGCCTGCGCCACCTCGGGCGCGACGCGGCCGATCCCGGAAAAGGGCGTGTCCAGGTGCAGGTCGGCGGCATGCACGATGCAGAGGCCCACAAGGTCACCCCCCGGCGCGGCCTGGCTTCGCCACCCCGAACCTGGGTCCCCTGCCTGGCGGGGGACAACCCGTCCGACAGCCCCTGCCACCGCTCGCCCGCATGGAGCGGGGACCGCCTCCGTTCCGGGACAAGCCGCGCCTCTTCCCCCCGTGCCGACGGCAGACGCGCGCCTGCGCGGGGAACAAAAAAGGCCGGCGTCCCGCGCGCAGGCGGACGGAGGACGGCCGAACATGGCGGGGGCGGGACGGAGGATGCGGAGGGTCGGGAGGAGCGGAACGCCCTACAGCCCCCCAGCCAGGCCCCGCCCGGGTTCAGGAGGCGCCGGCCGCTGACCGCCAGCGGCCGGGATAGGTTGCCGGTCACCACGTATCCCGGCAGGCTTTCCAGAAAGCGCTATTCAGAGAGCGTGTGGTCGGTGGGCCTGCCCACTGGGGGGGGTGCTGGCTGTTGGCCAGTG
>JAJZWQ010000071.1 GCA_021846605.1 Bacillota bacterium | reverse complement strand
TCTCCGTCACGATCTCGACCTGTACCGGCGGCCCGCCCAGGGCCGCCCACGCCCGCTCCACCCACGTCTTCTTGCCCTGGGCCGTCTCGGCCTGCCCCTTGGAGGCGAACACCACGCGCAGCTTTCCATCGCGGACGCCTGCCGAGGTCGCGGTGGCCAACAGCGCATGGGCGGGGATGTTCAGCCCCCGCACATGCTCCAGCACCTGGGCCCAATCCGGGCCCCCGCTGCCGGCGCGGGCCGCGGAGGGCCGCTCCGCCGGTGCGGGGGGTGCCTGTCCGGCACCCCCGTCCGCGCCCGCCGGGAGCTCGGCCGTCCTGGTGGGGGCCGCTTCCGGCGCGCTCGGAACCTGAGTGCTGTCGGGCGCCAGGCGCAGGAGGGCCACCTCCAGGACCACCTGCGCCTGCGGCGACCAGCGCATGTACCCCTCGGCGTCGGCCAGGGTTTGCAGGGCCCGCAGGTGCCAGGACACGGCCGCCCGGTCCCCGCGACCCTGGAGGGCCGCGGCCAGGTCCTGGCGCAGCACCGCCAGCAGGTCGCGTACGACCTGGGCCATGTCCTTGCCCTCCGCATACAAGGCGTCCGTGAGTTCGAAGACCGTGCGGGCATCGCCCCGGCGGGAGGCGGTCAGCAGGCGCGCCGCCGTCTCGTCGTCGGCCGCGCCCAGAAGTCGGGCCACCGCGTCGGCGGTGAGACCGTCCGTGCCGGTGAAGGCGGCGGCCTGATCGAGGACGGAGAGTGCGTCCCGCATGCCGCCATCCACCCGGCGCGCGATGGCCTCCAGGGCCCCCGGCTCGGTCTGGATGCCCTCCCGCGCGCAGACCGCTGCCAGATGCCCGGAGATCTCGTCGGTGGAGTAGCGGTGGAAATCGAAGCGCTGGCAGCGAGAGACCACGGTGCTCAGCACCTTGCGCGGGTCGGTGGTGCACAGCACGAAGACGGTCGCCGGCGGCGGCTCCTCCAGGGTTTTCAGCAGGGTGTTCCAGGAGGCCTCCGTCAGCATGTGCACCTCGTCGAGGATGTACACCTTGTACCGGCCCGCCGCCGGGGCGTAGCCCACGGTCTCCCGCAGAGCCCGCATGTCCTCGACTTGGCGGTGACTGGCCGCATCGATCTCGCGCACATCCACCATCCGGTCCTCTGCCACCTCGCGGCAACGCACGCACTTGCCGCAGGCGTCGCCGTTCCGCGGATCGTCGCAGTTGAGCGCGGCGGCCAGGATGCGGGCCGTCGATGTCTTCCCCGTGCCGCGCGGCCCGCAGAACAGGTAGGCGTGGGCCACATGCTCCTGGCGGATGGCGTTGGCCAGCGTGCGGGTGATGTGCGCCTGACCGACGATGTCGGCCAGACGGCGCGGACGGTATGTCCGGTAGAGTGCGCTGTATCCGGCCAGCGATCCCACCCCCTGCGTCGGCTACAGACTACCCTGCCGGGGGGCGTTCTGCCAGGCGCAGCCGCTGGAACGCACGTTCTGGGGGCGGTCACCGACGGACACCGACACGCCTCGCGCCCCCGCGGGAGGAAACTGGGGACAGGGTGGGGGTGGGTTCTACCGCCCGACCGGTCGGGGAGGCGGGGCCGTTGTCCCAAACACTGCGCCACAGCCGTGGCCGCACCCGCTTGCAGTCCCGCGAGCGCGCGGCGCCAGCGCGTCCTGGGTCCGAGGACTTTCTGGACGCCGTGCGCGACGCCCGGCAAGAATGCCTGCAGGCGCTGGGCTACTTCAATAGCGTCGCAGAACCCGAGTTGGTGGAGCGGGCCGTGCACCTGTTGTGCGCCGCCGAGCAACGGTACCTGTACGTTGCGCGGGTGGCCCGGCTCCACGGCGTCCGCCAGGTTCCGGAACTGGAGATCCCGTTACATTGACCCTGCCGCGCCCCCTCTGTTATCTTGACCCTGCGCCTGCGCTTGCCGGCCAAGGGGCGTAGGAGGTTGGGTATGTCCGTCCGCGTCCGTTTCTCCCCGAGCCCGTCTGGTACGCTCCACATGGGCTCGGCGCACACGGCGCTGTTCAACTGGCTGTTTGCGCGCCACCATGGCGGCGCGTTCATCGTGCGCATCGAGGACACCGATCAGAGCCGCTCAACCACAGAGCACGCGGAGGCGCTCACCGTCATTCTGCGCTGGCTCGGCATCGACTGGGACGAGGGACCTGAGGTCGGGGGCCCGTCCGGGCCGTACACCCAGATGGAACGGATCCTGATTTACCGGGAAGCGCTCACCCGTGTCATTGCCGCTGGCGCCGCCTACCCCTGCTACTGCACTCCGGAGGAACTGGCGCAGCGCCGAGAACAGGCCCGCGCGGAGGGCCGCCCCCCCCGCTACGACGGGAAGTGCGCGCGGCTATCCCCCGAGGAGCGCGCCGCGCTGGAGGCCCAGGGGCTCCGCCCCGCGTGGCGCCTGCGGGTGCCCTCCGAGGGCGAGACGGTCGTGGACGATCTGGTGCGTGGTCCGGTGCGGTTCGCGCACTCCACGCTGGACGACTTCGTGATCGCCCGGTCCGACGGCGTGCCCACCTACAACTTTGCGGTGGCGGTGGACGACAGCGCGATGGGCATCACCCACGTGCTGCGCGCCGATGAGCACCTGGCCAACACGCCCAAGCAACTCTTCGTGTATCAGGCCCTGGGGGAGACGCCTCCACGGTTCGGTCACCTCCCCATGATCCTGGCCGCCGATCGCAGCAAGCTGAGCAAGCGCCATGGCGCCGTGGCCGTGGAGGAGTTCCGTGCCCTGGGCTTCCTTCCCGAGGCCGTCGTCAACTACTGCGTGCTGCTCGGGTGGTCCCCTCCAGACGGGACCGAGATCCTGGACCTGCCCGACCTGGTGTCCGCCTTCGATCTGGACCGCGTCGGGAGTTCGGCGGCCGTCTACGACATGGACAAGCTCCGCTGGATGAACGCCCAGCATCTGCGGCGCCTGTCCCCGGCACAGTTGGTGGCGCGCGCGCGGCCGTGGCTGGCCTCCGCGGGATTGCCGTCCGCCGGCGGGGGCGGGGTGGCGGTGGAGCAGGCCGTGGCCCTGGTCCAGGAACGCGTGCAGACCCTCGCCGAACTCCCCGAGGCGATCGGCTACTTCTACAACGCGCCCCAGACCCTGGACCCCGATGGTGAGCGCAGGTGGGCTAGCGCGGAGACGGTCGGCCTCCTGCGCGCGGCCGCGGACGCCCTGATGGACCTGCCCAGCTTCGGCGAGGCGGAGATGGAGGCGCTCTACCGGGGGATGGCCTCCGAGCGGGGGATCAAGGCCGGTGCGCTCATCCACCCCACCCGCCTGGCCCTGAGCGGGCGCACGGTGGGGCCCAGCCTCTTTGCCCTGGCGGCCCTGCTCGGCCGGGAGGAGTGCGCGCGTCGCCTGCGGGTGGCCGCCGAACGCTGGTCGTCGCCTTGACCGAATGCAGCGTTGCCGCCGTTGCGCCACCAGCGACCCCGTGATACAATCGCGCTCGCGCTGCAGGGATTGGGGGATCGTCCAGCGGTAGGACACGAGACTCTGGATCTCGGTACGGAGGTTCGAATCCTCCTCCCCCAGCCATCCGTCCGGAGTCACCCTTGGGCCGGTATCGTCTAGAGGCCTAGGACGCCGCCCTCTCACGGCGGAAACCCGGGTTCGAATCCCGGTACCGGTACCATAATTTTGGAAGCGCCGCCCGCTCCCCCGGGAACAGGCGGCGCTTTCGCGTTGTGTGACAGGATCCGGAACGGGGCGACGCGCCGTCGGGCGCGACCGCCCATATTCGGCGGTCCCGTGCGCCGGATGGAGATATCCAGAGGCTATCCACACCGCCCTGGGGATAGCCCGCCACGCGGGCGCAGGGAGGCGTATCGTGCGCAAGGCCCTCTGCGACAAAGCACAGCGGGATTCCGCCGGCCGCGGCGAGCACGGCAGGTGGCTCCGCGACCCGCAGGATATCCACCGGTTATGCACAGAGCGGCAGGGATCAGGCCGCGAATGCCGCTTCCTGCCATCGCGGCCATCGGTTCAATACCTGGCGGAGCGCATGGTCGCCGCTGGCGGGGCCCTCCTCCTGGTCGCTGTACACCTGATCGGCGCGACCCAGGACGCGAACCAAGGCGATGTGGGCGACGACGAGGAGCAGTGCGCGGTACCGACGCAGCATCTCGAACCCGTCCACAGGGTGCTGGCGGACGCGAATCCACTCGTTGGCGGTGAGCGAGCCCGGCTTGTCGCAGACTTCAGCGCACAGCACCTTGCCGATGTCGTGCAGCAACGCCCCTGTGTTCAGCGCGCGCATCTCCTCCCCGTGGACCCCCCTGGCCTGGCCGATCACCAGGGAGTAGACGCAGACGTTGAGGGAGTGTAGGTCGGTGGGTTCGCTGGCGCCCTGCGGCGAGGCGAACTCTCTGCTGGCCCCGCCCGCCGCCAAGAGGTCGTACAGGACCTCGTCCACGGTGCGGCGGATGGCCTCCAGCGGGTGCGGCTGGCGGCCCATGTCCAGATGACAGCAGGGGACCGTCCAGAGCGCCAGAGCGCGCGTCTGCGGCCGGAGGGCGTCGTTCGGCGCCACATCGTCGGCGATCCCGTCGAGCGCATAGATCTGCATGTAGCCGCGACGAACCAAGGCCTGACACAGTCCGGCCGACATCCGGGTCCCGGCAGGCACCAACACCCGGCCGAGGGCGTCCGTGATGCCGTCTCCGACCCATAGTCCCACCGTGCCCCGGACGTCGGCAGTGCGCACCGGCGTGCTCCCCAACGCATCGGGATAGAAATCCATTTCTCTTATCGTCGGGAGGCGCGCAAAAGTTGAGGGCCTCCGGCCCCGGACATGCGTCTCCAGGGGGAAGCGTGGGCGTCCCGCCCAGGCGCGCGGCGACCCACTGGGGGCGGAGGCCCGTTCCAACGGCAGGGGCTGGCAGGCATCCACGCGCCGGCCGCGTATGCCTGCCCTGATCGGCCTCGCGGCCGTTGATCCCGCGGGAAAGGGGGCCCTGCGCTTGTCCGGCATCACGCGCCGCTCCCTGGTGCGCGCGGGGCTGGGGGCTTCGGGTCTGGCCCTGGGGGGACTGGGCCTGTCCGCGTGCGCGCCCCTCCCCGGCGTCGCCGCCCTCGATAGCCGCATGCCGGCTGGCTCCACGGTGCGCACGGGTTCCCAGGCGGTCGACATCGCCGGGCTGGCCCAGACAGGACCGGACCAACACCGCTGGCTGTGCCCCCCGGGCGGCTGGGTGACCCTGGGCCCCGAGCCCATCGGTGCCGCCGGCGGCAGCGGCGCTCTGCCCGCCACCTTCACCGCGGGGTTGGGGATGTTCGTCCCGGCCGCGGGCACCCAGCCGCAGCGCGCCGTCTACGTGCCCGAGGTGGTCAGCCTGCGCGAGGTGGTGGCGGCCGGGGCGCCGAGCGTGGGCGTACGGACCGATGTGTCCAGTCCGGCCGGGTGGACGGCAAGCGGCGTCGACGTCCGCTCCGGGGACGGCGGCCTGGTCGTCGCCGCCACGGGAGCGGCGGGTGTGCCCTGGGGCGACATCCAGACGCCGATCACCGTCGACCTGGACGCCTACCCGCTGGTGCAGGTCACCGTGCCCTCGGCCACGGGCGCCTGGAGCCTGAAGGTGAACCCCGGATCGGTGCCGGTGGACACGGAGGTCCTCGGCGGCGGCGGCACCCAGCAGACGGGGACCTTCCAGGCCGATCTGCGCCGCCGCACCGGCTGGACTGGAACGCGCACCTTCCTGGTCAAGCTCTGGGCGGTCGGCGTCGGCAAGCCGATCACCCTCACCGCCCTGGAGTTCCTCTCACTCTCCTCGGCGGGCGCGGCGGCCGATCTCCAGACGACCTGGAGCCCGGACGCGCTGTCCGGGACGGGCACCCTTGCCAGCGGGGCCGCCATCCAGTACACCGACCGCTTCATCGGCACGGCGTCCCTCCTGCGCACCTTCCAGGTGCAGGGGGCGTTTGCCGGGGTGACCCTCTTGGTGGCGGGGGATGTCGGCGCCCTGGCCTGGCAGGGCGATCAGGCGGGGCAGGCGGTCAACCCCGACTGGGTGGCCAGCCAGATGGCCGTCACGCTGGCCTCCGACCATACGGTCGGCGGGCAGGGGCCGGGCCTCCGCTTCGCGGTGCGGACCGACCCCGCGGCGACGTGGCAGGGGTGGGCGGGCAGTGTCCCGGCCCTGATGAGCGCGGCCCTGGCTGGTACGGCAGGGGATGCCAGCGGCAGCGTGTGGGGCCTGCGCCTGCCGCCTGTCGGCGGCGGCGGGTCGCTGAGCGTCGGGATCGGGTTGGCCCTGGAGGCGGAGCCGCCGGGGACCGCGGAGCAGCGGGCGGCGCAGGCCCTGCGCGGGGGAGCGGGGGGCAGCGCGCCGGCCCTGCAGCGCGTGCCCCACCCGGAGACCTTTGCGCTGACCCTGGTGCCCGCGCTGGGGGTGACGCCGGCGCAGTTGCGGGCCAGCTATTACGGCGCCTGGGCCTTCCTGCAGGAGAGCACCATGGGGCCGCAGGCCGGGGCCAGCCGGTATCCATACCCCCAGATGCCTGCGAGCAAGCCGTCCCTGTGGAACGACGGGGCGTATCCTGCCGGACCGAGTTCGGCCTGGGACAGCATCCTCGGCCTGCAGCAGTACGCCTGGTACGACCCCGGGTTCGGCTGGGACGCCCTCGCCGGGGAACTATCCCTGGTCCAATCCGACGGAGTCCTCCCCGGCGAGGGCCTGCCCACGCGCTTTGCCCAGACCGCCTGGATCCTGTACAGCCGGACGGGGGATCGCCAGCGCCTGCGCGCCCTGTATCCGGCCCTCCGCCGGCTCCTGCTGTGGAAGCAGGCGGCACCCTACTGGGTGTATGGCACCACAGCCGAAACCGGCGGGCCCCTGCGCGACCTCGACTTCGTGGCCTCGCTGCTCTGGGACCAGACGTTTGCGGCGCGGATCGCCTCTGCCCTGGGTGACCGGTCGGAGGAGGATGCTTGGAACCAGCGCCGGCAGGCGGTGTACCAGGACGCCCTGCGCTGGTTCTGGGCAGCGGACGGCAGCGGACCCTACCAATACTATCAGGGGGGCACGCGGCAGGCGGGCAACAGCACCTGGGCCCTGTCCACGGTGGCCGTGGACCTGTTGTCGGGGAGCCGACTGCAGGGGGTCCTGGGCCAGATCCGGGCGACGTTCGATCCGTCCCTGCCGTTCGGGGGCCTGCGCTACCCCAAGTATCCCGAGATGAGCCTTCTGGTGTATGGGTTGCTGGACCGCGGCCAACACGACCTGGCCATCGCGCTGGCCCAGGCCTGCGTGCGCGATGTGGTCCGTGCCGGCACCTTCTCCGAGTACTACTCGGTAGACTCCGCGGGGGCGCCCCAACCCGAGGGGGTACGGCCCTCCTGTTTCGGGGCCTGCATGGCCATCGACTTCACGCTGATCCTGAACGGGGTGCGCGGGGACCAGGGGGCACCCAGCCCGGTGATCGGTCAGGTGTGAACGCCGCGCGCCGGGAGCGTCGGCGCGCGGCCCCAGCGGTGGACACCGGGGGGACCGCGGGTTTTGCGATGCGGCGGAAGGGGGAGGTGGGTGCGGTTGCGCGAGCTGGCGGCCCTCCGTTCCGTGGTCCTGACGGCATCCCTCTGCGCGGTCCTGCTTGCGGGCTGCGGGGCGACCGGCCAGCCTGCCCCCGCGACCCGACCCGATCCCTCCGCGGCCGTGGCCGCCCTGATCCCCGGCGAACCCTGGTATCGCACGGAGGCCGCCGCGCGGGCCGCCGCGGTGTCTCTGTTGGAATCGCTGCCCGCGTATCCCGGGGCGCGCGCCATCACGGCCGCTCCCTACGCCGTCTGGCCCGCCCTGCTGAACGGGGACGGACAACCGGTCCCGCGGCCGGCGGGGGTCGCGGTGGCTCCGATGTGGGGACCGCCCCTTTCCGCCGACGTGGTGGACCTGTATCGGGCCTGGTCGGTGCCGGCGCCGGCGCCGCAGGTCCTCCGGTGGGTCCAAACGCGGATCGGCGAACGCTATCCCATGGCCGGCACCGCGGCGGGGGACGCCGGGTCCGCCCACGGGGTCGAGTTCACCGTGGTGCCGGGCGGGGGTGCCGTGCCCGTGGTCGCCGCCAGTGTGGTGGCGGTCGGGCGGCGGACCCTGGTCCGCTATGACGCCCAGACGATGTATGCGCCACCGCGGCCCGCCGATGAGACCCTGCCCCCGGGTGCGCGCGCCGTGAGCCTTGTCGGCGGGGGGCGCACCGTCCTGTTGACGGCCGCGGCCAGCGTGGCGCGGTTGGTCGCGCTGGTGAACGGCCTGCCCCGTTTCCCTGCCGCCATCACGACCTGTCCGCCGGGGGCCCGCCCCTGGCAGATCACGCTCCGCTTCTCCTACGCCGGGGGCAGGTCGTACCAGTTGCGCGAAGGGTCCGCTTGCGGCCAGCCGACCGTGTCCTTCGGCACCCCGGGCGCCCAACCGGTGCTGGCCGATCCCGATCGCGCACTGTTGACGGCGGCCCGGTCCCTGCTCGGGCTGCCGCCGTCGTATGGCGAACCCGCCTCCGCGGCCGGGGCGGGTTCAGGCTGACCGTGCCGGGCTATCGGTAATTGACGAACTGCAGGTCCATCCCGAAGTCCCGCTGTTTGAGCAGAGTGATCGCCGCCTGGAGGTCGTCCTTCTTGGATCCCGCCACGCGCAACTGGTCGCCCTGGATCTGCGCCGTCACCTTCATCTTGTTGTCGCGCAGGATCCGGGCCATCTCCTTGCCCTTGTCGGCGGGGATCCCCTGGCGCAGGGTCACGGTGCGGCGCAGGGTGCCCCCGGCGGCGGGCTCGCTCGACCCGACCTCCAGTGCCTTGAGGGACACGCCGCGCTTGGCCAACCGCTGCTGGAGCAAGTCCAGCAGGTTGCGCATCTGCTGCTCGTCCTCCGCCGTCAGGGTGATGGCGCCCTGCTTGGCGTCCAGCTGCACGGCCGCGCGCGTGCCCTGCAGGTCGAAGCGCGTGGAGATCTCCTTGGCGACCTGCTGGACGGCGTTGCCCACCTCGGCCATGTCCACCCGGCTGACCACATCGAAGCTGTATTCGGTGGCGATGGCGCCCACCTCCCCTGGGGCATTGTGTGCTGCGGGGGGCCGACCCCGCAAGGCGCCCCTACAGCGGGACCCAGGCGCCGTCGTGCGCGGCGGAACGGTAGACGGCCTCCACGCAGGCGATCGCGGACACTCCGTCGCCCGCGCTGAGCGGCACCGTGCCGCCCCGCACCGCCTGGAGCATCAGGGCGCAGGGTTCCAGGGTGGCGGAGGGAGCGGGGTACTGGACGGCGACGGCCCCCGGACCGCCACGGGACAGCGCGAGGGGGGCCAGGGATCCCCCCTCCGCGGGGGGTGGCTCCTGGGCCAGGCCGAGCCGGAGCGCGCCCTCGGTTCCGTGGACGACGATCTGGGTCTCGCGGCCGCCCACCAAGGACCAGGAGAGCAGGAGGTGCGCGGCCGTGCCGTCGGCGCAAGCCATCTCCACGGCGGCGTCCCGTTCGACCGCGTCGCCCTCGCCCCGGCGGAGGGTGGCCCGGAGCCGCCGGGCCGGCTGGGGGAGCAGGACGGCGCACAGATCGAAGAGGTGGGGCCCCAAGTCCAGGACGGCGCCCCCACCGCTTGCCGCCTCCAAGAACCACTGCCGACGCGGATCGCGCGCGTCGGGGCCGCCGTGCGCCATGATGCCGCGGATCAGCAGCGGGCGCCCGACGGCGCCCTGGCGGACCAGATCGATCGCCGCCCGCGCGGCGCCCAAAAGGCGCATGTTGTGGAAGGGGAGCAGCACCACCCCCGCGGCGCGGGCGGCCTCGGTCATCGCCTGCGCCTCCGCCAGGGTGACCGCCAGGGGCTTTTCGCAGAGGATGTGCTTGCCCGCGCCCGCCAGCGCGCAGGCGATCTCGGCGTGCGTGGGGTGCGGCGTGCAGATGTCGACGATGTCGACCTCGGGCATCCCCGCCAGGTCACGCCAGTCGGCGACGGCGTGCGCCGCGCCGTACGTCCGGGCGGCGTCCGCGCGCCGGTCGGCGTCGCGGGACACCACCGCCACCAGCCGGCACCCGTCCAACGTGCTCCATGTGGCCAGGTGGCGGCGGTGGGCCGTGCTCCCGCACCCCACCACCGCCACCCCGAGTTGGGCCCGGCCCACGCCCATCCCCCCGTTGTCCCGGTCGGTCACCCCAGCCGGATGGTCTGGCCCGTCTCGATCGAGCGCTGCCCGGCCAGAGGCAGTTCCAGGCTGCGCATGCCGTCGGCGTAGGTCGACCGGATCTGAGAGGGGTCGCCCTGCCGCACCGCGTCCACGAACGTGCGCACGCACGCCAAGTCGTTGTCGTTCTGGTGGCGCATCTCCAGCGGGGCCTCGCCGCCGCTGACGCGCAGGTGGCCACGGAGGCCGTACTCGATGCGCACGTCCTGGCAGAAGATGTCCAGGCCGCTCCAGTGTGGGCCCTTCTTCAGGTAGCAGGCCGAGAGGATGGTGCAGACCACGCCGCTCTTGAAGTGGAGCGTCATGGCCGTGGCGTCGTCCACGTCGTAGTTCGGCACCCCGGTGATGATGCCCGTGGTGGCCGTGGCCTGGATCGCGTCCGCCTCGCCGAAGAGGTAGCGTGCGGAGTCGAAGATATGGATGGTCTGCTCCACCGCCTGGCCCCCGGACTGGCTGCGCACCCGCCACCACGGCACGCCGGGCATGCCGCCCATCCAGGAGCCGATCGCCAGCCCCGGCTTTTGGCCGACCAGGGCCGCCTTGGCCCCCTCCACCACGTCCAGATAGCGGTCCTGGAAGCCGACCGCCGTGATGATGCCGGCGCGCTCCACGGCCGCCAGGATCTCGCCGGCCTTGTCCATCGTCAGGGCTTGGGGCTTCTGGACGAAGAAGTGGATGCCGCGTTCGGCGGCCGCCGTCTCCTGGTCGGTGTGGGCGAACGGCGGGATCCCGATGAACACCGCCTCGGGCCGCACGGCGTCATACATCTCGATGTGGCCGGTGAACACCGGGCACCCGCCAGCCTTGGTCGCCAGGTCCTGGGCGCGCTGCAGGTCGATGTCCGACACGCCCACGACCTCGACGTCTCCGAGCTTCTGCAGCTGCGAAAGATGGTAGCCGCCGATCCCGCCCGCTCCCACCAGCGCCACGCGCGCGCCCATACGTGTTCTCCCCCTTTTGCCGACCCCCGCTACAGGTCCGCCACGCGTACCGGTTGGCCGCCCGCCGCCGCCGACCGCCACGCCGCTTCGGTCAATTGGATGACGCCCACCCCGATGCTCGCCGGGACGAGGACGTCGCTCTCCCCCCGGATGGCCCGCAGGAACGCGCGGTCGACGTTGCCCGAGGACTCCGGCAGTTCGCTCTCCGGAACCTCGCGCAGCCCGGATCCCATGACGGCCTTGAGGAGGCGGCCGTTGCGGTAGAAGATGGTGCCGCCCTCGCCGGAGATGGTCCAGTCCTCCCACCAACTGTGGGTGTCGCCGATGACCGTCAGGGTTCCGAGTGCCCCGTTGGCGTATCGGAAACTGACCGCCGAGTTGATATCGACCTCTGTGCCCCGGAAGTCCTGCAGCGCGGTCACCTCCGCCACCGGTCCGCCCAGCCAGATCAGCACGTCCACGAAGTGGCTGCCCGTGTCGTTGAGCTGGCCGCCGCCAGACAGGGCCGGGTTCTGCCTCCAGCTCCCGCGGGCGAAGGTGAGCCATTCCTGGCAGGAGACCGCGGCGATATAGGTGAGCCGCCCGATGGCACCCGAGGCGATCTGCTCTTTCATCCACAGGTATCTGGGCTCGGTGTGCCGTTGGTAGGAGATCATGAGCACCCGGCCCGTGCGCTCCCGCACCGCATCCAGCGCCCGGGCGTCGGCGACGCTGCAGACCAGGGGCTTTTCACTGAGGACGTGGGCCCCCGCCTCCAGCGCGTCCCTGCTCTGAGCAAAATGGGCGGTGTGCGGGCTGCCGATGAGCACCGCATCCAGATGCTCGGCCGCCAGCATGGCCGTGTGGTCGGCGTAGACGGCCGGCGTCAGGCCGGTGGCCCGGCGGAATGCCTCCACACTCGCCGCGCTGGGCTCGGTCACCGCGATGATCTCGGCCTCCCCGGACGCGGTCAGTCGTTGAACGTGGCCGTGGGTGATGCTCCCCGCCCCGATGATGCCGAACCGCAACCCCTTCACTCGCCCGCTCCCCCTCCAGATCCCTGCGCCGATCCTGCCGCCACGCGCGCCAGCGTATCGGAAAAGGCCTTGGCGGCCATGGCGGTCGCCTTCTCAGGACCCAGCCGGGGGATCTCCTGGGAGAACGTCTCGATGGAGAGATAGCCGTCGTAACCCTTGCGCTCCAGGGTGCGGAGCATGGAGACCAGGTCGATGACGCCGCTGGCGCCGGGTAGCAGGCGCACATTGTCCAACTGCTCGTCGACGGGGCGCTCCGGCGCATCATTAATATGCACGTGCACGATGCGGGCGGCCGGCACGCGTTCCAGGTCGGCCGGCGACCCCCCGGTCGTGTACCAGTGCCAGCTGTCCACCAGGAGGCCGGCGTTGGGGAGCCCGATGGCGTCGCACAGGGCCACGGCGTGCTCCGCGGTCCACAGGAACGGCACTTTGCCCGTCCGGAGGGTGGGGGTGCCGACCCATTCGATGGCCAGCCGCACCCCGTGCGTACCGAGCACCTCGCAGCAGGCGCGCAGCCGCCGCACGACCTCCAGCGCCCACAGCGCGGGATTGACGCCGGGGGCCACCGCCGGCGGGACCCAGGTCGCCGCGCGCGCGCACCCGGCGGCGGCCGCCACCCCCGCCAGGCGGTCCAGGTGCGCCAACTCCGCGCGGAAGGTGTCCGCATCGCCCTGCCAGGTGACCGGCAACCCGAAGGCCGCCAGCGCCACTCCGGTCTGCGCCTGCAACTCCCGCGCCGCTTCCAGTCCCTCGGCCTGCACCAGGCGCGCCAACTCCGCCGCGTTGAACTCCACCCCGGCAAAGCCGTGCGCCCCGGCCAACTGCAACCAGGCGCGCAGATCCGCCGGCCGGCCGGTGGTCACCGCATTGAGGCATCGCTTCATCCGGTCGAACCTCCCCGTTCCGGGCCAGATGTGCCCAGATGCGGTCCCTTCCCGCGCCACCGCCGCTTCCCTGCCGGGCCGCGCACGAAGGCAGAGGTTGACCTAGCCCCCGCGCGCACCGGACAATAAAGGCAGGACCCGGTAGCGGGGGGGGTTGAATTGGGCATCTATCTGGCCGTACTGGTCATGGCCGCGATGATCGTGCTCGGCATCTACGCCTTCGTCGGGCTGAACCGCCAGGAGCAGGCCCGGCTGCGGGAAGGGGCCCCACAGGCCGACGGCGGGGCGACCGCGGGCGAGGAGGCGTTGGCCGCGGCCGCGCCCGGAGATGGGAACGAGCCCTAGGCCGAACCCTATTGACGCTCTATCGGCACCCACGTACCCTTGAGGCGGTGGCGCGGCGTCCATCACCTGCCAACCTGCACTCGATGCTGTGCGCTTACGGAGGGCTTGCTCTTGAATGTCGGCATCAACGGCTTCGGACGCATCGGCAGGCTGTGTCTGCGCGGCATGCTGCAACGGCATCCGGGCATCACGGTCGCCGCGGTCAACGACCTGGCGACCCCCGAACAGCTCGCCTATCTCTTCCGGTTTGATAGTAACTATGGTCCCTGGCCCGGCAGCGTCACCGTGGACGGCGAAGATCTTGTCATCGACGGGCGCCGCATCCACACGCTGGCGGAGCCGGACCCCGCCAAGATCCCGTGGGGCGACTTCGGCGTGGGCGTGGTGCTGGAGTGCACGGGGCGCCTGACCGACGGCACCCGCGCCGGCGCGCACCTTGAGGGGGGCGCCTCCACGGTCATCATCAGCGCGCCGGCCCGGAACGAGGACCTGACTCTGGTGCTGGGCGTGAACCACCACCGGTACGATCCCCGCACCCACCGGGTGCTCTCGAACGCGTCCTGCACCACGAACGGCCTGGCCCCGATGGCCCACGTGATGCACCGCGCCTTCGGCATGAGCCGCGGCTTCATGACGACGGTCCACGCCTACACCAACAGCCAGGGCATCCAGGACGTGATCCGCAACGACCTGCGCGAGGGGCGGGCCGGGGCGGAGAACCTGGTGCCGATGTCCACCGGTGCGGCCCGCGCCATCGGACGCGTGCTGCCCGAACTCAACGGCCGCCTGGACGGCATGGCGATCCGCGCCCCGGTGCCGTGCGTCTCGATCGTCGACCTGGTGGCGACCTATGAGAAGCCCGTGTCGATCAAGGCGGTCAACGCGGCGCTTGCCGATGCGGCGGCGGGCGAGATGGCCGGGATCCTCGGCTACAGCACCGACCCGCTGGTCAGCACGGACCTGCGGGGCGACACGCGCAGTTCCATCATCGATAGCCCGCTGACCCTCGCTGGCGACCACATGGCCAAGACCCTGGCCTGGTATGACAACGAGTGGGGCTACAGTTGCCGACTGGGAGATGTGGCCAACTTCGTCCTCGAGAAGGGCTGGTAGGCCCTTCTCCCGGTGTGCAGACGCCATCCCGCCCCAGCGCCGGGCGGGTGCGGGTTGCCATGCCCGGAGCGAGGCGCCGCGCTCAGCGTTCCTGCACGGCGACAAACGCCGCGAAGAGCGCGGCGTGCCGCGGGTCCGTCCCGCACAGATCCTCCGGGTGCCACTGCACGGCCACGACGAAGGTCGGGCCATCTGCCTCCAAGGCCTCGATCACGCCGTCGGGCGCTGTGGCGACGACCGCCAGGCCCGCCCCCGGCGCGCGCACGGCCTGATGATGGATCGAATTGACCGGTAGCGCCGCCTCGCCCACGATGCGCGCCAACCGCGTCCCGGGCGCCACCCGCACCGCGTGCAGGCGCCGTGTGCGGTCGCGGCCCGCCGCTGGCTCCATGTGGACGGTATCGCCGGGGCACTCGCTGGGAATGTCCTGCCAGAGCGTGCCGCCGGCGGCCACGTTGAGCACCTGGATGCCCCGGCAGATGCCCAGGACGGGCATACCCTGGCGCAGGGCCGCGCATGCCAGCGGCAGTTCCAGGGCGTCGCGCGCGCCGTCGATGTTCGTCGTCGCGTGCACGCGCGCCTCACCGTAGAGGCTGGGGGTGATGTCCACGCCGCCGCTGAAGAGCAGGCCCGTCAGGCCCGCGCCGGACGGATCGCGGGCGGCCGCCTCGCCGACGGCCGTCCCCGGGGCGAGCGGGACGACCTCGACGCCGCAGGCCTCCAATGCGGCGACGTAGGCGGCCGGCGGCGTCGAAGCGCAGGTGATCCCGACCCGTGGACGCACAGAGCCACCCCCCGGCGCCATGCAATGCGCCGCGCACCCCATTCTCTATCCGCTCTTCGGGGCCTGTGGGCGGGAGGGGGGTGAAAAGGGCGGAAGGTGGCTTGACGCGGAGTGAGATGGCGAGTAGACTGACTCCTCGCCGGGCGGGACGACCGAACGGAGCGCACCTTGGCAATCGAA
>JAJZWQ010000284.1 GCA_021846605.1 Bacillota bacterium | reverse complement strand
GTAGAACGGCAGGTACCAGTCGCTGATGATGTCCGGCGGGGCTCCGGCCAGGATCGCGGCCACCGACGACGTCGTCGGCTGCGGCACGATGTGGACCGTGATATCGGGGTTTTGGTGGGTGAAGGCCCCGAATGCCTGCATCAACAACGGGTAGATCTGCTTGTTCCCCGCCCAGGAAAGCTCCACGCTGATGACGGTTCGTTTCGCGCCGCCCTTGGTCAGGTTCGCCGCCGAGCGTGAGCAGCCCGACGCCAGCACGCCAGCGCCGATCAGCGCGCCGGCCGTGGCCTGCACGGCGCGTCGGCGGGCCAGCGGCCTGGGCGGCAATCGGGATCCGCCGCGGATGCCGGTGGTCTCCGTCAGAGTCACTCTGCCACCTCCACGGGATCCGGTGTTTGGGGCCGTGGGGCGTGTTTCGATCCACCTCCTTTGGGCAACAGCGCCGAGGGGCCGTACCCCGCCGCGCGTCGGCGCGGGGTCGGTCGGGCCTGCACACAGTGCCTATCGCATCGGTGCCCATCCGCCGGGGCTACCCCCGGGGCGGCCACGGGTGGCGCGACGCGTACGATCGAAAGAGGGCGGCGATGCGGGGGCGGACCGTCGGATCGACGCTCGATGCCCGTTGGCTGGCGCTGGTCGCCGGGGCCGCCATCCAGCTCCAGACCAGGGCGAGCGGAAACGTGCCCGAACTCCAAGAACCAAGGATGTTGCGCACGAAGGTCGCCTGCGGGTGGGTGACGTAGTCTTCGCCGAACTCCCCAACCATGAGCGGTTTGCCCAGGTCGCTGCGCGCCGCGGCCGCCATCGTGCGCAGGTAGGCGGCAACCCGCGTCGGTGCCAGCAGGCCGGCGTTGGCATAGACGTGCAGGCAGGCTACGTCCACGTGCTGGTTCACGGCGATGAACGCCCTGCGCTGCTCGCTCAGGGTCGATCCCTCCACGGGGCCGTTGCCGTTCGGGGGCGAGGCGTTGCCCGATCCGACCAGGTGGTGGGGATCGATGTCCCGGATGGCCGCGGTGACGTCCGCCATCGCCTGCTGCAATTGCGCCAGGCTATGGAAATACTGCTTGGCCACTGGGCCGCGGGCGGTCCCGAGGTTCCACTCGTTGCCCAACTCCCACAGCAGGACGTTGGGATGGCCCTTGTAGCGGGACACATACTGCCGCACGAACTCCATGGCCAGTCGGTTGGCACGGGTGCCGCGCTGGAAGACGGACGCGTGGGACTCCCCGGTGGCGACGGCGTATGCCCCAGGGTGAAAGAGCAGCGACGGGATCAGATAGACCCCGGCTTTGGCGGCGGCGGCCATCATGGCGTCGTGCGCCCGCCACCAGGTGCCGGCGTTCGTCTGCCAGACGTGGACCCAGGCGGGGTTCCACCCTCCGGCGATAAAACGGATGACGTGCAGGCCGTACGCGCTGGCCTCCTGGAGGACGTGCGCCCCGTGGGATGCGCCCCCCGGGTAGCTGCCGTTCCAGGTGGTGCCACCGATCGTGAAGCTGCGTGCGCCCGAGTAGAAGTAGTCCTGCAACTGCCAGACATTCGCGCCCAGGGCGGTGAACGGTTGGCCGCCCCAGTACAGTCGCGCCTTGTCGACGGTGAGGCGGGCCCCCGCGAAGGATTGGCCGGGGCGCGCGCAGCCGCCCACCAGTCCCGCCAACGCGGCGACACCGGCGATCGATACCAACCGGCGCCGCGAGCACGCGGTGTCGGCGACCTCGCCCGGGGTTCCGGGCCCGGCCGCCCCGGCGTCCTCCGCCGCGGGGCCTCCCACCTCCGCGTAGGGGCGGGCGCTACGGCGATCGCCGGGGCCGGGCGGGCTTGCCCGGCGTTCGTGCGCGGCGAGGCCGCCGGTTGTGGCCGCAGTGCGCTGGCTGCGCTCCACCCGCATCACCCCTTCTTGCGGGTCAAGGTTGGTCGGGACGACCGCGGCGGGGGCGGGGCTTGAAACGGGGCCGCCCGGCGGGGAGCTCGCGCCCTGGGGCGTGTGCTGCCCCGCTCGGCGAAGCTGCAGGTGACGGTGAGTGTCACCGGTGCGTGGGCATCGCCGTCCGTGTGCAGGAGGCGGTCGCTGGCCAGGTGGGCGGCCACGCGTCCCAGCAGGTTTCGCGGGACGTGGACCGTGGTCAGGGGCGGCGTGCATGCCCTGGCCTGGGGGATGTCGTCCCAGCCCATCACCGAGAGGTCGTGCGGCACCGACACGCCGAGTTGCCGCAGCTGCGCCAGCAGGCCCAGCGCCTGCATGTCGTGCGCCGCCAGGATGGTGGCGTGTCTGGCGCCGCAGGAGCCCAGCACCGCGGATGCCGCCGCCGCGCCGGCTTCAAAGCCGTCCCTGCAGTCCACCGACCTGAGCGTGTGTGGACCGCGAAGAAGCTGCGCCAGGGTGGCCGTCGCCGTCGTGTAGCGGTCGCGAAAGGCGGTGTATTCCTGGGGACCGCGCAGGAGAATGAAGTGCTGCTCGCCCTCGGAGACCAGGTGGGTCGCGATGGATTGCATCGAGGAAACATCGTCCGATACGACCAAGGCATAGCGTTGG
>JAJZWQ010000070.1 GCA_021846605.1 Bacillota bacterium | reverse complement strand
CATCGGTCGCCGGGGCGCCGTCATGCGCCCGCACGCCACGCCCGCGCAAGCGGGGTGATTGGCAAGCCGTCGTCTTATAGATAGGCGACGGTCATGACTGGCGCCGACAGTTTGCCGTACTTCCGCGGCAAGGGGCTGGTCGAGGATGCCCTGCGCGCCAGCCGCCTCTCCTGGGGTATCGCGCGGCCCGCGCTGATCTTCGGGCCTGAGGACGTCCTGGTGCACAACATCGCCTGGCTGCTGCGCCGCTCGCCTGTCTTCGCCGTGTTCGGCCACGGCGGTTACCGCGTCCGCCCCGTGCATGTGGACGATCTGGCCCGCCTCTGCGTGGACCTCGGGGGATCCTCGGCGAACGCCGCGGTCGACGCCGTCGGTCCGGAGCGCTTCACGTACGCCGAGATGGTCGGGCAGGTGGCCGCGGCCGTCGGGCGGCGGCCACCCGTCCTGCACCTGCCCCCCATGCTGGCCTGGACCCTGACCCTCCCCCGTGGGGTGGATGGTGGGGGACGTGGTGGTCACCCGCGACGAGATCCGCGGACTGATGGCGGGCCTGTTGGACGTGGACGGGCCGTCCACGGGGGAGCGGCGCTTCAGCGCCTGGCTGCGGGAGCAGTCGGCCGACCTGGGACGGACCTGGGCCTCGGAGATGCGCCGCCACTTCGCCCTGCGCTGAGGGCGCGGCGCCCGCGATCGGGCCGACCGGTCCAGAACCTCCCGCGAAGGGGCCGCCGGCGCCCAGCCACCCAGCCAGGTGGATCCCGCCGCTGGTCTGCCCGGACCGGAGCCCCGTCAGGGGGTGGCCGTAGACCACGGTCGGCCAACCGGGACCGCCCCGCCCCCCCCTTCACCCTCAGAACGCGCCTGTCGCAGGGGAGGCGGCGCCCATGGAGCGTACAGAGGGCACACACATCCAGGGCCAAAGGGGCCGGCGGTGGATTGACGCATGGGTCGATATGCGGTGCCTTTTGACGCACGGCGCCAGGAGTGCGTAGAATCGCTTTGCCGCTGCCAGGGACATCCTGCGGCGGGAACCCCGAGGGTCCTGTCTCATGACAGGACCGACCCGCCGCGCGCCCGGACCCCACGGAAGGGGTGAAACGGGGCGGAAAGGACGAGTCGGCCTGAACGGCGGGTGTGCGGCCCGTTACGGCTGCGGTCGGATCAGGCCTTGCCATGCAGGAATCGCTGCGGCGCCCGTTCCGGTACGATCCGGAGAAAATCGAACGTGCGGTGCGCCTCATCCTGGAGGGGATTGGGGAGGACCCCGAGCGGCCCGGACTGGTGGACACGCCGGCCCGAGTGGCCCGGGCATACTCCGAACTGTTCTGGGGTGTGGGACGCTCGCCCGCCGAGGAGATCGACAAGTTCTTCGAGTCCGAGACCGATGAGATGGTCATCGTGCGGGACATCCGCTTCGACTCCCTGTGTGAGCACCATCTTCTGCCCTTCTTCGGCCACGCCCATGTGGCGTACATCCCGGACGGCGGGCGCATCACCGGGCTGTCCAAGCTGGCCCGGGCCGTGGAGGTGGCCGCCCGCCGTCCGCAGGTCCAGGAGCGCCTCACCGCCCAGGTCGCCGACGCCCTGATGTCCGCCCTGCGCCCGCAGGGGGTCCTGGTCTGCGTGGAGGCCGAGCACCTCTGCATGACGATGCGCGGTGTGCGCAAGCCGGGCACCCTGGCGGTGACCTCGGCCGTCCGCGGCGTGTTCCTCCAGGATGCGGCGACGCGCGCCGAGGCCTTCGCCCTGCTCGGCCGCACCGGGGGGCGGTAGCTCCGGGGGCGGGCTCCCCCGAGGCGCGGCGCCAGGGCCGTCGGGCGCCACGCTCGCGCCCGACGGCCTCGCGCGGATGCTTCCCAATCCCACCACGACATCCCCCAGGGGTAACGGACCCCAACTTTACCCCGGTCGGGCCAGGATGCCGTGCCGCCACCAGCACGTCCGCTTCTGCGGGGGGAGGTGGCACACGTGGACCCGGGCGGTCCGAACCATCTCGTGCTGCGCCGTCACCCGGTCCGGTGCCGGCGACTGCCGGGGGGCGGACACGGCGCCGCGAACGGGTCCCTCTGCCTCGGGGCGCCCGCGGTTGACAACACCGTCCCGGCGCCACCGGACCCCCAACAGCGGGCCGCGGGGTCGGGCCCCCTGTCCCGCCTGGGCTCAGCGCGCTGAGGACGGAATGGCGGGCGTCGACGCCGCTGGCGGTGGCCTTGTGGGTCCGCGCGACGCCTGATGCGGCCACCAACAGTGGGTGAAGCGGTCCGGGGCGAACATAGCGAGAGACGGCGGGAAATCCGCCGTCTCTCGGCCGAGACCAAGGGTTACGCGGGTCCGGGCCGCGCCTCAGCGCACGGCCAAGACGATCCTCTGGGTCGTGCCGTCACTGACGTGGATTGTCAGGGTGACGTGCCCATCCACCACGTCGGCCTGGGTGATCTTGAGCAGGTACCGATAGGCACCCCCGCTATACACGAACCGATCCGTCCCTCGGCTGTAGCCGACGCCAGTGGCCGACGGCCCGCCGTTGACATCGAGGGTCGCCGTGGCATCGACGACTGCTTTGCCCTGGGCGTCGGTTAGGGTGAAGGAGACGGGCAAGGTGCTGGGCACCCGGACGACGCCGCGATGATCGGCGGGTTCTCCCAGTCGGAAGATGTAGCTGACCTGCTGCTGCAGGCTGCCGGCACTGCCCTGGAAGTTGACATCCCCGCTGTAGGTGGCGGTGATCGTTTGGGGTCCTGCGGGCAAATCGGCCGCCGAGACGCTGGCCGTGCCCTTGCTGCTCAGGGTTTGGGCGCCGAGCGTCACACCCCCGGCGGTGAAGGTCACCGTCCCCGTGGGGGTGCCCGCTCCGGGCGCGACCGGGGCCACGGACGCCGTGTAGATCACCGGTGCCCCGAAGATGGAGGGGTTGGCCGAAGCCGTCACGGTCGTGGTCGTGTGGGCCTGGGTCACCTGCTGCGTGAGGGAACCGTGGCTCCCGAGGAGGTTCGTGTCCCCGCTGTAGGTGGCGGTTACCCCAGGGTCGCCGGGGGAGGTGTAGGTGTGCTGGCAGGTCGCCGTCCCACCGCTGGCTAGCGGAACCGCCGAGCAGAGGACCTGACCGTTACCGCTGAAGGTCACGCTGCCCGTCGGGGTGCCCGCTCCGGGCGCGACCGGGGCCACGGCCGCCGTGTAGGTCACGCGCTGGCCCACCACGGACGGATTGGCGCTGGCCGCCACAGCCGTGGTCGTGTGGGCCTGGGTCACCTGCTGCGTGAGGGAACCGTGGCTCCCGAGGAAGTTTGTGTCCCCGCTGTAGGTGGCGGTTACCCCAGGGTCGCCGAGGGAGGTGTAGGTGTGCTGGCAGGTCGCCGTCCCACCGCTGGCCAGCGGAACCGCCGAGCAGAGGACCTGACCGTTACCGCTGAAGGTCACGCTGCCCGTCGGGGTGCCCGCTCCGGGCGCGACCGGGGCCACGGACGCTGTGTAGGTCACGCGCTGGCCCACCACGGACGGATTGGCGCTGGCCGCCACAGCCGTGGTCGTGCGCGACTGGGTCACCGTGTAGGAGATGCTGGTGGTGGCCTTCTGCCCGTCGTGTGCGGTCGCCGTAACGGTGTAGGTGAAGGTGCCGGGTTGGCGGGTGTTCAGGGCTCCGTGCCCGCTCAGGCCGTTCGTCACGGTCGTGGATGCCACGGCGCCGTTGCTGTCCACACAGGAGGCGAGGGGAGAGGCGTTCACATCACCGCAACTGAAGCTGGTCGCGACAGACTGCCCGACGACATACGTCCCGCCATTGCCAGGGTTTACGATCTGGGCCGTCGGCGGCATAAACACCTGATAGCTCAGGCTGGCCTTGCCGACCTGCCCATCGTAACTCACGGCCAGCACGCTATAGGTGTGCTGGCCCGGAGTCGAGGTGTTGAGGTGGCCGCTGCCGCTGATCGAACCGTTGCTGTCCGTGCACGACTTCAGGCCTGAGCCGCCCTGGCCCTCAGCACAACTGAAGCTCGTGGCCACGTCCTGGTTTATCGCGTAGCCCCCACCGCTGGCTGGCGAGGAGATCGTCGCCGTAGGGGGGGCCGCTTCCAGGAACGTCACCCGGACAACGCCATTGCCCAAGCCGCCGAAGCTCCCAAACTGGGGGTTGATCGCCGACCCACTGGCCCAACTCGACCCACCACCACCGCCGCCGCCAGCGCCGCAGTCGGTCGTTCCCGCGGGGGCGCCAGCACCGCCGACGAGGCCGCCGCCCCCGCCGCCGCTACCGGCGCTGTCCCCGAAGTTGGGATGGGCCCCGTTGCCGCCAGCGCCGCCGCTCGGGGGCGCTCCGTGCATCACCGGCGCCAGGGTGGTACTGTTGACACCGCCGCTCCCGCCGGAATCGCCTCCGGTGCCGCCATCCCCGCCGCCAGCGCCACCGGGGCCCTCTCCCACCTGGGAGAGGTCGCTCGCCGAGACACCGATTCCCCCAAAACCGCCGCCGCCCCCGTGGGTTCCGGCGCACATGGTCTCCCCGCCGCCGCCGCCGCCGCCGGCCACCATGAGCAACGATGTGGGCGGATCCTGGTTGATCAAGGTGAGCGGGTTCGACGACAGTTCCCCGCTGGGGCACAGGCCCACACAGACCGCCGTCGACCCGCCGCCGCCCCCCCCGCTGCCGTCGTTGCCCTGAATGGATGCGCTGCAGAGTCCCGAGCAGTAGTACCCGTTGCCCCCGGCTCCGCCGGCGGTCCAGCCCGCACCACCGGTCCCGCCGGTGCCGACCACACCACTGCCCTGCGGTGCGGACTGCCCCTGGCATCCGGCGATGGCTCCGAGGACCTCACCGCCATGGACCGCGAACTCGGCTCGGACGATCGCGCCGGGACCACCCAGGCCACCGTAGCCCTGGGCGCTGGCCGCGGCCCCGCCGTCACCGCCGCCCCCCGCGGAGATCGCGATCTGCGCGAAGGCGGCGTTCGCTGGAGCCGTGACGTTGCCGGGCACTCCGCACGTGCTGGGACCGTTCCACTGGGACGTCCCCACCGGCGCCCCGTGGGGTTGCAACGAAGCTGCGGACGCCACCGGAGTACCGAGTCCCACCCCGATCGTGCTCAAACCCATCGCGACAACCGCCAGAATCGCAGGGAGCCCGCTCACGCGCATCCTTGCCCTCCTCTTCTGCCACCGCTGGTCCGCATGTTCAGGTGCCGGACGTCGCGGCAGGGACAAGTACGTCGATTCTTGTCGATTTCCTCTGCTCTGCCAGCAAGCGGGTTGATGGACTTACCCTTCTCCACAAGTCCCTGAACCACCACAGATGGCATGTGCCGGGGCGCCGCAGACTCTACTTGTGGTGTATTGACGGCGCCGTACCGCTGGGGGTTCGGGATGTGGTGGTTGATGGCCACCCGGACCCCACCAGTGCGGGAAATGTCGAATGGTGTCGAACGGTTCCTGAGGAATTCCCCTGGTCTAACCCATGAGTCCAGGAGACCGTCGCCGCCCAACTGGGCGACGAGCGGCTCAACCCGTGCCTAGCCCCAATACCGTTCAGATAAGGTGCCACGGCGCTCTTCGGCGGCGCGGTTGAAGGTCGCCATCACCGCCCCACAGGCCTTGCCGCTGAACCCCTCGGCACCCCTCGCACCGAACGATGGCCTTTCGCAGCGGCCGCTCGGCAACGCCAAACTAAGCGGTATTGTGCCTAGCCCGCATCGTGGCCTCCCTTGCCGAGCATCCCGAGTCCTCCCTCCCCGAGGCCATGGGCGACTGGGGTCAGTTGAAGGCCGCGTACCGCTTCTTCGACAACCCCAACGGTGACCGTTCCTTTCCTCATAGCCTTTTGTTTCCGACCGCTTGCGCGGTCAGTTTCCTGCTTGGAGATTCCTGCTTCGCAGGAGCCGGTTTCGCCGGGCAGCTTCAAGATGATGGTGCCCGTGGGCAAATTCTCTGCTGGCACGGGCAGTTGGCCATCGCGGTACATTCGCCACGCCGCTTGGTAGCTGATGCCTTGCTCCTTCCCCCACACGCTCAACTTCATGCATTCAGTATACCACACCTAGTGCTGGACGTAGATACACCTGGCCAACAGCCGGCACCCCCGGAGGTCTGCACGCGGGACCTCCCTCCGTATCCATGGGACGATGCCGGGAGCACTCGGGGCCGCACCCTTGCCGCCGCGCGCCTCCGCCGCCCGCGGGGCGGGGCCCCCATCATGAGGGGTCCCGCCCTGCGGGTGGGCGGCGTGCGCCTGGTGTTCCACCCCGGTCTCCTGCTGCTGCTGGCCCTGGCCATCGCGGCTGGCCTGGGCGGTGAGGCCGCGGTCTTCGCCGCCGTCCTGGCGGGCCACGAGTTGGCGCACGCCCTGGCCGCCGCGGCGTTCGACCTGCGGGTGGCGGAGATCGAGTTCCTCCCGTTCGGCGGCGTCGCGGACATCGAGGGGCTGGAACTGGCCGATCCGGGGGTGGAGGCGGCTGTGGCTGTGGCGGGTCCCCTGCACAACCTGCTCTGCCTGGCGGGCGGCTTCCTGCTTCTCCACCAGGGGTGGCTGGCCCCCGATCGCGGGGACTTCTTCCTGGCGGCCAACGCCGCCCTCGCCCTGGGCAACCTGCTGCCGGCCCTGCCGCTGGACGGCGGGCGTATCCTGCGGGCCGCGCTGGCCGTCCGGCGCGGAGTGGGACCCGCCACCACCTGGGTCAGCCGCGCGGGGATCTGGGTCGGATCCCTGCTGGCCGCCGCCGCCGGGCTCCTGCTCCTGCGCGGGACCCTGGTCCCCAGCCTCTTCGTCTTCAGTTATTTCACGCTGGCCCGGGCGCGCCCCGCCCGAGGCGCCGCCCGCATGCGCCAGTGGCGGGAGATGGCCGGCCGCCGCGGGCCCCCGGCCCCGGGCGTGCGCCCAGTCCAACACCTGGCCGGCGGGGCCGCCATGCCGCTCCGCCAGGTGGTCGACGCCTTTCTGCCGCGCCGACACCACCTGGTGTGGCGCGTGGACGAGCAAGGGCGCCTCTGCGGGCCGTGGGACGAGGTCGCCATCTGGGAGACGCTGCGTCGCTGCGGCGCTGACGCGACAATCGGTCAGCTCCCGGGTCCGGCCCCCGGGCGGACGGCTTGATATAATTGGCACGTTGCAAATCCAGGGGGCCCGGGTCCGCCGGGCGCCCCGTGGGGAGCGGCCATGAGCGCATCCAAAGGGATTCGGAGGCGGCGTGGATCCGCCGCGGCGGCACAGGTCCGAGAGGAGGCCGCGATGGCGGAAGGGCGGCAGCGGGGCCGGGAGGTGCTGGTCAGCTTCGAAGACGACGAACCCAAGGTGGCCATCCTCGAGGACGGCGCCCTGGTGGAGGTGGACTTTGACCGTCCCCAGGGGCGCCGGATCGTGGGCAACATTTATAAGGGGCGCGTGCAGAACGTGCTGCCCGGGATGCAGGCCGCCTTCGTGGACGTCGGTCTGGACCGGAACGCCTTCCTGTTCGTCGACGACGCCCACCCCGGCTCGGCCGCCGAGGTGGGGGAGGACCAGCCCGAGGAACGGCCGCGGCGGCACGAGGCCTCCATCAACGACCTGGTGCACAGCGGTCAGGAGATCCTCGTGCAGGTGGCCAAGGAGCCCCTGGGCACCAAGGGGGCGCGCGTGACGCGCGGCGTTTCCCTGCCCGGGCGCTACCTGGTCTTCACCCCGGGGATCGACTACGTGGGCGTGAGCCGCCGGATCACGGACGGCGCCGAGCGCGACCGGCTGCGGGCGTTGGGACAGGCCCTGCGGGTCCCCGGGACCGGTCTGATCATCCGCACGGCGGCCCTGGGCGCCAGCGCCCCCGACCTGGAGGCGGACTGGCGGCTTCTGGCCGCCGCCTGGGAGGAGATCGGGGCTCGGGCCAGAGAGATGAAGGCGCCTGCCCTTGTCCATCGGGACCTGGACGTGGTCCAGCGTCTCGTGCGGGATCAGTTGAACGGCGAGGTGCGGCGGATCGTGGTCGACCGCGAGGCCGGCCTGGAGCGGATGCGCAACCTGCTGTCCATGGCGGCGCCCGCGCTGGTGCCCCTGCTCTCCATGGCGCGGCAGGGTGAGCTCCGCCAGGGGCTGTTCTCCGCGCGCGGCGTCGAGGCCGAGATCGAACGGGCCATGGGCCGCAAGATCGGCCTACCCAGCGGCGGTTACCTCATCATCGACCAGACCGAGGCCCTGGTGGCCATCGATGTCAACACCGGGCGCTACGTGGGCGATGCCGACACCGGGAACCTGGCGGACACCTTCCTCACGACCAATCTGGAGGCGGCGGCGGAGATCGCGCGCCAGATCCGCCTGCGCGACGTCGGCGGCATCATCGTGGCCGACTTCATCGACATGGAGGCGGCCGAGCACCAGCAGCGTGTGGTGGAGGCTCTGGAGGCCGCCTGCGCTCCCGACCACGCCCGCCCGCAGATCCTGGGACTGACGCGCCTGGGCCTGGTGGAGATGACGCGCAAGAAGGCGCGGCAGAGCCTGCGGGACATCATGACCAAGCCCTGCCCGCACTGCGACGGCCGGGGACGCGTGGAGAGCGAGGAGACCATCAGCCGGCGCATCCGGCGCCAGATCCGCACACTGTTGCGCAATTCCGCGGCGGAGGCCGTGCTGGTCGAGGTGCACCCCGGCATCGCCGCCATGCTCATCGGTCAGGGCGGACAGGAGTTGCACAGCCTGGAGCAGCAGACGGGTCGCACCATCTTCATCCGCGGGGCCGCGGACTGCCGCCTGGAAGACATGCGGCTGCGCGCCGCCGGCCGGCGGGCGGAGGTGGAGGCGGAGGCCTGTCCGGTGCGCGAGGGCCAGCAACTGGATGTCGACGTCCTCGAACCCCACGTGACCAGTCGGGCGGACGGGATCGCGCGGATCGAGGGCTACGTGGTGGACGTCGAGGGTGGGGCGGCGCACGTGGGGGAACGGGTCCGCGTGGAGATCGTGCGCACCTTCCGCACATACGCCCGGGCCCGGATGGTGTAGGGAGGGCAGCCGCAGCCCGCCGTCGCGGTCAGAGGGTGCCCGAGGCCACCGCCACCCCCGATTCGGCCGCCATCCGGCCGGCTTCGAGGATCTGTTGGGCGGCCAGGGCCACCCCGACGCCGACCAGCCCGGACGGCGCCCGTCCGGACCGCACGCAGTCCAGGAAGTATGCGGGACCGTTGCGCTCGCTCGGCGGGAGCGGGTCGACCTGCACCGGGGCGCCCTCGCGGTGCGCGTCGTCCACGCGCAGGAGCCGGCCGCCCTCGGCGATGAGGCCCGCGCGGTGCCCGAGCACCTGGAAGCCTCCGGGACGGGCCCCGGCCTGGGTCCAGCAGGCTTCGGCGATGGCGAAGGCGTGGGCGTACTGCATCAGGAGGATGGCATTGTCCTCGACGGGGATGTCTGTCTTGACCAGTCGGCCCCGCACGCCCACCACGCGGTCGGGGAGGCCCAGCGCCGTGGCCGCCAAGGCCGCGCCGTAGCAGCAGTAGTCGATCAGCGCGCCGCCGCCGTTCTGCTCGGCGTCGTACAGCCAGTCGCAGAAGTAGTCGGACATGCCCTCCTCGCGCGGGCCCCGGTGGGCGGCGCGGTAGCGCAGGGTGTAGATCGTGCCCAACCCGTCGTCGGCGGCCAGATCCAGCGCGCGGCGGATCGCGGGGTCCCAGGCCACCGGCCAGTTGCACATCACGGGGACGCGGTCGGCCGCCGCCGCGATGCGCCGGGCCTGCGCTAGGTCGGCGGCCAGCGGCTTTTCCACCAGGACCGCCACGCCGTGCTCCGCGGCGGCCTCGACGACCTCTGCGGCCGCGTTGTTGGGCGTGCAGCACAGGACGACCTCCGGGCGCAGGTCCCACAGTTGATCGACCCGTTCCAGGGCGCGCGCGAAGCTGAACTCGCGGCGCGCGCGCTCGGTGAGGGCGGGATGCGGGTCGACGGCGGCGAGCGGCTCCACCGCCTCGCTGGCCTGGAACTGCCGGAGCAGGCTCCACACGTGGTCGTGCACCAAGCCCACCACGGCGAAGCGAAGCTTGGTCCCCACAGGCCGCCCTCCAGCCATCCCAGCGCGAAAAGCGCACAGAAAGCCTTCCGCGGGTGCATCTCGAAGTTGACCCGGGCTGGGCAAAAGCGTATCATCCGAAGATGCCTGTTGAGCCAGGCTTGGTTGCTCAGCCCCCAGATCCCAATCGGTGTTGACGTTCGCCATCCGGGCGGCGTCCCCTGCAGGCCTCGGCCGGAAATGCCGGTGGGCCTGTTCCGCGCACGATCCCGCCGAGGGGTGATGGTGTTTGGCGATGTCGGAATCGACCGTCCCGCATCGTGTCCGCCGGAGCTTCGCACGGATCGAGGAAGTTCTCGACATCCCGGACCTCATCGAAGTCCAGCAGTCCTCCTACCGATGGTTCCTCCGCCAGGGCATGGACGAACTGTTCGAAGACATCAACCCCATCAAGGACTTCACGGGCAACCTCGTGCTCGAGTTCATCGACCACGCCCTGGGGGGGCCCAAGTACGAGGTGCGCGAGTGCAAGGAGCGGGACGTGACCTACGCGGCGCCCCTGCGCGTGCGCGTGCGCCTGATCAACCAGGAGACGGGCGAGGTCAAGGAGCAGGAGGTCTACATGGGGGACTTCCCCCTGATGACCGACCAGGGCACCTTCATCATCAACGGCGCGGAGCGCGTCGTGGTCAGCCAGTTGGTGCGCTCCCCCGGCGTGTACTTCGGCCAGGGCTTTGACACCAGCGGTAACCGCGTGTACAGCACGACGGTGATCCCCAACCGTGGGGCCTGGCTGGAACTGGAGACGGACGGCTCCGGCGTCATCTACGCGCGCATCGACCGCACGCGCAAGCTCCCGGTCACGGTACTGCTGCGCGCCCTGGGCTACAGGGAGGACGAGGAGATCCTCGCCCTGCTCGGGGACAGCGAGAACGTGCGCAACACGCTGGACAAGGACACGCGAGAGAAGGAGGGGACGGGCAAGAGCCCCGCCAGCCCCCTGCTGGAGATCTACAAGCGCCTGCGGCCCGGCGAGCCCTCGACCGAAGAGGGTGCCCGGCAGCACCTCGAAAACCTCTTCTTTGACCCGCGCCGCTACGATCTGGCGACGGTCGGCCGCTACAAGCTGAACAAGAAGCTGAACATGCGCCACCGCCTGATTGGGTGCGCGCCGGTGGAGGACGTGCTGGCTCCCGACGGCACGGTGCTGGCCTCAGCCGGGGAGCGCCTGGACCGCGCCACCGCGGACCGGATCGCGCGCGCCGGCCTGGCCGCCGTCCGCATCCGCACGGCCGACGGCGTCGAGGTATTGGTGCGCGGCAATGGCCAGCCCGCGGTCGACTGCCGCACGCTGACCCGCGAGGACATCCTGGCGGCCGTCAACTACATGGTCACGCTGTTCAAGGGTGTGGGCCACATCGACGACATCGACCACCTGGGCAACCGCCGCCTGCGCAGCGTGGGCGAACTGTTGCAGAACCAGTTCCGCATCGGCCTGTCGCGCATGGAGCGCGTGGTGCGCGAGCGCATGACCATCCAGGACGTCGACGCGATCACGCCGCAGGCCCTGATCAACATCCGGCCGGTGTCGGCGGCGATCAAAGAGTTCTTCGGGTCCAGCCAGCTTAGTCAGTTCATGGATCAGACCAACCCGCTCTCCGAACTCACGCACAAGCGGCGTTTGTCGGCGCTCGGCCCCGGTGGCCTGTCCCGCGACCGCGCCGGGTTCGATGTGCGCGACGTGCACTACAGCCACTATGGACGCATGTGCCCCATCGAGACCCCCGAGGGTCCCAACATCGGGCTCATCGGGGCCATGTCCAGCTTCGCGCGCATCAACGAGTACGGCTTCATGGAGACCCCCTACCGCAAGGTGGAGAAGGGTGTCGTCACCGCGGACATCGTCTACCTGACGGCGGACGAGGAGGACGAGGCGGTCATCGCCCAGGCCAACGCCGTCATCGACCACGAGGGCCGCTTCCAGCACCCCCAGGTCCTCTGCCGGTACAAGCACGAGTTCCGCTTGGCGCCGATCGCCGAGGTGGACTACATGGACGTGTCCCCCAAGCAGGTGGTGTCCGTCGCCACGGCCATGATCCCCTTCCTGGAGAACGACGACGCCAGCCGAGCCCTGATGGGGGCCAACATGCAGCGCCAGGCGGTGCCCCTTTTGCAGAGCCAGGCGCCGCTGGTGGGGACCGGCATCGAGCGCAAGGCGGCGGTGGACTCCGGCGTCGTCGCCATCGCGCGCCGGCCCGGCGTTGTGGAGCGGGTCGATGCCCGCGAGATCGTCGTGCGGACCGACGGCGGCGAGGCAGACACCTATCCCCTCATGAAGTACACCCGCAGCAACCAGGGGACGTGCTTCAACCAGCGCCCGGTGGTGGCCCCCGGTGAGCGGGTGGCCAAGGGCGCGCTTTTGGCCGACGGCCCCTGCACGGACCAGGGGGAGTTGGCGCTGGGCAAGAACGTGCTGGTGGCCTTCATGCCCTGGGAGGGCTACAACTACGAGGACGCCATCCTGATCAGCGAGAAGCTGCTCAAGGAAGACACCTTCACCTCCATTCACATCGAGGAGCACGAGAGCGAGGCCCGGGATACCAAGCTCGGTCCCGAGGAGATCACCCGCGACATCCCCAACGTCGGGGACGACGCGCTCAAGGACCTGGACGAGCGCGGCATCGTGCGCATCGGGGCCGAGGTGCACGCCGGCGACATCCTGGTGGGCAAGGTGACCCCCAAGGGCGAGACCGAGTTGACCGCCGAGGAGCGCCTGCTGCGCGCCATCTTTGGGGAGAAGGCCCGCGAGGTGCGGGACACGGCCTTGCGCGTGCCCAACGGCGAGTCGGGCATCGTGGTCGACGTCAAGGTGTTCCGGCGGGACGCCGGCGATGAACTCTCGCCCGGCGTGAACGAACTCATCCGCGTCTACATCGCCCAGAAACGCAAGATCTCCGAGGGCGACAAGATGGCCGGGCGGCACGGCAACAAGGGCGTGGTGGCCAAGATCCTGCCCGAGGAGGATATGCCGTTCCTGCCGGACGGCCGGCCGGTCGAGATCGTGCTCAACCCGCTGGGCGTGCCCTCGCGCATGAACATCGGCCAGATCATGGAGACCCACCTGGGACGCGCGGCCAAGGCCATGGGCTACCATGTGGCCTCGCCCGTGTTCGACGGGGCGCACGAGGAGGACATCCGCAAGGCCCTGGTCGAAGCCGGCCTGCCCGAGGACGGCAAGACCGAACTCTACGACGGGCGCAGCGGCGAGAGCTTCGACCAGCGGGTCACCGTCGGCTACGCCTATATGCTCAAGCTCCTCCACCTGGTGGACGACAAGATCCACGCGCGTTCCACCGGCCCGTACTCCCTGGTCACCCAGCAACCCCTGGGCGGCAAGGCGCAGTTCGGGGGCCAGCGCTTCGGCGAGATGGAGGTGTGGGCGCTGGAGGCCTACGGCGCCGCCTACACCCTGCAGGAGTTGCTCACGGTCAAATCGGACGACGTGATCGGCCGGGTCAAGACCTACGAGGCGATCATCAAGGGGGAGAACGTCCCCGAGCCCGGTGTGCCCGAGTCGTTCAAGGTCCTCATCAAGGAGATGCAGTCCCTCGGGCTGGACGTCAAGATTCTGTCCGAGGACGCGCGCGAGATCGAGATTCGCGAGTCCGACGACGATGTCACCGAGGCCGCCCGCGACTACGGCCTGGACGTGAGCGTCGCCGCGCCGGTGCAGCCCGAGCCCGAGCGCCGGGCGGACGGCGACGAGGGCCAGGACGACCTCGACGGGGACGCAGAGCCGGAGGCGGAGGACGCGGCCGGCGAGTGGGAGGGGGAGGGCGGCGGCGAGGATGCCGACTCCGAGGAGGAGGCGGCGGAGGCGGCCGACGCCGAGCCCCTGGTCGCGGACGAGGACGCCGACGACGAGGTCTAGGGCCCACCGGTTCCGGTGTCGCCCCACGCGGTTGCCGTAGGAAGGATGGGAACGCCCGTGAAGACCATCGACGGCTTTGGCCGGGACACCGTGGACGGACCGGGGGGGATGGCCGCCGACGTCAACAACTTCGACTCCATCCGCATCGGGTTGGCCTCGCCGGAACAGATCCGGGAGTGGAGCAAGGGCGAGGTCAAGAAGCCCGAGACCATCAATTACCGCACCCTCAAGCCTGAGCGCGAGGGGTTGTTTTGCGAGAAGATCTTCGGCCCGACCAAGGACTGGGAGTGCCACTGCGGCAAGTACAAGCGGGTGCGGTACAAGGGCATCATCTGCGACCGCTGCGGCGTGGAGGTCACGCGCCAGAAGGTGCGGCGCGAGCGCATGGGGCACATCGAGTTGGCCGCGCCCGTCTCGCACATCTGGTACTTCAAGGGCATCCCAAGCCGCATGGGGCTCCTGTTGGACATGTCCCCGCGCTCGCTGGAGCGTGTCCTGTACTTTGCGGCCTACGTGGTGACGGTGACCGGCGAGACCCCGCTGATGGAGAAGCAGCTGCTCAGCGAGAACGAATACCGGGAGTACCGGGAGAAGTACGGGGACGCTTTTAAGGCGGGGATGGGGGCCGAGGCGGTCAAGGATCTCCTGGAGGGTATGGACCTGGAGCGGCTGGGCGCCGAGTTGCGCGAGGACATCACCCGCACCTCGGGACAGCGCCGCATCCGCGCCGTCCGCCGTCTGGAGGTCGTGGAGGCCTTCCGCAAGTCCGGCAACCGACCCGAGTGGATGATCATGGAGGTCGTCCCGGTCATCCCGCCCGAGTTGCGGCCGATGGTCCAGCTGGACGGCGGGCGCTTTGCGACCTCGGACCTCAACGACCTGTACCGCCGGGTGATCAACCGGAACAACCGCCTCAAGCGGCTGCTCGATCTGGGCGCGCCCGACATCATCGTGCGCAACGAGAAGCGCATGCTGCAGGAGGCGGTCGACGCCCTGATCGATAACGGGCGCCGCGGTCGCCCGGTCGCGGGCCCGGGCAACCGGCCGCTGAAGTCCCTGTCCGACATGCTCAAGGGCAAGCAGGGGCGGTTCCGCCAGAACCTGCTGGGCAAGCGCGTGGACTACTCCGGCCGCTCCGTGATCGTCGTGGGCCCGGGCCTGGCCATGCACCAGTGCGGCCTGCCCAAGGAGATGGCCCTGGAGCTGTTCAAGCCCTTTGTGATGAAGAAACTCGTGGAGGGCAACCTGGCGCACAACATCAAGAGTGCGCGCCGCATGGTGGAGCGGGTGCGCGACGAGGTGTGGGACGTCCTGGAGGAGGTCATCACCGAGCACCCGGTGCTGCTCAACCGGGCCCCGACCCTGCACCGCCTGGGGATCCAGGCCTTTGAGCCCGTCCTGGTCGAGGGCCGGGCCATCCAGGTGCACCCCTTGGTGTGCACCGCGTACAACGCCGATTTCGACGGCGACCAGATGGCCGTACACGTGCCGCTCTCGGCCGAGGCCCAGGCGGAGGCGCGGATCCTGATGCTCTCCAGCAACAACATCCTGAACCCCAAAGACGGGGCGCCCGTGGTCACGCCGACCCAGGACATGGTCTTGGGGTGCTACTACCTGACACTGGAGCGCAAGGGTGCCGCCGGAGAGGGGCACACCTTCTCGAGTCCCGACGAGGCCATGATGGCCTACGAACTCGGACAGGTGGCCTTGCAGGCCAAGGTCAACGTGCGCATGGACGGTGAGCGCAGGGAGACGACGGTCGGG
>JAJZWQ010000069.1 GCA_021846605.1 Bacillota bacterium | reverse complement strand
GGGGTGGCTACATGCGACCTCGGCGGGCCGTCGTCAACCGGCCTAACGTCCGTCGACCCGGGTGGACAAGCCGTCGGCTTCAGCCGGCGGTAGTTGACATCCCTGAGTTCAGCGGCCCGCTCTCGCCGGCCGCCTGCCAGGCGTCGCTGGCCTGGGCCAAGCGTTTCTTCGCCCGTCACTTCCCCGAGGAGCCGGTGCGCGTGGCGACCTGCAGTTCCTGGCTCCTCGACGCGCAATGGGCCGAGTACCTGCCGGCGGGCTCCAACATCCTCCACTTCCAGCGGCGCTTCCAACCCGTGCGCTGGTGGGACGACGACCGCGCCCTTATGACCTTTGTGTTCGGCCGGCAGTACCGGGACGCCGAGGAGGTCCCCCGGCGGACGACGCTCGAGCGGGCGATAGCCGACCACCTGCGGGCGGGACGCCACTGGCGCGGCGTGCTGGGGTGGCTGCCCCTGTAGGGCGGGGAGAGCCAGACGGGGAGGCGGTCGAGACGCGTTGGCGTGGGCTGCACTTCGCAATCGCGGTGGCGGCGGTGGCGGCAGATCTTGCGACCAAGGCCTGGGCGCGCGCAGCCCTGACCGGACGGGGCGTTCTTTGGCTGTGGCGGCCGTGGTTCTCCCTGCGCCTTTTGTACAACACCGGCGCCACCCTGGGCGTTGGCGCCGCGCACGAGCGCGTCATCACCCTCATCTCGTCCCTGCTGGTGCTGGTCCTGGCCTGGCTGGTGTGGCGGATCCGGCGCGGCGGTGTCGGGCTGGCCCTGATGCTGGCCGGCGGTGTCGGCAACCTCGCCAGCCGCCTGCTGCAGGGCAAGGTGACCGACTTCATGCACGTCTGGTTCTGGCCCGGCATCTTCAACCTGGCCGACGTCTGCCTGCGGGGAGGCACCCTGGTGTTCGTGCTTGCCCTGCTGATCGGACCCGGCGACGCACCTGCGGACGCCGGCTGAGGCCGGCGGGGCATGCCCGGCCACGATCCTGGGCAGCCTGGGGGCCGGGGGATTCACCCCCGTGGCCAGTGTTGTTAAGAAGGGATGACGGCCATGCGCCAGTTGGGCGTGGGAGTGATCGGCACGGGGATGGCGTTCGAGCGCCTGCACCTCCCGGCATACCGGTCGCTGCCGGCGCAGTATCGGATTGTGGCCCTGTGCAACGAGAACGTCGACGAGGCTCGGTCCTGGGCCCAGAGATTGGGGCTACCGCCGGACAGCGTGGAGCCGGATCCCGACCAACTGGCGCGGCGCGACGACGTGGACGTGATCGACATCATCGTCCCCATCCCGGACAACTTCCCGATGACGCAGAGGATCGCCCAGGCCGTGGCCCACAGCAGCAAGGGCATCATCTGTGAGAAGCCTCTGGCCGCCAACCGCAAGGAGGCCAACGCCGCGCGCAAGCTCCCGCAGAAGTACGGCATCCCGATTATGATCGCCGAAAACTATCGCTTCGACGAGGAAACGAACCGGCTGCGGCAGATGGTCGCCGAGAAGTGGGTCGGGGACCCGGTCTTCTTCATCCAGAACCGCGTCCTGGACATGCCGCGCAAGATGCTTGGCAATACCTTCGAAGCGACCGAATGGCGCCAGCACCCGGACTTCCACGGCGGCGTGATCCTGGACACCGGGGTCCATGACATCGCCGCGCTGCACCACATCCTCGGGCCGGTCAGTGAGGTGCACGCCTACGGCGTGCCCCAGGACGACGACTTTGCCCCGTACGCCGTGCTGCAGGCCGCGCTCAAGTTCTCCAGCGGCGTCATCGGGCAGTACACGTTCTACACGGCGGGCCGGGAGCCCCAGCGGCCGCTGGTGGGGCTGCGCCTCTTCTGCACGGCCGGCATGCTCTACCTCGAGCAACGGGACTGTGGCATCGTCAACGTCTTCCACGAAGACGGCCGCTCCGAGCAGGTGCCGTATACGCCGGGCCAGGGCTACCGCCGGGAACTCCTCAACTTTCACGACCACCTGACCACGGGAGCCCCGCTGCAGGTGCCCCCGGAGACCGAGTTCGGCGATACCAGCGTGCTGTTGGCGATGCTGCGCTCCGCCGAGGACGGCAAGCGCGTCGTGCTGGAACCTGAGCCCGCGTTCGCGCACTGAAGCCCAACGCGCCGCGCCCAGGGGGGCGGCGCGTTGCCCGCTGTAAACTCCTGTGGTAAGGTTAGGTGGAACCGCGATCCAGTCGCCCTTCAACCGGCGAGCGGTTCACCGCCAGATCCCCTGCGGGGGAAACGGGGTTGTTCCCGTCCGCATTCGCTGGACGAATTTGGGACTGCCCCCTGGCGCGAGGGCGTGGCGCCTTGCGTGCTGCCGCCCTTCCACCCCGCGCCGTATGGCGCGCGGCCCGGAGGGAGGAGCGAGCGTGACCAAACCATCCGAGCGCACCGGTCCGCCGCTGGTCACGGGAACCGTCCCGTAATCGGCGGCCGTCTCCGCACCCCTGGGCAGGCTGTGCGGCCTGCCCCGCTTGCGCGTGCCCCCGGCCGGGGCAACGAGCCGAACCGGTTAACGTGGGAGGTAGCGCTGCCGTGGACAATCCGGCGCCGGTGACCACGTCGCCCCTACCGCCCGGGGTGCTTGCCGACGCGACCGTAACGACCACTCCCCGTGCGGCGGCCCGGTGGACGGAGCGGACCGAACTTGTGTCGATCGGGGTGGCGGTGGCGCTCATCCTGATCTGGGAGGGCCTGACCGCCAGCCACCTGCTGAAGCCCGTCATCCTGCCCTCGCCCCAGCACGTGCTGCGGGACTTCGCTCGTTCCGTGACGGTCGGCTACGGTGGCGAGTCGCTGCTGCGGCACACCGCCATCAGCAGCTTCCGCATCGTCACGGGCTTTATCGCCGCCGTGATCGTCGGCGTGGCAGTCGGCCTCTGGATGGCTGTCAACCGCGTGGTGCACGCGGCGATCGACCCCATGCTCCAGTTCCTGCGCCCCATTCCGCCCCTGGCCTTTATCCCACTGCTGATCATGTGGTTCGGTATCGGCGAGTTGCCCAAGATCCTGCTGATCTTCTTCTGCACCCTGCCGATCATGATCCTGAACACCGTGGCCGGGGTCACCGGGGTCCAGCAGACACGGGTGCGGGTGGCCCAGTGCCTGGGGGCCAGTTCTGGGCAAACCTTCCGCTACGTGATCCTCCCATCCAGCCTGCCGGAGATCTTCACCGGGATGCGCGTCGGCCTGGGGATCGCCTGGACCTGTCTGGTGGCCGCCGAGATGGTATCCGCTTCGCAGGGGCTGGGTTGGATGGTGCTTCGAGCGGGCAACAACCTGCAGTCCGGATACGTCTTCGTGGCAATCATCGCGATCGGCATCGTCGGTTACCTCATGGATCTCTGTCTGCGTCTGATCGAGCGCGCCGCGATCCCTTGGAGGGGCAAGGCGTGAGTGTCCGTCCACGTACAGTTGGAGGTGATCCTGCTTGTTCAAGTCCGCATGTGCCCCGCGCCGTGGTGGCCGCCGGTTCGCCCAGACCCTGGCGCTGGGGCTGGTGACCGCAGTTTCGTTGGTGACCGTCACCGCCTGTGGTGCAGTCGGCAACAGCCCGACCGCCGCAGGCGCTTCAGCACCCAAGGTGACCATCGGTTACGAAGACGCCCCCGATCCCGAGATGGTGGCGATCGCGCAGAAATACTTCGCCAAATATATGCACGCCGACGTGACCATGAAGTACTACTCGTCGGGTCCGCAGGCGCTGGACGCCCTGAGTTCGGGGGCGCTGCAGTTCATGAGCGTCCTCGGCAATCCACCGTTGGCCACCGCCATCAGCAAAGGGGTTCCGCTGCAGGTGATCTGGGCGCAGGACCTGTACACCACGGGTGAGGGGCTGGTCGTCCGCAAGGGGCAGGGCATCGAAAGCCTCAAGAACCTGGAGGGCAAGACGGTCGCCCTGAACAGCGGCTCGTCGTCGTCGTTCGAACTCGCGGTGGCCGAGCAGCAGGCCGGCGTTCCCGCCGGCTCCATCAAGATCGACAACATGACCCCGCCCGGCATGGTCGCCGCGTGGAAGCGCGGGGACATCAATGCCGCCTATGTGTGGGTGCCGTTCTTCAGCGAGATGGTCAGTGACGGTGGCAAGGCCCTGCTGTATGACCAGTCGCAGGGGAGCGCGGCGCCCATCTTCAACCTCGCCGTGGTCAACACGACGTTCGCCAAGAAGTACCCCAAGCTGGTGGACGGCTTCGTGCAGGCCGAGGCGGCCGGCGTATCCACCTACCAGAACGATCCGAGCCAGGCCTACCAGGACATGTCCAAGGTGGGCGCGATCACGGTCGCCCAGGCGCAGTCCCAGTCCGCCGGGCTCAAGTTCCTGACCCTGCAGGAGGAGGTGACCTCCCAGGGGCTCGGCGGTCCGGGCAACGTCGCCAACTCCCTGGTCACCAAGTCCCTGGAGGAGGCGGGAGCCTGGCTGAAGTCCTCGGGGCGGGTGAGTTCGGTGCCCTCAAACTTTGCGGCCTACGTCAACCCGTCCTACGCCGAAGCGGTGCTGCAGGCTTCCAGCTCGGGGTCGCCGACATCGTAGCGTAAGGGGAGGGACGCCCGCGTGATCGAGGTGCACGCCCTGCGCAAGGTCTATCCCGGCCGCGGCGGCAAACCGCCTACGTTCGCGCTGGAGGGGTTGGAGACGCATGTGGACGATGGGGAGTTCGTGACCGTCGTCGGTCCAAGCGGCTGCGGCAAGACCACGCTGCTCAACCTCGTGGCCGGCTTCGAACAGCCGGACGCGGGCGCGATCCTCCTGGACGGCGCCGAGGTCCACGGGCCCGGCGCCGACCGGGCGGTCGTCTTCCAACAGCCTGCGCTGTATCCCTGGCTGTCGGTCTGGCAAAACATCGCGTTTGGGCTGCGGCTCCGCGGCGTACGGCCCGGCGACGACGCGAAGGTCCGATACATCATCGGGATCATGGGGCTGGCGGGGTTCGAAAGACACGCCCCCTACGAGCTCTCCGGAGGCATGCAGCAGCGGGTGGCCATCGCGCGGGCGCTGATCATGGAGCCAAAGATGCTCCTCATGGATGAACCGTTCGGCGCCCTGGACGCCCAGACACGCAGCGAGATGCAGGCCTTCCTGCTCTCGCTGTGGCGCAAGGTGCGGCCGACTGTGCTCTTCATCACCCACGACGTCGAGGAAGCGGTGCTTCTGGGGGATCGCATCCTCGTCCTGACCCCGCGGCCAGGACGCCTGGCTCTGGAACTCTCGGTCGAGTTGCCCCGGCCCCGCCACTACGACATGATCCTCACCCCAGAGTTCACGCGGTATAAACGGGACGTGCTGAAGGTCCTGCGGCCCGAGGCTATGGAGGAGGCGGCCGCCGGACCCTGAACCGGCCCGACCGGCCCTGGCAAGCGCCCTGCCGTGATAGCGGCGGGGCACCCCGCTCCCGGTTCGCTTCCCACATCGCCCGCGCGCATGGTGTCAGAGTGCCGCAGGGGCTCGCATCCCTCCGAAGGCCCGGCCGCTTCCCCCGGGCGCCTGACGGCCGGACCCGCCATCGGCTATGCTGGGCGGGGCCGGTTCGGGCCGCAGGCGAGGGAGGCGGGCGCATGGCGATCCGGGTCACGGTCTGGAACGAATATCGGCACGAAAGGCGCGACCCCCGCGTCGAGCAGGTCTATCCCGAGGGGCTGCACGCCCCGATCGCGGCGGCGTTGCGCGACGCCGGCTGCGCGGTGCGGGTCGCCACCCTCGACGAACCGGAGCACGGCCTCACCCCCGAGGTGCTGGCCGAAACCGACGTCCTGACGTGGTGGGGCCACCAGGCGCACCACGAGGTATCTGACGCGGTGGTGGAGCGCGTCTGGCGGCGGGTGACCCAGGAGGGCATGGGGCTGGTGGTGCTGCATAGTGGCCACCACTCCAAGATCTTCAAGCGGCTGATGGGGACCAGCTGCGATCTCAAGTGGCGTGATGCGGGCGAGAAGGAGCGCATCTGGGTGGTGGAACCTTCCCATCCCATTGCGCGCGGCTTGCCAGAGCACTTCGAACTGGAACACGCAGAGATGTACGGGGAGCGGTTTGACATCCCGGCGCCGGATGCGCTGGTCTTCGTCTCCTGGTTCCAGGGGGGCGAGGTGTTCCGCAGTGGCTGCTGCTTCCATCGCGGCCGTGGCCGGATCTTCTACTTCCGGCCCGGCCATGAGACCTTCCCCATCTACCACCAGCCCGTGATCCAGCAGGTCCTGGCAAACGCCGTAGGGTGGGCCGCGCCCAGCGGGGGGCCCCGTCCGGTCTTTGACAACCCCCCGCCGCTGGAGGCGCTGCCCGAGCGGCAGGGGTGAACCGCGCGACCGGGCCCGGGGCCGGGAGGGAACCTGCCGGCCCCCTGACGCGTCAGGCGAAGGGGAGCGCCTGCCGCAGGAAGTGCGGTCCGGGCGGTAAAGCTGCCGGCGCTGCAGGGGGCGGCCACCCAGGTACCCCCACCCAGCGGCGGGTCCTGCCGAATGAAGGACCGAGGTGATTTCGACCGCATGCGCCACTTTTCTGCGCTGACCGCGCTGTTGGCTTCGGTGGCCGTCGCCACGGCGCAGGGCGTCTGGGCGGCCACGACCATGCCCGCGGCGAACCTGCCGCCCCAACCGAACTACGACGCGGTCTGCCGTGCGGTGAACGGGCTGGTGGTGTCCGGATACTGCGCGTTTGATCCGGCCACCAACCGGTGGACCGTGGACACCCCCGCGCGGGAGGATGCGGCCATCGCCGCCATCAACAACGCCCGCGGGGCAGAGGGCCTGCCCCCCCTGCTGCTGCCATCCGGCTTCCAAAGCCTCCCCAGCGACGAGCAACAGTTCATCCTTGTGAACCTGGAGCGTATCGCCCGCGGACTGCCGCCGCTGGTGGCCATCACGCCGGCGCTGGACCTGGCCGCCCAGGCCGGGGCCGGCGCCGACCAGGACCCGCAGGTGCCGGCGGGGTTCGCCCAGTTCGCGTATGGGGCGAATTGGGCAGGTGATGAACAGTCGGCGGTCGCGATGTACGGGTACATGTACCTGGACGGTTGGGGTGGCTCCAGCGGCGAAACAGTCAACGTGGATTGCACCGGTCCGACCGCGCCCGGCTGTTGGGGCCACCGGCTGAACGTGCTGGGCGACTGGGGGCAGGCGGGTCTATTCGGCGCGGCGGGGTTGCCCGGCGGCCCTACCGGCACCGGCACCTCGGCGCAGCTCTACGTCGGCTATACCGGAGCCCCTCTCCCCGTCACCTACACCTGGGAGCAGGCGCTGGCCGCGGGTGCCGCGGGCGGGCTGTCCCAGACCTCAACCGACCCCGGGCCGCTCTGGCCCTTCCAGGACATGACCCATACCACCTGGGCGGCCGGCCCGGCGGCGGTCCTGGCCAGTGTCGGGGTGGTGCAGGGCACGGGGAACGCCGACTTTTCGCCCGATGCGCCGGTGCAGTTGCAGGAGATGGTGACCTTCCTGGGGCGTGTGCTCGGTTGGTCCGGCAGCACGGCCCCGGCCCCGGCCGGGACGGCGCAGTACGCCGCCGGGTTCATGGCGTTCGCCTCCGCCCACGGCCTGCTGCCGGCGGGTGTGGCGCCGGCAGCCTCCCTGACGCGCCTGGAGACGGTGGGGCTGCTCGTTTCGGCCCTGGGCCTGCCGCCCGCCAGTGCCCCCATGCCGTTTTCCGACCTCGGTGGCCTCTCCGCGTCGGACCTGCAGGCCCTGACCACGGCCGTGGCCGACGGGCTCCTGCAGGGCGAGGGGAACGGCATCCTGGCGCCGGCCCAGGGACTCACCCGCGCCCAGGCGGTCGTTCTCCTGCAGCGCAGCCTGCTCCTGCGGGCCCGCAGCGGGGGAGCGGTGGGGGTGGGGGCGGCGGCGCTGTCCGCCCAAGCCCTGAGCAATGGCTGGGAGCTGTATCAGCTGGGAGCGTTCCGCCTGCTGGCCGCCGGCGCGACCCAGGACCCGTTCATGTATTGGCAGCAGCCCGCCCAGGGCCCGGTGGACGCGCTGCTGGCGTCGGCCGGGGCGTGGTGGGCCGGCACGTTCGTCTGGCAGCCGGAACAGCCCCCCTCCTGGGCGCCGGCGCACGGAACCACGCTCTACGGCAGCGCCCAGGCCCTCATCTGGCCGGCGGGGCAGCAGGGGGTTGGCCCGGCGCTCTTCAACCCGACGACCCAACTCATCGCCTTTGGGCAAGACGTCCAGGAACTGCTGCCCGGCGCCAAGACCTGGATCACGGCCCCGCAGTTGGCGGCGACGGAGCCGGAGTTGGCCCTGGCCGCGGCGATCCACCCGTGACGGGCGGCGCCACCAGGACGATGGCCGCGGGTCCTCGGTAGGCCTGGCGCCAGCCTTCCAGGCGGAGCACCTTCGCCAGCGGCTGTCCGTGCGGCAGGAGCGCCCACCGCACCCCCCCGGCCGCCAGCACCGGCCCTGGGGCGACCTGCAGGGTGGTGAGGGCCACGTAGCGTGCCAGCACCCCCGTCCCCATATACAGGTCGCCGCGGCTGTCGATGTAGACCGGCGGGTCCCCCCGCCAACGCCAGAGCAGGAAGCTCCCCTCGGCGTAAGTGTTGAAGCCGCGCCCCTGTAGGTGTGTCGCCACAAAGGCCGCCGCCCCCGTCGGCCAGCCGGCCGTCACCGGCCAGGCGGGGGGTGGGCGGCGCACCAAAAGGGCCAGCGGGATCGCCAGGGTCACCAGCACCAGGGGCCAGGCGCGGGGCGCGGGGCGGGGTCGGCGGGCCCGCAGGGCGCTTGCGGCAAGCAGGCCCAGGGGGATCGTGCCGTACGGCGCCAGCCGCACCGCCCAAAGGGTGCCGGCAAGGCAGGCCAGCCCCACGACCACGGCGCGCGCAGGCCCGCGCCTGCGCCCAAGCACGACCGCCGCCAGCACGGCCAGGAGGAATGGCCCGAGTACCGCGGACCCATACAGCGTGTGGAAATCCGGGCTCTGAAACTCCGCGATGTGCGCGAGGTGGAAGGGGTTCGTCCCCAGCGCCCACACCCGCCCATACAGGCGCCACCCATACGGCGTGAGGAGGGTGGCCAGAGCCGAGAGCGCCGTGACGGCGGGCAGCCACCGCCGCGTGCCGGGGTGGTGGGGCGCAGCCAGGCGCGTGTGGCCCAGCGGCAGGCGGGAGAGGAGGGTGTCCACCAGGAGCAGGCCCCAAGCCAGGGGGTAGGTGCCGTGCACGTTGGCCCACACCGCCGCGAGCACCGGGGCCAGCCAGAGGACGCGCGGACCCCGCAGCCGGGCGCGCTCGAGCACCGCCCACATGCCGGCCCAGAGGGCATAGGAAGCCAGCTGGGGCAGCGGGGTGGCGAAGGGGGCTGCCACGGCGAGGGCGGCCAGCGCCAGGATGGCGGCGAGCGCGCGGTCGCGCGTGCGGGCCGCGAACAAGCGCAGGCAGGTGCCGCCAAGGGCCGCCAGGCAACCGAAGGCCAAAAGCCACACCGCCCATCCGGACAGCCGGCTCGCCTCGGCCAAAACCGCGTCATACAGCCACTCGGTCACGATGAGGGGGCGTCCCGCCGCCGTCCAGGAGAACGCATCCCGGGCGGGGAGGTGGCCGCTCAGGATGGCCTGGCCGTACACGATCTGCCAGAAGGCGTCGTCAGGGGTGCGCTGAACGCCCAGGAGGGCGAGGATGGCGGCGCCGGCCAGCACCAGCGCCGCCGGTAGGTCGAACGACCGCGCCCGGCTCACAGGTGCCGGCCCTGCATGGAGCCCACGGCCATCAGGAGGGCCGGCCCGAGGATGACGGCGAAGAGCGCCGGCAGGATGCAGAAGATCATGGGGAAGGCCATCTTGATCGGCGCCTTGGAGGCCCGTTCCTCGGCGCGTTGGCGGCGCTGCTCGCGCAGCGAGTCGGACTGGACGCGCAGCGTGGTGCCGACCCGCACCCCCAACTCCTCGCTCTGCAGCACGGCGTGGACGAAGGCCGTCAACTCGGGCAGTTCGATCCGGTCCAGGAGGGCGAGCATCGCCTGACGCCGCGGCGTCCCCAGGCGCTGGTCGCGCAGGACGCGGCCCATCTCCGCTCCCACCGGGCCGGGGAAGCGGTCCACTACGTGGGTCAACGCCTGGTCGAAGCCCAACCCGGCTTCCACGCAGACCGTGAGCAGGTCCATGGCGTTTGGCAGGTCGTCGCGGAAGGCCATGGCCCTCCGGCGGGCCCGGCTGCGCAGGTAGCTCCCGGGAAGGGCCCAGCCCAAAAGGGCCGCCACCAGGGCCACCAGGGGCGCGACCGGCACACGGTGCATCAGCAGCAGCACGTACCCACCCATCCCGACCGCGGCCAGGACCGACGCCCCCAGCCAGTCCGCCGGGCGCGCCGTGGAGATGCCCGCCCGCTGGAGCCGGGCAGCGGTCTCCGCGAGCAACCGGGCGGGCAGGAGGCGCCCGGAGGCGCTGCCCACCAGCCCCAGGGCGGGCTGGAGCACGCGCTGGGTGAAGGGGGCGTTGAGGGGTTCGGTCAGGGCCTGGGGCGGGCGCTCCCCGCCCACCACCAGCCCCTCCAGGACGCGGCGCCGTTGCCTTAGCGCGCGGCCACCGCCGCCCCGCACGGCGGCCCAGACCGCAAGCGCCGCGAGCAGCGCCACCACCCAGGCCACACCGCTTCCCCCTTCCCTTAGTAGCGGATGGCGACGATCCGGCTGATCGCCAGAACCCCGATGCCCTCCAGGACGATGGCGAGGGCGGCCAGCAGGCGACCCAAGGGGTCCTGCACCAGGATCTGCGCCACCTGGGGCGCGACCACCGTCGTCAGCGCGAAGACGCCCACCGGTAGAAGGCCAACCACCCACGCGGAAAGCCGGCTCTGGGCGGTCACCACCTGCAGGTGCGCCTTGACGGCGATCCGCGCGCGAATCGTCGCGGAGATCTTCTCCAGGACCTCCGCGAGGTTGCCGCCCACCTCCCGCTGTACCCGGATGGCGGTGACGACGAGTTCCAGATCCGCGTTGGCGGTGCGGGCCACCAGCCGGTCCAGCGCCTCGTCCATCGGGATGCCGGCCGCCGTCTCGTGGATGAGGCGCCGCAGCTCTTCTCCCAGTGGTGCCGGTAACTGGGTGGCCGCGGAGTCCATGGCCTGGGGCAGGCTGTGTCCGGCGCGCAGGCCGTTGCCCAGGGTGTTGAGCACGTCCCCCATCTGCGCCGAGATGGCCGAAACGCGCCGGTTCCGGGCCCGACGCACCAAAAGCGGCGGCAGAAGCGGACCGCCGAGCACCAGCAGGAAGCGGACGAAGGCCCCCAGTGGCAGGGCGGCACCCACCAGCCATCCCGTCACCAGCGCGCCGGCCGTGATGCCGAGAAACTCCTCGGGCCGCAGCGGCAGTCCCGACCCGCGCAGGGAGCGCTCCGCCCACGTCTGCAGCGGTCCGCGCAGGAAGAACCGCCCCACCTGCTTGGCCCAATGGCGGGCCCCGGCACCCGGCGCCCGCCGCGGCCGGGGCGCGGTCTCCTCGGGGGGCCGCTCGCCCTGGCGGACCATGGCCAGCAGGCGCAGGACCCGCAGGCGGTGGGCCGCCCACCGCCGGGCGGTCCAGAGCACGAGGCAGTACGCCGCGGCCCCGGCCAGCAGGGTAACCACCAGGGTCATCCGCCGCCCTCCCCCGCGCGGCCCTTGGCTGGCCAGAAGAGGTCCGGGGGCAGGCGCTGGCCACGCGCCTCCAGCACGGGCAGGAAGCCTGGGACGACGCCCGAGGCGGAAAAGCGCCCGCGCACGCGCTGGTGCTCCTCCAGTCCCTGCTGTTCGAAGACGAAGATATCTTGCAGCGTGATCGTGTCGCCCTCCATCCCGACCACCTCGGTGATGTGGGTGACGCGGCGGGTGCCGTCCCGCAGGCGGGACTGGTGCACGATCACGTCGATGGCCGAGGCGATCTGCTCCCGGATGGCCCGCGAGGGCAATTCGGCGCCGGCCATCAGGACCATGGTCTCCAGCCGTCCCAGCACGTCCCGCGGCGAATTGGCATGCGCGGTGGTCAGGGAGCCGTCGTGTCCGGTGTTCATGGCCTGGAGCATGTCCAGGGCCTCACCGCCGCGCACCTCTCCGACCACGATGCGGTCGGGGCGCATGCGCAGGGCGTTGATCACCAACTCCCGGATCCCCACCCGCCCCTGGCCCTCGCTGTTGGCCGGACGGCTCTCCAGTGTGACCACATGCGGCTGCTGCAGGCGCAGTTCGGCCGCGTCCTCGATCGTGACCACGCGTTCGCCCTCGCCGATGAACGCGGAGAGCGCGTTCAGGGTGGTGGTTTTGCCTGAGCCGGTGCCGCCGGAAACCAGGATGTTCAGGCGGCCGGCGACGGCGGCACGGAGCAGGAGGGCCATCTCCGGCACCAGCGTCCCCTGGGCGATCAGGTCCTCCATCTCGAAGGGCTGGCGGCTGAACTTCCGCACCGTGACCGCGGCGCCGCGCACCGCCAGCGGCGGGATGATGGCGTTGACGCGACTGCCATCGGGCAGGCGGGCGTCGACCATAGGCGAGCTCTCGTCGATGCGCCGGCCCAGGGGCGCGACGATCTTCTGGATCGTCTGCATGAGGTGGGCATGGTCCCGGAAGGAGACCTCCACGCGGTGCAGCCGTCCGGCCCGCTCCACGAATACCTGGTCCGGCCCGTTGACCATGATCTCCGAGACATCGTCGTCATCCAAAAGGGGCTGCAGCGGCCCCAGGCCACGCATCTCCGCCAGGGTCTGGCGCACGATCTCCTCACGTTCCCGCCGCGCCAGCGTCAGGCCGGACTCGGCCAAAAGCGCATCCAGCTCGCTGGCCACACGCGCGTCCAGGTCCTCGGGCGGGGCGTCCTGCGCGTCGTCCGCCAACTGCCGGATCAGGCGCAGGATGAGGTCCCAGCGCACCACGCGTGGGCGTGGGGGCTCGGCCGTCTTGGGTCCGGGGGTCGGGACGGGCGGGCGCGGGACGCCCGGGGCGTCTGCGGCATCGACCAGCCGACTCAACAGGGACATCGGCGCTCCCTCCTATCTACCCGTGGACTCCGGACGGCTGCGCCTGGCGGCGGGTCCGGCGGGGGCCGAGCCCGGTGCGGACCTCGGGGGCGACCAGGCGGCTCAGGGCCTGCAGCGCGCGCCCCAGGCGTGAGCCCGGCGCCCCCTCGCTCACCGCCTGGCCGGCGTTTGCCGCCACCAGCGCCGCCGGATCGGCCGGCAACTCCGCCCACACGGGGAGTTCCAGGGTTGTCTCCACGTCGCCCCGTCGGACGCCCGCGGTGCGGTTGGCACGGTTGAGGACCAGGTGCGGTTTGGCGCGCCCCAATTGCAAGAGTTCCAGCGCGCCCAGGCCGGCGCGTGTGTTGCGCAGGGTGGGCACGTCCGGCGTGGTCAGGACCAGGAGGTGGTCGGTCTCCTCCAGGGCGGGCAGGAGGGTTTCCGGGAAGCCTGGGGGAGTGTCCAAGAAGACGAAGTCGAAGGTCTCGCGCGCGGCGTGCAGTACCGCGCGCACGTGCTCCGGTCGCACGAACTCGGCCACCTCGGGCTTGCTCGGCGCCGGCAGCACCCAGAGGTGTGGGCCACGCGGCGCCATAAAGCTCTGGAGGAGGTCCGGGTCGAGGTGGCGCGCCTCCGCCAGGAGGTCGCGGTATGGCCGGGGCGCCTGCACCCGCAGGTGGACGCCCACGTTGCCGAAGTCCAGGTGGAGGTCGATCAGGGCGGTCCGCCAGCCGCGCGCGGCCACCAGGCAGGCGAGGTTGACGGCCACCGTCGTCCGCCCGACGCCCCCCTTGGTGCCGAAGACGGCGAGCACCTGCGCGCTTGCGCCCTCCGAAACGCCCGGATCGGCCGGCCCGAGGTGGGCCGCGGCCCGGTAGATCGCCTCGCAGAGTTGCGGCAGATCCGCGCCGCCGGGCACGACCATGCGCATGCCCGCCAGGGCGGCCCGGGGATAGAACGCCTCCGCCGTCCCCCGCCGCAGCACGAGCACGAAGACGGAGGCCGGCTGCCGCCGCACCAACTCCGCCATCGGCGTCACGGCCGGGTCCTGGCCCCCGTCGATCAGCCAGACGGCGGGGGAGACGGGGGCGTCGGTCTCCGGCGCGCCGATGCCGGCCACGTAGATGTCTTCGACCGGCGTCAACTGCCGCGCATACTCGGCGATCCAGTCCTGGTCGGTCGAGAGGAGACGGACCTGGACGCGTTCGGCCTGCTCCACCGGCTCCACCCCTATCCTCCGGCCAGTTCGGAACCGGTTTCCGGCGCCAGGGAGACGCTGGCCTGGTCGGTCACCGAGCGCAGCGTGAGCGTCAATTGCCCCCGGCTTTCGGCAAACGCGACCTGCTGGGCCGCCGCCGGCGAGACCTCTAGGGTGACGGTGCTGTAGTTGGTGGGAACCGCGCCTCCCTGACCGGCGATGCGCTGGCCGACGGCCAGCACGAGGACGTCCTCCGCCAGCGTGTCCACCGTGGTGGCGCCGCTGACGGTGAACGTCACCAGTACGTCGACGTGGTCGCCCGGCACGATCATCTCGCCCACGCCGTTGGTGGGGCCGACCGCGATCGTGATCGCGCGCTGGCCCGGCGCGATGGCGAAGCTGAGCGACGCCGGCCGCCGCGTGCCGGAGAGGTCTGCCTGCACCAGGGGTTGTCCGGCATAAAGGGGTGCCAGCGTGATGGCCCCCACCGCCTCCCCGAGGTTGGTCAGGGCGCCCGGCGGCGCCGTGGCCGGCGTGAACCGCGCCACCTGCAGCATGGCGGCCGTCAGCAGGGAGTGCGCCGGGATGGCCCGCGCCGCGACCAGCACCGGGGTGGTGGCTGGCTGGGCCGCGCGGCGGGCCAGTCCGGCGAGGTAGGCGTGGACGGCCAGCGCGGCCACCAGCGCCAGCGCCAGGGCCCCAAGCGCCAGGCGCCGGTTCAGGCGCTCGGCGGCATCCATCCGCATCCCCCCTACTGCGACGTCAGGGTCGCTTGTCCGTACAAGCCAAAGGCGCTGCTCACGTTCTCCGTGGAGGGGCCCACGATCCCCGGCAGCACCGCCGCCACAAACCGCCCCCAGATGGAGCCGTCCCCCCAGGTTGCGGCGGTCTGGGAGCAATCCAGCTGGGCCACGGCGAACCCCTGTACCGTGATGGTGGTGCGGCCCTCCCCCGGCGGATTGGCCACCACCACGACGGCGTAGGGTTGGTTGTTGTCCGCGGCGCAGAGCGCCGCAAGGCCCTCGTTGGTCGGCCCCTCCATCACGCCGGGTTGCGTTGTGACGCTATCGCCGATGTTCACGGCCTCCTGGGTGCCGCTGGCCAGGTCCTCACTGAAGGCGGCGGCACCCCTGGCGTCCAGCGAGAGCGCGCCCCGGTTGCTGGATCCGCCGCCGTCGCTGCCGCTCTTGAGTTCTTCGGGCGGGCAGCCGGCGACCGTCCAGGCGCAGCCTCCGGCGGAGAAATCCTGCGTGATTTCTGTGGTCGAGACCCAGAGCGGCGCCAGGCCGAACTGTTCGCTGCCGGCCGGTACGCAGCTGTACTGGCCGTTGACCAGCACCTGCGGGCAGGTCGTCGGCTGCCCGCCACTCACCGCGGTTGCCACGGTGGGGTTGCCCGGACCGCCGGAGCTGGTATCCGAGCCGCCCGAACCCCCGGACGTCCCGGAGCCGGTGCCGGATGCGTCCGAGCTGCCCGAACCGGTGCTGCCGCTCGGTACGTCGTAGCTGGGGTTGCAGTCCTCGCCCCAGCAGGTGGGGTAGGTGGCCGGGCGGGCGTGGGAAGCGACCGCGACCGGGACACCGAAGACCCCCAGGACGCGCGCGACCAGGGTCGGTACATTGGCGCTGGCGTTGACCGAGATGTCCTGGTTGTTGTTGGAGAAG
>JAJZWQ010000068.1 GCA_021846605.1 Bacillota bacterium | reverse complement strand
CGCCGCCTGAATTGCTGGCGCCCTCAAACCGTCAACCGTTAGCCACACCGCATACAGGCAGGCGCCGTCGGTCAGGAACTCCGAGGGCACGGCCACCAGCGCACGATGGGCCTGCCAGGGCCCCGCGATCTGCGTCCGCCGCGGCAGGACCGCGACGGCGCACAGCAGGCGGGCTCCATGGTGGCAGAGGACGAGCCAGTAGGCGTCGGTGCGGCGGAAGTGGACCTCGGCCGTGAGGGCCGTTGGGTGGGCGGTGAGCGCGGATAAGGCGTCGGGCGCGCCGCGGGCGCGGAGCCAGGCGAGGGCGATGGCCCCCGGCGTCGGTTGGGGCCGAGCGACCGGAGAGCGAAGAGGCGGGGCGCCCGACCAGACACCGGCCACCGCCACGACCCGCGCCCCGGGCCACGGCAGCAAGACACGGCAGGCGGCTGGAAGCATGCTCCCAGCCGCCCTCTCGCAAGCCCCTGTGTCTCTTGTGGTGCCGGGGGCGGGACTCGAACCCGCACGCCGTTCCCGGCAGCGGATGTTAAGTCCGACAACTCGGCGAACACCTGCGCCGTCTATGGAACCATCCCAACGCCTGCAACGCTTTGCCAAAACCAGTCGTTCACGTGGTGATTGTCTCAGAGGGCTCTGGCCGCCCCAGCGGTTAGACACCTGTTAGATGGAGCAAGGCCCGACCAACGGCCAAAACTCACCGCGTTCCTTGCGCGGAAGACGTTCGCCGCCGGCTACTCGGAGGGCGCTCGGCGGACCACAAGCCGAACTCGGAAGCGAAATGACCGCGAACACACCGAGACCGTCGATGGGCAAGTCCGCCAAGGAGTACTGCCGCTTCCACGGTCGCAGCCGTATCTTTACTGGCCATTTCAGCCGGCAGCCTGATCAGAACGACTCCCAGGCTCACCGCCCTGCTCCAGACTGCGAAGGGCCAGGCCCCCCAGTCCGCTGTCGCGCGTGACCAAGACCCGAGCTTCTTCGATGGTTCGCGCCAATCGCGCCTCGTCGCTCGCTCCGCGCAGCGCCGATCCACGGGGGTCCAACACGTCGTGTCTCTGTCGCGCAACCGTGCCGTCAGCTGTCTGGGAACACACTCGTCAAGGAGGAACCGCGTGGTACCTGCCCTCGGCGATCTCGGCCGCGGCAAAAGCGAGGCAGGCCCTGATCTGTTCCTCACACAGGGCGTACGCCTGGCACAGGTCCTCCGTTCGCTCGCCAGCGGCCAGGGCCCCGAGGACCACGCCGACTGGCAGGCGGGTGCCCCGAATGACCGGCTGCCCGCCCCTCACGGCGGGATCGATCGCGATGTGGTCCTCCCAGGGCATGCCGTGCACCCCCAGCCATTGTACGTCTTCCGACGGTGGCGCAGCGCCTGGCGTGGCGGCTGCGGTTCCAACCCCTGGCCGCGCACCGTCGGGCGACGCACCCACTTGTGCAGATCGTCCGCGAGAACCCGCCACGTGAGGAGGTCACCAGGTTGTCCGCCGTGCTCGTCCGCGAACTTGCGCCGCCATACCTCGCGGCCATTGCCAGACGTCACGGGCGTGCACATGCCGCCCGTCCCGGTTTCGGCTGGGGCCGGGTGCCCTTGCCGTCGCCGTCCGGGGCCGCCATGCCCCGCACGCCTCGAAGGTACAGTGACGCTCCCACGCCGGGTCCAGCGGGGCCGACGCATCTGGAGCGAAGGGCGGCAGAAACCGTGGTTGGAACTGTCCCAGCCCGGGTCTGAGATCTATCTCCCCCCTCTGCCCGGATTGGACTTCGATGCCGTGTACACGGGCTCTGCCGGGCTCGCCCCCCCTGAAAACTCCCGTGCCCCAGGTCGACCCTCAGAATGCCAGGCCATCATCTCGATAACCGATATGAGTACCCGTGCTGTCCTGGGATGGGCCGCCCTCGTTTACGCCTCATCCGATCTGCCTATTCTGCTGGCCCCGTACGGGTCCCGAAACGGAGGAGCTTGTGTTGGGTAACCGCTGGCGCCGCAGATCCGCCGCTGCCGCCGTATCCGCAGCCGTTCTCCTCTTCACGTCCCCCGCTCTGGCGTACAACTACTACCCGCCGACCCCCAGCGGAACATTGGAGGTCCAGCAGCCTGTCATCGGTCTGCGCCTCAACCCATCCCCCGGCGACAATCTGCACGTCGTGCTGTCCCTCCAGGGCCAGACCGTTCCGCTGTCCTATGGCAACGGCGGCTACTGGTACACCCCGCTCCAGCCACTGCAGCCCGGTAGTTACAGTGGCACCATCACCGTCACGGGCACCAGGGCCGGCGGCGGCAGCTATAACCCTCTGACCCTCCCCATACACTTCACGGTAGCGGCGGACGCCGCGACGACCCTGCCTGGGGTTTCGCTCAACACAGCCCAGGCGGTGGTCGACCTGAACCGGATCCGGGTAAAGCTGGGCCTGCCGCCGGTGGCGGCCAACACCTCTTTGCAGGCGGCCTCGCTGGCGCACGCCCGCTACGTCGTCGACAACTGGAGCCTTTACTCGGGCGGCTCGGTCAGCATCCACGAGGAGACGAACCCAGCGCTGGCCGGCTTTACCGGACAGTGGCCATGGACCCGTGACCAGGGCTTCGGGTTCGGTGCGCCTTCCGGAGAGGTGATGGCGGAGTCCACAGAGCCACTGACGGCCCACCAGGCCATCAGTAGCCTGATGGACACCATCTGGCACCGGCTCGGGATGCTGTCTCCCCAAACGAACCTGATCGGCGTCGGGCTGACGAACCGTACAGTCTCGGCGTTCGTCATGGACGTGGGCCTCGCGGGTACCGGCAAGGCGCCGGCCGTCACCGAGTACCCCTACCCAGGGCAGATCGGCGTGGGCACCACGTTCTACGGTGAGGACCCGAACCCGCTCCAGGGGAAGACCACGGCCACGACCGCCGGGTACCCCATCACGATGTCCTTCAACGAAGCCGACGTGAAGTCGGTTCAAGTGTCGTCCGCCACCCTCTCGGACAGCGCCGGGCCGGTGCCCGCATGGGAGTACGATGACCATACCTGGACCGATGCCAACCCCACCTACAGCGGCGTCACCATGGGGAACTCCGTCGCCCTGATCGCCCAGACCCCGCTTCAACCCGCTACCACCTACACCGTCCAAATCCAGGGCACGCTCCAGATGGCGAGCGGGCCAAGCCAGCCGTTTGACCAGGAGTGGGCCTTCACCACAGCGGGCGACACCCCCGTCACCTGGAGCCAGGGCGGCCGTGTTTTCGTCACCGGCACCTCTGCTTCCAACCTGAGCGTGTCGTATTCCGTGCCGGATGCCTTCCACTGGAGCCAGGTCCAGCAGATCGGCGGGCTGCTGGTCCTGCCTTCCGGAGTCGGCGTGAGGGCGATCAGCCCGCCCGCCCTGCTTGCCGGCGGGGCGCCGTTTTCCGATGTCGGTTCCGTGCCATGGGCCCTCTCGGACATTTACGCGGCCAAGTTGCAAGGTTGGATCCAGGGGACGGGCCCGGGCACCTTTTCCCCCAACACGCCTTTGACGCAGGCCCAGGCCCTGACACTGCTCTACCGGGCCGTCGGTCAGCCGCCCGGGGACGGCGGCCAAGCCCCGGCCTCGTTCCTCTCCGCGTTCCCCACCTGGGCACAGCCTGCCGCAACCTGGGCGCTGAACTCCGGTGTCCTGACTTCCGGTGCAACCATGACGCCCGACGGATCCGCAAGTCGCGCCCAGTTCACGGCCTGGATGGTCCGGTCCCTGGCCGGCCACGTCTCGGCCACGCCCACGTTCGCGGATTCCGCCGCCATCCCGCTCGGGTACCGGGGAGCGGTCGGGTGGGCGCAACAGAGCGGACTGGCCCAAGGCATTGGCAACAACACCTTCGACCCCGCCGGGTCCCTGACCCGGGCCCAGGCCGCGGTTCTCCTGGCTCGGGCGTTTCTGGGCACGACCACCTTCTGATGGAGCTACCTTTGCCTCCTGACATCGTCTGCCCAGGGTAGATCATAGGGGCATGACAGGCGAACGGGTGCTCTCGACGGGGCAAATAGTGAAACGTCTCGGCATTTCCGTCCGCACGGTCTACCGTTGGGCGGTCGCTGGCCAACTCTGGACTCCGGCGGTTCTCGGCGAGGCAGGTCGATGCCTTGCTCCGGGGCAGGCGTGGGGGTGTACCGCGGTGCGCCGTCGAGTTTAGGCAAATCGGGCATCTGCTGACACCGCATGTTGCCCTTCCCGTGAGACCGGCGCCGTTCCTGTGCGGTGTCCAAAGGCCGTTGTCTGCTACCAAAAACCAGCACAAGAGCTGGGAAAACCGGGCAAGGGGCCAGGGGCGGGATCAGGTGGAGACGGCTTCGGTGGGGGGTAGGCCCCCCTTCATCGGAAGTTGCGCCGCGGATGGTGAGCGTCATCGCGTGGTGCGGGAGGTGGGCCAGGTCCCGCCTCCCGCACCACGCACCGTCTTGGGAGCGTGGTCGGCCGCTGGGCCGGGTCTGGCTCACGCCCCGCCGGGGACCCCCAGTTGCACCTCGAGGCTCGGAGAGAAGTCCAGGCTGTCGAAGGTGGCCTGGATCCGCCCGCTCCCTTGGAACGAATCGTTGTGGGACGTGCAACACAGGCCCACGTAACAGCCGGCCATCGCCAGGGTGGCGGGCATGCCCGCCTGGGTCCACGTCTTGCCGTCGGGGGACGTGAATGCGGTCCAGGTGGCGTCCTTGCGTTCCAGCCGCAACCAGATCGGGTTCAGCAGGCGGTTCTGGTGTGGGGTCGTGGGGTTCTCCGGCTTGGTCAGCACGCTGCTTCCCACCAGGCCCGTGGTGGCCGTCGAGGAGGACGGGCTCTGTTGCGTGGCCTGTGCCCCCGGGGCATTCCGGCTGTCGATGAAGACCCCGTTCCCACCGCTGACCACGATGTCCATCATTGTGGTGTCATCGCTGAGGTCCATGCGCACCATCAGCCCGGCCTTGGACCACTGGCTGAGGTGCGGGCAGTCGATGTTGGCCAGGGATGTGACGCGGCAGGTGTAGCGGGCCTGGCTGATCGTCGCCGGTATGCAGGCGAAGGTGCCATTGTCGCTGGTGGCCCAGATGTCGCTGCCGTCGCCCACCAGAGTCCAGGTGGTGCCCTTGTTGGTGATGTATCCGGCAGGGGGCTGGGACGACGGCACGCCGATCCCCGTCGGGGTGGGGGCGGGGAAGGTGATCGGTGTCTTGGATGCCGACGCCTGTTGCAGGAGCTTGCTCACGCCTTGCAGGAGCACCCCTTGGGCGGCGGCGGCCTTCTCGAAGGCATACACCTGCGGAACCCCCTCCGAGACGGCGTCCTGCCAACTGATGGTCCGGTTCGCAACCTGCTGCGTGTACTTGCCGATGAGGGTGTACGCGTAGTCGCTCTGGTACTGGAAGTCCGGATGGGCGTAAGCTTTGCCGTTCAGGGGGGCGGAGACGAACGCCTCCAGGTTCTTGCTGAGCAGCGGCGGGGCGACGTTCTGGACGGTGTTCACCCAGGTGCTCCAGTACGGACGCGTCGGCGGGATGACCAGTTGCAGTTTGATCAGCGTGGTCAGCCATGCCTTGCTGGTGGTCAGCCAGAGGAGGAACGCGGCCGCCTCCTTGGGGTGCTGGGTCCGCGCGCTGACGGCGTAGTAGTCACGCCCGGCATAGGAGGTGCTGCCCGACGGCCCGGCGGGGGTGGGGTAGAGGGTCCAGTTGATCCCCGTCATGTTTGTGGCCAGTTCGGGCAGTTGCCAGCTGCCGACCGTTGCGGTGACCAGGGCCCCGGAATACACGTTGGACAGGTTGGTGCCCATCGCGACGCTCCCCGCGTGCACCTGCGGGTAGAACCAGTTGGCGAAATCCAGGGCTTCGGAACTGTCCAGGGCGCAGTGCATCGAGAAGTTGTGCTCGGCGATCGAGGCGCCGTAACTGCGCCACAGGTACTCCCCGGGGAGGCCCGACGCGACGGACATCCACACGGAATGTCCGGTGCGTTGCGGCGTGGTGACCTCGCTCCACAGCTTGGCGGCATCCGTCGTCGTCCAGGTGGTCGACGGGTGGGCGTAGCCCAGGTTGTCCAGGACCCCCAGATTCACGAGCACCGCCGTCGTCGACAGCTCGGCGGGGAGCCCGTAGATGCCGTTGGGCGTGACGAAGTGCGCCAGTTGGCCGGCGTCGAAGACGCTCAGGTCGATCTGCTGTTCGGTGATGTACGGTTTGAGGTCCAGCATCAGGTTGGACTCGATCAGGGAGGAGGGGCCAAAGCCCGAAAAGACATCCGGGCCGCTTCCCCCCAGGATCTCGGTGGCCACCAGGGCGTCGTCGTCTGACGACGTCGGGGCGGACACCTTGATGTCCACCCCTGGATACAGCTTGCGAAACGGCTCGGTGTACGTGTAGAAGATCTGATCCCATCCCGAGCCCCAGGTGACCCGCCAGGGTTCCCACACGAGCAGGATCTTGGGTTTGGTGGCCGCGGGCTTGGCCGCCGGGCCGCAAGCCGCCAGCGCCCACCCGGCCGTGGCCCCCGCTGCGGCCATGAGCGTGGTCCGCAGCATCCGTCGACGACTGACCTTGCCGTCCCCACCGGCGTACGGCGTGACTCCCATCTCCACCCCTCCAGACTTGATCCGCGCCCGGACCGGCGTGGGCGGATTCAACTGGATGCCCGCACCAGCAGGCGCGCCGGCGCGGACGTCCAGCGGGCCGCGGGATCGTTGCCCAACAGGCGATCCACCCCCGAGATCGCGACATCCCGCAGCGGAAACTCCACGGTCGTCAGTGGCCGGCCGCAGTATTGCGCCCACTCCACGTTGTCAAAGCCGATGACCGCCACGTCGGCGGACACCGCCCGCCCGGCCGCGCCCGCCGCCTGTCGCTGAGGGCGAAGATGGCGCTCGACCGCGTTGAACGGGCCAGGAGTTCCGCGGCGGCCGCCCGCCCGGCCTCCACCGACCAGTTGCCCATCAGCGCCACATCCAGCGGGAAGTCCTCCGGGGGCGAGGGCACCACCACGACGGTGAAGTCGTGGGCCGTCGCGCCTTCGACCGGCCCGCCCAGGAGTTCGGCGGGCACGTGGTTGTGCAGGTCGCCCGCCGCGACGACGAAGGCCAGAGACTGCGTGGTCTGGCTCCGCAACGCCGAAGCCTCGGCATCGGGCTGGTGGTGGAGGCGGGCCATGGCCCCCACCACCAGCCGCGGCTCGGCCCGGACCCGCGGGCGGTGGCGCACCACCAGGGAGACCGTATTCTGGGACACCCCGACCTCCCTGGCCACGTCGCGGCTCGTGACCTTGCCCATCCCTGACCCCTGCCCTCCAGCCCCTAGACCTCCGCTGCCCGCAGCGCCTGGGTGACGCCGGCATAGGCGCGCTGGTTGATCTCGGCGATGGGGAGCTCCCAGTACGACCGGCGAAACACCTCCACGGAGGCGGCGCCGGTAAAGCCCAGACGCGCGAGACGCTGCAGCGTCTGGGTCAGGGGCAGGACGCCCTCGCCCGGATAGAGCCGGTCGGCGTCGCTGAACGCCGCCGGATCGCCGGCGGGTACGTCGTTGATGTGCAGGATCGTCCACCACCGGGGCGGGATGGCTTCGATGTCGGCATCGGAGACCCCGGACTTGTGATAGTGGAACGTGTCCATCATCACACCCAGGGCCGGATGGTCCGCCGCCTCCAGGATGGCGGCGGCTTGGCGCGGTCCGGGGACGAAGGGGTGTCCCCCCAACGGTTCGATCGCCAGTCGCAGTCCCGCCGCGGCGGCCACCTCGCCGTAGGCGCGCGCCCGCTCACCCGCCGTCCGGTAGACGTCCGGGCCCCCATCTCCCGTGCCGGGCGCATCGGGGCAGACCAGAAGTTGCGGGGAGCCGATCTCCGCCGCCAGGGCGGTCGCCCGCCGGATCTGTTCCAGGCCTTGGTGCCAGTCACCGAACATCCGGAGGGTATACGGGCAGATCGCGGCCACGCCCAGCCCCCGATCGGCCAGTTCCTGGCGCAGGTGAGGGACCGGATGCCGCTCCAGGTAGGCGCCGAGCTTGCCAGACCAGATCTCCACCATCGGGAAGCCGGCGGCGGCCGCAGCCTCCAGGTCCTGTTCCAGGGTGTAGGGGAGGGTCGTGGCTCCGTTGATGCACGGCTGCATGTGACGGCCTCCTCGGTTCAACTCAACTCAACTCAGATCAGAGCGGCTCGGCGCAGCCCGGATGCGCGGCGTCCACCAGTCGGGCGCACGCCTCCATGTCGGCCAGGCCCATGGCCCCGTCGCACTCCGGGGCGCCACCATCGCGCAGGAGCCGGCAGAACGTGCGGATCTCCTCGGTGAACGCCTCCGCGTGGCCGCAGCGCACCGTCTCCTGCCCCTGCGGCGTCTCGATGCACAACTGGGTGGTGGCGTGTCGGAGGAAGGGCGGCTTGAAGGTGAGCGAAAGCCGCCCAGCCGTGCCGTACAGGTCCGCCGTTTCGTCCCAGGGCATGCCGCCGGGCTGCGGCCCCCCCATCTCCAGCAACACGGTGGCGCCGCGCGCGCAACGCACCAAGGCCAGCTTGGGAGACCCCTCCCGGGACCAGACGACCTCCTGGACGGTGCCGAACAGACCCTGGACGAGGTTGACGTCGTGAATCCAGACCTCGATCCAGTTGTCGAACGCCCGGTGGCGCAACTGTTCCGGGGTGGGAGGCGGTGGGGGGCTGCCGGGGGCGGCGGGCGCCGCCGCCCGGGCCGCGGGGGGGGCGTCGCTGAGGCGCAGCGTCCCCACGCCCTGGGCGCCGGCCACGAAGTTGCCGCCCCAATCGTGGAGTCGGCCGTAGCGCACTTCGCCGATTGCGCCGGCATCCAGGCGGCGCTTGGCTTCCAGGTAGGACGGGTCGCTGCGCTTCATGTAGCCGACCATGAGCCGCGCCCCGCTCTTGGCCGCCGCGTCCACCATGGCACGGCCCTCGGCCAGATGGGCCGCCAGGGGCTTTTCGGTGAACACCGGCAGACCCCGTTCCAGCGCGGGCAGGCACGCCGAGACGTGCCAGTGCTTGCCAGTGACCACGACCACGCCGTCCAGGTCGGGTTCGCTCGCCAGCATCTCCGAGACATCGCCGTACACGCGCGGGACGCCGAAGGCGCCGGCCACCTTCTGCCCCAACTCACGGTTGATGTCCGCCATCGCGACGACCTCGACTTCCGCCAGTGCCCGCAGAGACGGGAGGTGGATCATCTGCATGACGGGCCCCGCACCCACGACCCCCAGCCGCACCAAACGCGTCACCTGCCAGTATTTACGTAAATCCGGCCAGTAGGGAAGGTTCGTCGTCCTGGCCGGGATGTCCTTCCGGGTCTCCCCAATTCCGGCGCCGTTGCCTGCCCACAGGGGGGGCGTGTTGACCGGCCGGTGTCAGGGGCCCCGGCCGCGGCGGTGGGGCGGCGCCGGGGCACCTCCGCGTGGAGCGGGCGCGCGCTGGGCGCGGCGGGGAAGCGCGCCCACGCCGGCATGGTACAGTGGGCGGCGGGCCGCCGAGGCCCCGACGGGCGGGGGGGATGGCCTTGAGTGATGACGCCGCGATGCTGTTTACGCAACTCGGTGGACAGATGACGGCCGCCCGGCGCCGTATCATCGACGCCATCCCTGGGGACGGCGCCTTCCGCGCCGACACCCTGTGGCACCAGGTGCGGGCGGCACATCCCGAGTTGGGGCGCGCCACGCTCTTTCGCACGCTGCGGATCCTTCAGGACATGGGCCTGGTCGAGCGGATCGCCGCCGGCGAGGACGAGGGCAGCTACCGGTGGTGCGCGGCCTGCGCTGAGGGACACCACCATCACCTGCGCTGTGTGGCGTGCGGACGGGATATCGTGGTGCGGGGAGAGGCGCTGCGCCAACTGGAGGATACGCTGTCCCACGTCGCCTCCGCGTATGACTTCGCGCCGGTGTCCCACGCCGTGGAACTTGCTGGGCGTTGCGCCCGTTGTCGGGCGCCGGGGGCCCGCAGCGCGGTCTCCGACGCCGGTGCCAGCGTGCGCGCCGCGCCCGACGACCTCGCTTGACACCCAAGTGAGACAATGTATCATTCACGTCGAGGCCGCGTAACCTCCCATAGATGGAGACGGCCATGCGGAGCCCTGGATGGCCCCGCCACCATGCCCTAGGCCAGGAGGGACGGGTCGATGGACCTCTGGGATCCGCATGCCGTGCTCGGCCTGGCCGCAGTGCTGACCACGGCCTTCCTCCTGGGGGTCGTCCACGGCATCACGCCGGATGAGCACACCTGGCCGATCACCTTCAGTTACGCCATCGGTGGATACTCGACGCGGCGGGGCCTGGTGGCCGGCCTGACCTTCTCGCTGGCGTTCACCGTGCAGCGCGCGCTTGCCAGCGAACTGGCGTACCTCGCGCTGGACCGCTGGTTCACCGCGGGGCCGCTGGACTATGCCATCTACGTGGTCGTCGGGGTCGTGATGGTGGCTGCGGGCTGGCAGATTATGCGCGGGCGGCACTGGCACCTGTTCGGCAGCCACGCGCTCCCGGGCGGCGCGGATGCCGACGAGATCCGGGATCCACGCCCCTGGATGCCCCTGGTGCACGGCTTCATCGCCGGATGGGGTTTCGGCGCCTTTGCGGTGATCATCTACACGGTTCTGGCTCCCCAGATGCCCTCGGCGTGGGTGGCCTGGCTCCCCGGCGCGTTCTTCGGCTTGGGCACCATGGCCATGCAGGCGGGTGCCGGTGCCTGCTTCGGCTGGGTCGCCGGCCGCCTGCACCTCACGGCGGCGGCGATCCGGCAGGTGGCCCTGACGACTGCCGGCAAGACCCTCACCTGGGGAGGCCTTCTCTTCGTCGCGGGCGGCGCCTTCGGGCTGCTCTGGCCGGGGCTTGCGGGCTGGAGCGTCACCACGGGGCTACGCGTCCACAACCTGCACCACATCGGTCTGGCCTTCGTGCTCGTCATGACCAGTGTGCTCGGGATCGGGGTCAGCGCCCTGGTGCGAGGCACGGCGGCGGCGGCGCGCCAGGGGCGCTCCCGCTCCGCCCAGGCCGGCAGCCCGGTCTGAGGCCGTCCGTCACGCCATCCGTCCGGCCGAACCCCGCCTGCGGGTGCTCCGGGCTCGGGCCGAACGCGCCATCCGTGATAGACCGCCGAACTTTGCGGCACACATAGCCTGCTGGGCGGCCGCCGGTGCGCCCGCGCGGAGGTTCGGCCGTGCTCACCTTCTGGTTGCACGCCTTCCTGTCCGGCTTCGCCGTGATGAACCCCATCGGCAATGTGCCGGTGTTTCTGGCGCTGGTCGGCCACGCGCCGGCCCGCGAACGCGCCGCAGTCAACCGCCGTTCGGTCTCCGTTGCCCTGGGCGTCGTCACCGTGTTCGCGCTGGCGGGCACGGCGATCTTCCGCCTCTTCGGCATCACGCTGGACGACTTCCGTATCGCGGGCGGGATCCTGCTGTTCGTGATCGCCTTCGGTCTGATGCAGGGCCGGCTTTCGAGCGTGCACCACCCCGCCGGGGCGGAGCCGCTGGCCCCGGCGCGCGCGTCGCCGCCGGCTCCGCTGCGACCGGCGGGCGCGCCCACCCGCCCGCTCGACGGGCCCAGCGCGGCGCACTGGGCGCAATCCTCCGCGGCCACCGCCCTTCGGCGGCTGGTGCGCCCCGACGACGACGCCGACCTGCGGGACGACGACCCGGCGGTCACCCCCCTGGGCACGCCGATCCTGGCCGGCCCGGGGACCATCGCGACCGTCATCACGCTCGGCGGCCAGCCCCCGTTCTGGATGCACACCCTGTTGGTCCTGCTGGCGTTCGCCTGCGTGCTGGGGCTGACCTCCGTGCTCTTCCACTACGCCACTGCGGTGGAGGCGCACCTGGGACGCACGCTGATCAGCGTGATCACGCGGATGATGGGCCTGCTGCTCACCATCGTGGCCGTCCAAATGGTGGTGGCCGGCATCCAGGGCATTTTCCCCCACGTCTGAGCGCGGTCCCGCGCGCCCGTCGGGTCAGTCGCTCCGGGGATGCGCCAGGCGGTGGAAGGCGTGGGGGCTAACGGCAATACCGTTCAGATAAGGCGCCACGGCGCTCTCCGGCGGCGCGGTGGAAGGTCGCCAGCACCGGCCCAAAGGCCTTGCCGCTGAACCCCTCGGCACCCCTCGCATGGCCTTTCGCAGCGGCCGCTCGGCAACGCCAAACTAAGCGGTATTGGGACTAACGGCAATGCGTTCACTTTGCGGCCCTGATCCGCATCCGGATGGCGTGGATTCATGCTGGAAGCGGTCGCGCCGCGCGCCCTGCCATCCTTAAGTCAACTGTATTGCTCCTAGACCCGTCCCGGCGTAGGGGGATGGGGGTGGATGCGACGGGTGCCGCTCGGCTTCGCGCCCTTCTGCGTCAAACCGTCCGCGGCTTGCGGCTATTAGAGCGCGAGCAGATGACGTGCTGCGGCGTGACGCTGGCGCAGCGCCACGCGCTCCAGGAGATCGGCGCCCGTCCTGGGCTGGGCGTGGGCGATCTGGCGCAGGCCCTGCGCGTGGACCCCAGTACCGCCAGCCGGCTGGCAGAGGCGCTGGTCTCCAAGGGCTGGGTGCAGCGCACGCCGGTGGCCGGGAACCGGCGCGCCGTCACGCTGCTCCTAACGGCCGAAGGGCTGCGGCAGGTTCGGCAGTTGCACGCACAGGCGGACGCGGAGTACACCCGCGTCTGGGCGGCCATCCCGGCAGAGCGTCGCAGCGCCGTGATTGCGGGCTTGGAAGCGCTGGCAGATGCCTTGGGGGAGGGGTCAGGATATGATAGTGGTCCGCCGCGCGGAACCCCGCGATGCGGCCGTGGTTGCGGAGATATACAACCAGGGCATCGCCGACCGCGTCGCCACGTTCGAGACCGAGCCGCGGCAGACCGCCGAAATGGAGAGGCGGATCGCCGACCGCGCGCACCCGTTTGTCGTGGCGGAGGACGCCGGGCAGGTCGTGGGCTGGGCGGCTGCGGGCGTCTATCGACCGAGAACGTGCTACGTCGGCGTCGGGGAGTTCAGCGTGTACGTCGAACGCGGCCAGCGCGGCCGCGGCGTGGGGCGCATGCTACTAGAGGCGCTGATCGCCGAAACCGAGCGTCTCGGCTTCTGGAAGCTGGTCTCGCGGGTCTTCACCTTCAACGCCGCCAGCCGTGCTCTGTGCCAGGTCTGCGGCTTCCGAGAAGTGGGAGTGTACCAGAGGCATGGCCGGCTCGACGGACGTTGGGTGGACTGCGTCATCGTCGAGCGCCTCCTCGATTACCGAGGCGGAACCCAGTGTGCACCGCCGTCGGTGCTGCAGTAGAGGGAAACGGGCTGCGTGGCCGTCGGTGAGCAGGGGCTGGTTGGGGCGGAACAGTCTGGCCCACGCGTCGTCGCCGGCGGCGGTCTGGATGCGAAGATCGGAGCGGCGGGGGCAAGGCCCCATGCCGTTTACTCTGCGGCCCTGACCCGTATCCAGATGGCGTGGATTCATGCTTGAAGCGGTCGCGCCGCGCGCTCTGCCATCCATAAAGTCAACGGCATTGGGGCTAACGGCCGAAACGGGCACGGCAGGCGCGCCGTAGCGCCCGCGCATGAAGCGGAGCGGGGTTTCCTCCGTTACGGCCCGGAACCGGCGGGTGCAGTGATCCGGCGACCAACCGGCCAGGTGGGCCAACTCCGGAATGCGCCCCCCGTCCCCATCCGCGGCATACAGACGCCGCCTGACCGGCAGGAGCGCGCGCCAAGGCGGTGCCGGCGGCGCCGCGTGCAACGCCAGGCGCCTCCACCAGGGCGAGACGAGCAGCACCGCCAGCCAGCCGCGCGCCGCCGCGCGATAGCCGGGTCTCCGCAGCCGCGATTCCGCCGCCATGGCCTCGGATACGGCCACGGGATCGGGACCGGCCGAGGAAGGGGTGACAGGCGTCCGGTGAAGAACAGGCCCAGCGCACCGGACACTGCCGGGGCGTCCAGGGCTCCGGTCAGGGCCTGTTCGGTGAAGAGGACGTTTTGGATGCGAAGCGGCCCGTCGGTGGCCACGAAGGCGTGCGCAAGGGACGGATTCACCAGGAGGACGTCCCCCGGACCGACCGCCGCGCTGTGGCTGCCCGTGACGTGCTGGACGATTCCAGTCCCCAACGTGTGACGGTGTCTCCGGGCCGCAGGAGGTATGCCCGCCGCAGTGTGGGAAGCGCCTGGGGGTGCGCGGATCGGGTCCCCTTCCTGTCGTCCGCGGTCCTCACCCCCTAGCGCTGCCCTTGGCGGAACCATAAATGCCGTGGGCGAGGGGTCGACCTGCGGTGCGCCGTCTGGTCCCGTTGGTCCGGCACCGAAGTCGAAGGGAGGCTGGCAACATGCCGGAGATCGAGGAGACGCGGACGGTCACCGACGAACAGGTGCGGTTCTACCAAGAGAACGGGTTCATCCAGGTCGACAACGTGCTGACCCCCCTGGAACTCGTGGCCCTGCAGCAGGAGATCGACCGGATCTACGGCGGCGCCGAGGGCGGCATCCACACCTCGGCCGAGCGCTCGGCCTATGCCAGGGTGCTGGACCAGCGCGTCAACATCTGGAGGGACAACGCCGTGGTGCGCGCCTTCGTCCACCTGCCCCGGCTGGCCGTCATGGCGCGCCGACTGGCCCAGGTTCCCGCCGTTCGGCTCTGGCACGACCAGGCCCTGCTCAAGCAGCCCGCGGACAGCCGGCCCACCCCCTGGCACCAGGACCTCCCGTACTGGCCCATGGACGCGCCGGGGGCGCTTTCGCTCTGGTGCGCGCTGGACGATGTCGACGAACGCAACGGCGCGATGTCCTTCATCCCCGGATCCCATCGCGTGGGGGCCCTTCCGGGTATCAACCTGGTGGATCCCCAGGACATCTTCGCGATGGTGCCCAAGGGCCAGCTGGCCGGCACCCAGCCCGTGACGGCGCGGATGCGCGCCGGCGGTTGCACCTTCCACAACGGACTGTGCTTCCACTATGCCGGGGCAAACCGGACCAACCGCCCGCGCCGTGCCATGGTGATCATCTACATTCCCGACGGCACCCTTTACAACGGGCGGCCGCACCTGGTCACCGACCCCCTGGGGCTCGATGCGGGCGGCCGCCTGGAAGGGGAGACGTTTCCCCTCCTGGGGTGACCACGCAGTGCGGGGGCCGGCGGCCGCGCGGATGCCCGGCCAGACACAATGTGCGCCCCAGCGGGCAGCCCCGCTGCGCGGGGCCCGCCTGCCGGGCTTTTCTGCCGAGTCCCCCATGCCGGCGCGGCCGACGACACTTGGCATGAACGGCGGTGTGAGGGGGCCAACGGTAGCCGGTACTGGCGGTCGGCGAACTCCAGGTCGTGTACCGTCTGGCGCTCCGAGCCCGCAGCCGAGTCTGCCCCCGGTGACCCGCCAAGCACCACAAAGTGTCCTCACTCCGCGGGGTGAGCACGCAGGGGAGGGGCGGCTCTGTCGGGGCGGGCGCTCACCCACGCAGCCGGCGTCTGCGCGGAGCCCGGTCAGACGCGGCCGCGGTCCCGTCGGCGTCGAGTGGATGTCGCGCCGGCGGGCAGACCCGCATTGTGGGGACCGCTGCCGGTCTGTTTCCATTCCTGGTCGGCCCGACGGATCGGGCGGCAACGCCGATGTCGCCGCCACCGCTGGGCCGAGGACCCCCGGGGGCCGATGCCCCCGCCTGGGCCGCCCGCCCCCAGGCACCCAGGGGACATGTTGCGCGCCGCATGGAGGATGCGTCTTCCATCCCGAGAAGCTAGCCCATGCGCAGGGCCGGGTGATCCGGCCAGGTTTGGGGGGGTCGGTATGCGCAGGGGTGCACCTGCGAGCCAAGGCCTGACGCGCCGCGCCCTGATGCGGGGCGCGCTGGCGG
>JAJZWQ010000283.1 GCA_021846605.1 Bacillota bacterium | reverse complement strand
CCATCGGCCAGTGCGGGATCGTCTGGAGCGGCCGCGGGGTGCTGGGCATCGAGTTGCCGGGGGCGACCGCGGAGGTCACCCGGCAGCGCATCACCCGCCGCCACCCCGGGGCGCGGCCGCTTCAGACGCCGCCCTGGGTGGAGCGGCTGGCCGAGCAGATTCAACGGCACCTGGCGGGCGACTGCCACGACCTCGCGGACATCGCCCTGTTGATGGACGGCGTTCCCCCCTTCCATCAACAGGTCTACGGGCAAGTGCGCCGCGTCCGCTCCGGGACGACCATCACCTACGGAGAACTGGCATCCCGCCTTGGGGCGCCCGGGGCGGCCCGCGCCGTCGGGCAGGCGCTGGCGCGCAACCCGTTCCCGATCGTGGTGCCATGCCACCGGGTGCTGGCGGCCAACGGGCGGATCGGCGGCTTCTCCGCGGATGGGGGGGCCGAGACCAAGCGACGGATGCTGGCCATCGAGGGGGTGGCCGTACCCGGGTCCGTCCGTACGTCGGCGTCCGACGGTCCCGGCTTCGACCCGCAGGCCGCGGTCGCGCACCCCCGCCCGCCGCGAACCGGTCCATGAAGGGCTGGTGTCCAGGGGAAACCCCTCGGACCGATCGGCGCCCGCGCGCGTCCGCGTGACGCCGGCCCGCCGGACTTCCCGCTTCGAATTACGACCGTGGATCGACCCGCTGGCGGCGTGCCGCCTCGGGCACCGTTTCTCCCCGGACGTACTGCCCCGGGTCGGGCGGTGGGGGCACGAAGTCCCAGTTGGGGCGGCCCGGCACGCCGGCCAGGGCTCGTCGCGTCTGCTGGCTTGCGACCACCGCGCCATATAGGGCGTCGGGGTCGAAGCCCGCAATCGCCTGGGCATGCATTGCCGCCCGGACCGGCGCCAGGTCCGCCCGATCGGCCAAATCGACCGTCTCGTCCGGGTCGGCGGCCAGATCGAAGAGTTGCGGCGCCTCGCCGCGGACGAAGACGTACTTGTAGCGCCCGCAACGGACCATGCGGCAGGGCTGGATGACCCCCTCGCCCAGGTACTCAGCCAGGACGGGCTCCGGCCGGTCGACGGCGTCCCCGCGCAGGAGCGGGACCAGGCTCCGGCCGCCAAACCCCCGCGTCAGGGCCGGGGGCACGGACGCCTGGATGCCGGCCAGATCGCAGAGGGTGGGGGCCAGGTCGAGCAGGGAGACCAAAGGAGCAATGCGGCGCGGTCGGACTTGCCCCGGCCAGCGGACGATGAACGGGACCCGCGCGGCGTCCTCGTAAAAGACGCGCTTGTACCACATGCCGTGCTCTCCGAGCATCTCGCCGTGATCGGAGGTGAAGATCACGACGGTATCGTCGGCCAGGCCTGCCCCCCCCAGCGCCGCCAGGACCTGCCCGATCTTGACGTCCAGGTAGCTGACCATCGCCAGGTAGGCCCGCCGCGCCCGCAGCGCGGTGTCTGGTGACGGGGGGAAGAGGTCCAGTTCGTGATGGACCTGCACCCAGCGCGCGTAGGGGGGCATGGCCGCAAGTGCCAGCGCCGGCGTGCGGGGCGGCGGGATCTCCGTATCCCGGTAGAGATCCCAGTACTCGGGCGTGATCTCGAAGGGGTCGTGCGGGTGCGTGAACGAGGCGCAGAGCAGGAACGGCTGGTCAGGGTGTCGCGCCTGCTCATAAAGCACCCGCACGGCCTCGTGGGCGACGTCCTCGTCGTAGTCCATCTGCAGGCTCCAGGCACAGGGGCCGGACTCCGCCAACCGGCGCACACTCGCGCCCGGATTGTGCACCAGGCCCTGGCCCCAGTCGGGGGTCCAGTCGAAGCCGGCGGGGTAGATGTCGGGGGTGCGGCGCTCGTCGAAGCCATGCAACTGATCGGGGCCGACGAAGTGCATCTTGCCGCTGAGGATCGTCCGGTAGCCCCCCTGGCGCAGGGCGTGGCAGAAGGTGGGGACGGCGGCCGGCAGTTCGGCGCCGTTGTCGTAGACGCCGATCTCGGAGGGGAGCCGGCCAGTCATCATGGAAGCGCGCGAGGCGGCACAGATCGGACTGTTGCAGTACGCACGCTCGCAGACGGCGGCCGTTGCGGCCAGCGCGTCCAGATGGGGGGTACGGGCCACCGGATGGCCATAGGTCGCCAGGGCCGAGGCCGCCAGTTGGTCGGCCATCAGGAGCAGGACATTGGGCCTGTCTGCCCGCACAGCACCGCCTCCGTTCTCCCCTCTATCTCCGCCACGCTGGGGCAGAGCCCTGCCGCAGCCAGAGCGGACCCTCAGGTGGAAGTGCCAGGCCTGGGGGCGCTCACGGTTCGGCCGTGGCGGCAGGGCTGGCGATACCTCGTCCCACCGGGTCCGCGCGAGCCGCGGTCAGGCGCCTACGTAGGCCGCGAGGTGCTGGCCGGTGAGGGTGGCGCGTGCGGCGACTAGTACAACGTTCCGCAAGTTCGTTCCCGATAGTGGCCCAATGCCCTACCAGGGACTGAGCAGGAAGCCGAACTGGTCGATGAGCTGGGTGAGGAGTTCGTCGCAGGTTCCGAGGTAGGGAGTGGGCTCCCAGCGGCCCCGCCTGCCCGCCATGTCGAG
>JAJZWQ010000067.1 GCA_021846605.1 Bacillota bacterium | reverse complement strand
ACCGCATTCCAGTGCATGGTTCTTGCCGAGCCATCCCGGGGGGAGGGCGTGCACGCGCACGACCTGGAGCCGCGGATCGGTGGCGGCGATCTCCTCCAGAATGGCCGCGGTGCGGTCGCTGCTGCGGTCATCGACGGCGATGACACGCAGATCGGGATAATCGCTGGCCAAAAGCGAACGCACGCACATGCCAACGGCCGGTTCTTCGTTGCGCGCCGCCAAGACCACCGTAACAGGCGGCAACTCGGGCGCGTCTGCCGTGACCTCGGTCAAGCGGGGCATCAAGCGCATGCCCCGGGCCAACCGACCCACCTCGACGCCGAGCAACACCAGCCACACGGTCCCAAACGCGCTCCAGAACGACCACAGCCAAGCGCCGAGGTTGAAGACTTCCTGCCGCACGGGTTCACCCCCGCGTTTTTTCGGCACGCGCACCTTGTACACAAGCCGCCGCGTTCAGGAGTTCCGCGGCCATGCCTGGACTCCTTCGTAGCTTCCCAATGCGGCGGACAAGGATTCCAGGGGATCTGGCGGCGTGTGCCAATGTCCGACTCTATACTGGGCCAAACACCAAGTCATGCGGGAGGGCAGCGGGTAATGGCGGAGACGGACGGTGCGGACGCGGCGGAACTTGCCGCCCTCGCCCGGGACTACCTGCGGGACCGCTTCCTCGGGTTGCCGGCCGGCAGACGGCTCGGTCCGCGCCTGGGGGCGGCGGTGGTCTGGCTGGCGGGGCAGCGGGTGCTGGGCCTGGCGGGACCGTTGGACATCGAGATCATCCTGGATGAGCCCGAGTGGGCACGCCTCGCGCAGGCGACATCCGCCGCGCAGCTACAACTGCATGACCCGGAGGTCATCCCGCCGGTGCGGGTGCGGGTGCGTGCGGCGGGGTGGCTCGCTGCGCGCCTCGCCGACCCTGAAGGTCTCTGGGTGCACCGCCATGCGCTCCTGGCGCAGGACCCGGGGGGAGCGGGCGGGGAGGCCCGCTCCCGAGCGGAGAGGGTGTTCACCCAGGATCTCGCCCGGCATGTGGCCTCCCAATACCGGACGCTGCGTGAGGGCTTCGAGACGGCCGACCAGGCGCTGGAGCCACTTGGGCGTTCCATTTTGCTGGGGCAGGCCGTCGGGTCTGCCCTGCGGCTGCCGCTGCTGGCGCGCGGGGCACCCTGGCCTCCGCCACAGTGGTTGGTCTGGCATGTGAGCCAGGTGGTGCCCGAGGGGGAGACGCTCGTGCGCCTGGCCGCAAGCGCTGCGGGCGGGCGCCGGGTCGACCAGGCCGCGTGGGCCAGCCTGCGCCGCTTACTCGACGACATCCTGGACGCGGCAGGGCACGGAGAGACGGTGGTCCGCCCGCACACCACCCAGCAGTAGGGCAGGGCGGCCGACTACCGGCCCACCCGTCCATGGCCGCACGCACGGCGCCGCCCAAAAGGCACCGGCCTGAGCCGCCACCGCCGGCGGTGCGGCAGACGCGCTTGCAAGACCGGCCGTCGCCAGCGGGCAAGGTTCAGCGCGCCGGTGACGAACTGGGCCTGGGGAGGCCGGTGGCAGCGATCGGACTTTGGTGCCCCCAGCGCCGAAGGCGGGCGACCGCGAGTACCTGCCCATCGCGGCGGCGGGGTTGTTCCGGGTAAGGACGGGTGAGCCTTCCCCGCTCCATGCCGCCGCCCGGACGATCACAGGGCTGGCCGGACTGGGCGGGGCGCTGGTCGGGGTGGAGCACGGCGGGGCGGAGTAGGGATCAGTGTTCCCCCGGCCGGGCCTGCCGCCGGGACAGAGGCGTTCGTTCCGGACCACGTCGTGTGGGGCGCCCCCCTGATCGTCGCGCTTCGGCTGCGACCGGTGCCGACGGTGAACCTGTCCTCCGCGGCCCCGGCGTAGGCTGCGCTCGAGATTGCGGCGGGCAAGATCCGGGTGCGGCTTGCGCCCGGCGCCGCCATCCTCATGTAGTGCGGGAGGTGGGCAGATGCCCAATCGCCTGGCCCAAGCCGCCAGCCCCTACCTGCGGCAGCACCAGGACAACCCGGTGGACTGGTATCCCTGGGGGGAGGAAGCCCGGCGTCGGGCGCGAGAACTCGATCGTCCGCTCCTGCTCAGCGTGGGGTACGCCGCCTGCCATTGGTGCCATGTGATGGCGCGGGAGAGCTTTTCCGACCGGGACATCGCAGCGGCGGTCAACGCCGCCTTCATCCCGGTCAAGGTGGACCGGGAGGAGCACCCCGAGATCGATGCCATCTACCAATTCGCCTGCCAGATGGCGACCGGGCAGGGGGGCTGGCCCCTGACCGCCTTCCTGACCCCCGACCTGGCGCCATTTTATGTCGGCACATACTATCCGCCCCACTCGCGCTTGGGCCATACGGGTCTCTTCGAAATCACCCAGGCGCTCGCGGCCGCCTGGCGGGACGACCGGGCCCGCGTACTCGCCGTGGCTGAGGACTGGCGCCGGGCCCTGCGCGGCGCCGATACCCCGGCGATTCCCAGCCCCGGGGTGGACGTGGACCGGACGTTGGTCACCGTCGCGACCGGCAGGTTGGCGGAGGCGGTCGATCCGATCCACGGGGGCTTCGGCCCAGCGCCCAAGTTCCCGAACGCGGGCGCCCTGGAGGCGATGCTGCGGGTCGGGGGGCGTCCCGCCGAGCGCGCCGTCTTCACCTTGCGCGCAATGGCGGCGGGCGGCATCTGCGACCAGCTCGGCGGCGGCTTTCATCGGTACAGCACCGACCGCGCCTGGCTGGTGCCGCACTTCGAGAAGATGCTGTACGACAATGCCCTGCTGCCGCCGCTCTATCTGGCCGCCTATCAGCGCACCCAAGATGCCGAGTTGGCCCAGGTGGCCACGGACACCCTCGACTACCTGCTGCGGGATTTGCGGTCGCCCGAAGGCGCCTTCTACTGCGCCGAGGACGCCGACAGCCCGGACGCCGGCGGCAGCCCCCGCGAAGGCGCCTTTTACACCTGGACGCCGGACGAGGTGGCCCAGGCCCTGGGCGACCCAGAGTTGGCTGAGACGGCCTGCCAGCATTTCGGCATCCGCCCGGAGGGCAACTTCGCGCAGGGGCTCACCGTCCCGCACCTGCATGCCATGTCCCTGGACCCAGGGCCACGCCGCGCCACGGTGCGGGACTGCCTCCTGGCGGCCAGGGGCCGCCGCCCCCGCCCCCACCGGGACGAGAAGGTGTTGGCCGGGTGGAACGGGCTGGCGATCGGCGCCCTGGCGCGCGCCGGGCGGGTCTTGGACCGTCCGGACTACACGGAGGCGGCCGGCCGCTGTGCCGCTTTCCTCGGTGAGGCGCTGACCACCCCGGACGGCGGTCTGCTGCGCCGGTACCACCAGGGGAGCGCGGGCATCGCCGGTACGCTCGAGGATTACGCATATCTGGCCTGCGGGTTGGTGGACCTGTATGAGGCCACCCTGGATGCGCGCTGGCTGGGGTGGGCGGTCCGCATTGCGCGCGGCATGCTCGCGCGCTTCTGGGACCCGGCTCAGGCCACATTCTTCCTCACCGAGGCACGGCCGGCGGAACTGGTGGTGCGCCCGCGCGAAGACGTGGATTCCGGAACACCCTCACCCCAGAGTTGGGCGCTCGACGCGCTTACGCGCCTGGCGCCATTTTCGGGGGAAACCCTCTGGACAGACATCGTCGCCCGCGTGTCGGCCCGCCTGCAGCCCCTGGTGACCGACCACCCCCGTGCGGTCGGCTCCCTGCTGGCCGTCCTGGACCGGGTCACCGCCGACGGCCTGGAGGTGGTGCTTGCCGGCCCGAATGGCCCGGACAGCACCGCCTGGATGCGCCAGTTGGCCGACCGCCACCTGCCCAACCTCTGCTTAAGCCGCGTGGCCGGGGGCGTCCCTGGGGTGGAGGGCGTACCGGCGGTATGGCAGGGGCGGGCGGCCACCGTGCCGACGCTCTGGATCTGTCGTGGGCAGCTCTGCCTGCCGCCGGCCACGTCATGGAGCCAGGTGGCCGAAGGTGTCGACGCCGCCGTCCCGCCCCGCTAATCGACGCAGAGCAGGGCGGCAGTTGGCCAACGAGCCGGGTGGACCCCGGAAGGAGGAGCGCGCATGCGGCGCGGACGGCTCTATGTGGACGGCGCTTGGCGGGAAACCGGCCGCTGGGTCGAGGTGGTCGACCCGGCTGGCGGTCCCCCGGCGGGGGAGATGGCGGAGGGGGGATCGGACGAAACCCGGAAGGCCGTGACGGCCGCATACCGCGCTTTTCCCGCCTGGGCAGGCACACCCGCCCACGAGCGCGCCCAGGTGCTGCGCACCGTGGCGCGGCTCCTGCTGGAACGGCGCGAGGAGGTCGCCGCCACGATGACCGCCGAACAGGGCAAGCCGTTAGCCGAGGCCCGCGGCGAGGTCGGCCTGACGGCGGACTATTTCCTCTGGAATGCCGAAGAGGCCAGACGCATCTATGGCGAGACGATCCCCGCATCATCCCGCGACAAGCGCATCACCGTCCTGCACCAGCCCTTGGGCGTCGTGGCCGCCATCACTCCATGGAACTTCCCGGCGGCCATGCTCGGACGCAAGTTGGCCCCCGCCCTGGCCGCCGGCTGCACCGCCGTGTGCAAACCCGCCCCGGCAACGCCCTTGACCGCCTGCGCTGTCTTCGCCTGCCTGCACGACGCGGGGCTGCCCGCGGGGGTGGCCAACCTCGTCTCCGGGCCGGCAGAACCAATCGGCGATGCCCTGCTCGCCGATCCCCGGGTGGCCAAGATCTCTTTCACCGGGTCGGTGACGGTAGGGCGGATGTTGATGCGGAGGGCGGCCGACTCGTTGAAGCGGGTGTCCCTGGAGTTGGGCGGGCATGCGCCGTTTCTCGTATTTGAGGACGCAGACATGGAGGCGGCCGTCGAGGGCGCGATCGCCTCCCGCTTCCGCAATGCCGGCCAGACCTGCATCTGCGCCAACCGGCTCCTGGTGGCCCGCCCCCTGGTGGCGGCCTTCCAGGAGCGCCTGGCCGCGCGCGTGGCCCAACTGCGCGTGGGCCGGGGCGACGCGCCCGAGACGGAGGTCGGGCCCCTCATCGGCGCCCAGGCGGTGGCGCGGGTGCGCGCCCAGATCGCGGAGGCCGTCGGGGGCGGCGCCCGCGTCCTCTGCGGCGGCGACACGCTGGCCGGACCGGGACACTTCTTTGCGCCCACGGTCCTGGCGGACGCGCCACGGCCCTGCCGGCTCTGGCAGGAGGAGACGTTCGGGCCCCTGATCGGGGTCTGGGCGTTCGACAGCGAGGCGGAGGCGATCGCACTGGCCAACGACACCCCGTACGGCCTTGCCGCCTACATCTACACCCGCGATCTGGGACGTGCGGTGCGGGTCGCCGAGGCCCTGGCCTATGGCGTGGTCGGAGTCAACGACCCTGTCCCCACCGTGGCGCAGGCCCCCTTTGGGGGCATGAAGCAGAGTGGCTTCGGCCGGGAAGGCGGCGCCGAAGGCATCCGCGGCTTCCTGGAAACCAAGTTCATTTCCACCAGGATCGCGCCCGCCTGACCTCCCGTGGGGAACCGGCAGCAATGCAGGCGCGTCTGTAGCATGGTAGTCTGCGCCCAAGCTGTGCTAGTGTTCGACGGGATACGTCGCGGCCAAGGGGGGGTGGCGTCTGCAGGAGGGCAAGCAGCGGGCTCTCCGGGGGCTTGCCCGCTGGGAATGGCTCTGCCTGACGGCGCTCTTGGTCGGGTTTGTCGCGTTGCGGCTGTATCACGGCGGAATGCCACTGGTGGACGATTCCGACTGGCGACAGACGGACACCGCCAGCGAAGCCTGGTTCTTCATCCACGACGGGCTGGGCCTGCTACCGCAACTCTTCTACAACGGTCCGGGCCCCAACTACGTGCAGCTGGAATTCCCCTTCATGCCACTAACGGTTGCCCTCCTGGCCCACCTGGCCCACTTTGGCAGCTGGTTGCTCCACTCGGTGGCGGTCGGATACGACACCGTCGCCCTGGTCTTCCTCTGGTTATTTTGCCGGCGGGAGTTCGGAGCGCGCGCCGCCTGGTGGGTCGGCGCCGTCTTCGCCGTGCAGCCGCTGGGAATTTTCTTCGGACGGGCCTTTCAGCCAGAGCCGGCCATGCTGGCCGGCGTGACGGCGACGCTCTGGGCCGTCTCGCGCTGGTCGAGGCTGGGTGGCGCGGGCAACTACCTCTTGGCACTGGTGGCGGGCGCCTTCGCCCTGTTGGCCAAGCTGCCCTCCGCCCTGATCGCGCCGGCGATTCTCCTTTTGGCGGTGCGCGGGCGCCGCTGGTCTGATCCGGCCGCCTGGGGCCTGCTCCTCATCCCCGCCGTGCCCGCGGCGGCCTATACGATCTGGGCGGGCGCGCTGGTCAGCCCGGGATATAACTTCATCACCATCATCGTGCAACTGCTCCGGCAGTCCAGTTACCACGTCGGAGTGCCCTCCGCGCCGGAGTTCTGGTACCACTTCTTCCTCGAGTGCTGCATCAGCGGGGCCGGCGCCTTGCCGCTCCTCGTCGGCCTCCTGCACCCGGACCTCCGGCCAAGGGCCTGGTTCTGGGCCTGGGGCGGGGCGCTGGTGCTCTGGTGCGTAGTGGTCATGCGCCATATCGCCTTCGAGTACTACCTCATGCCGCTATTACCCTGGCTGGCGCTGGCCGAGGGTGTGGGGCTCGGCCAACTCGTGTCCTGGCTGGCGGGCAGCCGCACTGCCCAGGTGCTGGTCGTGGCCGGCGTGCTGGTGGGCACGCCGCTCTTCACGCTGCGCCCTCTAAATGAACTCTACACACTGAATTGGCCAGACTATCAGGCGGGGGTGGCGCTGCGCGCAAAGCTTGGCCCAGGGCCGGTGATCCTGGGGACAGAGAACCCGCCAATCCTCTTCTACAGCCGTCACCATGGCTGGCGAACCAACCAGCTGACGATGGCCGAGTTGCAGCAGTGGATCGCCGCCGGGGCCCGCTACTACATCCCCCTGGGGTCTCTGACCATTCCCAGCGTGCAGCAGTATGTGACCCAACACTTTCAGCGTGAGGTTGCAGGTCCGGTGGTGTATTACATACTGGGTCCGTCAAAGGCCTCGGGCTGATCTGTGGTTGTGGCGGAGGTGCTTGAGTGGAGACCGTCCTGATGATCCCTGCATACAACGAACGCCGGGCCCTGCCCGCCCTCCTGGAGCGCGCCGCGGACGTACCGGCGATCGACCGGGTGTTGGTCGTCGACGATGGATCCAGCGACGGCACGGCCGACATCGCCGCAGGTTGGGGCGGCCGCCCCCACGTGGAGGTTGTGCGGCACCCGCACAACAGGGGACTGGGTGCGGCGATGCGCACCGGCCTGACCGCCCTGGCCCAGGGACAGCTGGAAGACGACGACATCGTGGTGACCATGGACGGGGACAACACGCACGACCCGGCCCTGATCCCGCGCATGTGCCAGGCGATTGGCAGCGGCGCCGATGTCGTGGTCGCTTCTCGCTACTGCCCCGGGGGCCGGGAGTTGGGGCTGTCCTGGCGCCGACGCGTGCTCAGCCGCGGGGCCAGCCAACTGCTGGCCACCCTCCGGCCCGTGCGGGGCGTGCGGGATTACTCCTGCGGCTACCGCGCCTACCGTGTGGGGGTGTTGCGCCGCGCCTTGAGCACCTATGGCCAGAACCTGATTACCACGGCCGGGTTCGCCTGCATGGCCGAAATCCTGCTGCGCCTGGACAGCCTCGGGGCGCACTGCGTCGAGGTGCCGCTGGAACTCCACTACGAGCGCAAGGACGGCCCCAGCAAGATGCGGGTGGCGCGCACGATTTCCGGTTACCTGCAGTTACTGCGGGCCGTACCGGCGCACCGCCGCTAGGCGCTTGCGCCGGCAAAGGCCCGCCCGTACTGGCCGGCGGGCAGCCCGGCGAGCGCCAGCGCCGCGCGGCAGGCGGCAGCCGGCAGCGGATAGGTGGGGGCCTGGGGCAGGGGACCCGTCCAACCGTTCAGCCCCGCGTTCTCGTTGGCGCGCGCGATCTGGTAGTAGGGCTGGTTCTGATCCCCATACTCCCTGTAGACGGCCAATTGCAACGGGAAGAGGCGCGCCGCGTAGGCCGCATCGGCGGCGGCCGCCTTGGCCTGCCCCGCTTGGCGCAGGAGCACCGCGAGTTGGTAGGCCTGGTAGGGGGCATCTGGCGTGTCCTGGACGGCCGCTTGCTGCGCGCAGGCGGCGGCACGCGCCTCGCCCGCGATCTCCAGCAGAACGCCGCTGTCGGCCCAGACCGAGGCGTCGAATGGGTCGAACTGCAGGGCGCGCGCCAGGGCTTTCCGCGCCAGGGCTTCGGTCTGACCGGTTTTCGGGTTGTTGTTCTGCAACTCTGTGTAGGCGACGCGGACTTCGGCGTCACCCAGGGCGGCCACATTGCGCTCCGACCCGGGATCCTCGCGGACCGCCAGGCGCAACTGCGAGAGGGCTGCTCCCGGATGCCCCGCCTCCATGTGGGCCCACGCGGCCGCAAAGTGCACCTGTGGACCCCAGCTGGCCGCCAACAGGAGGGCGACCGCCCCCCCGGTGGCCGCCGTCGCCCAGGCCAACGGCCGCAATGGCCGCCGACCGGTCCTCCGCACCTGGCCACCCAGACCGGCCAGGGCTGCCAGCAGCACCGCCCCCAGGGCCGCGATCGGCAGGCAGTAGGCGGTGACCTCGAAGACACCCTGCACCGCAAGGGCCAGGGCCGTGCCGATCAGGGGCGCGGCCGCGGCGGCCAGGGCGGGCCGGCGCCGGTGCGTGCGCAGGGCCGTCGTGACGGCCAGCGCCACCGCGCTGGCCAGGGCCACGACCCCCACGAGGCCCGTCTCGGCTAACCACTGCAGCGGGTCGCTGTCCGGGCTGCCGGGCACGTCGATGAGCACGTACGTCCCCCGCGCAGACACGGGGTGGTAGCGCGCATAGAGCGCCTCCAGGCCGCCGGGGCCTGCCCCCAAGATCGGGCGGGCCCGCCAGATGGCCAGCGCGTCCCGCCAGCTGAAGAACCGACTGGCGACGTCGCCCCCGCCCTGCACGCTGATGGTGTGCACACGAAACAGCACGCCCGGCACAGCCAGCGCGACCGCCAGGAGGGGGGCGGCGACTGCGGCGAACACGCCCAGACCGCGGATCCGGAGGCCCCGCGGGAGCAGCAGGGCGGCGGCCAGTACGAGGGCGACCACGCCCAGGTAGGCCGCCCGGGAAAAGCTCAGCGGGAGGGCCACGGCCACCGGCAGGATGGCGGCCAAGGCTGTCAGGCGCAGGGCCCGCCAGGGCGCCACCAGCGCCAGCGCGGCCGCGGCCCCCAAGGCCACAAGCAACACGGACGCCAGGACGTTGGGATTGTGCAGAGTGCCGCTGATCCGTACAGGAATCGCGCTGGCGAACACGCCCGTCCACCCGACCGGGGTGGGCTGACCCGACTGCCATTGCCCAAGCCCCACGACCGCCTGCCAGTCTCCGAGGCCCGCCAGTGCCGCCAGCGCCCAGAGGCCGCCGCCATCCGCGCCCACCAGGACGACCAGGCCGCACCAGAACACGGCAAAGCACACGAAAATCTCCAGGTCCATCCAAGCATCGTGGGCATACACGGCGTGCAGCGCCGCCAGCGTGAGACCGGCCAGGGGCAGGGCGATGACGGCCAGGGCGGCGGGGCGCGGCCAAGCCGCGCCGCGGTCGACAGCCGCCCAGAGGCAGGCGAGGGCACCCACCACGGCCAGGGCCGGGATCATATGGCTGGCACTATAGAAGCCGCTGGAGGCGCCGTAGTCCGCATAGAGCGAGATCGGCGCGACCAGCGGGCCACGGGAGACAAGCCAGACCAGGACCACGAACGCCGCGGCTCCCAGCACGCCACGGATTCCGTACCGCCACCACGGGACACCAGAATCCTCGCCCGCTGCCGCGCCGCCCGCCCCCTCCCGGGCCCCGCCTTTCGTCGGCGCCCGCGCTAAGCCCTGCCCCCGCCGTGCCGCGTCCGGCTTTGGCCCCAGGACGGGATTTTCGGGAAGCGGTGGCGAAACACGCCGCACCGGGACCGCCCTCCCGGGGAGCGGGGGACAAGACATGGAAGACCCGGCCACAACGCCTGGGCTCCCCTTCCGGCGCATGCTGGCAGGATTGCCCGAAGAAGCGCTCTTCGTCTTCCTCGGCGACAGCATCACCGAACAGAACCTCTTCACGCTGTATGTGGAGCTCTACATGCGTTCGCGCTGGCAGGCGCAGCGCTTCCGCTTCGTCAACGCGGGGTGGGGGGGGCACTGCGCCGGTGACGGGCTAGGCCGCGTCGACCGCGACGTGCTGGCGCGCAACCCGTCCGTCGTGTTCGTGGCCTTCGGCATGAACGACGGGGGCTACCGGCGCGACCAAGCGCTGTTGCGGCAGTATGAACGGGACCTGGAGGCCCTGGTGCGTCGGCTCCGCGGCGCCGGCGCCGCGGTGGCCGTCCTCACTCCGACGCCGGTCGATGAGGAGCGTGCCCCCCAGTTGGGCCCCATCCGGTACAACGACACCCTGGAGCGTCTGGGCGCGATCGCCTGCCAGGTGGCCGCCCGCACGGGGGCCTACGCGGTCGACCTCTTTCACCCGGTGCTGCGCGCCCATCGGCTGGCGAAGTCCGCGCGCCCCGGCTTCAGCTTCATCCCGGACGGGGTCCATCCGGATCCAGTGGGACATCTGGTCATGGCATATGAACTGCTCGCCGGGCTGGACATGGTCACGCCGGCGGCCAGCACGACCGTCGATGCCGCGTGTGGCCAGGCCCTTGTTACCTCCGGTTGCCGGATTGATGGCCTGCAGGCCGACGGGGCGAGCGTGCGCATGTCCCTGGTCGCCGACACACCGCCGTTCCCCGTGCCCGCGGAGGCCAGAGGCGCCAACGCCCTGGTGCCGTGGGAGAAGGAACTCGGCCACAACAACCTGCAAGTCGTGGGGCTGGCCCCGGGCCGCTATGCCGTCTACTCGGGGCCGGATCCGCTGGGGAGCTTCAGCGACGCCGAGCTGAAGGCGGGGGTGGCCATCCGCCCGCGGCCGGCCGTGCAGACACGTTGGGAGGCCGCGCTGGATTTGGCCCGCCGACGCTTCGCTGACCACCTCTTCGCGTGGCGCCGCTTGGAGCCCGGGACGGGCGAGGCCGGCAGTCCGGAGCTCCGGGAGCAGTACGGTGCCCTGGACGCAGCGCAGGAGGACGTGCTCCGGGCCCTCCTGCGGCCGCTACCGTTGCGCCTGGAGATCGTCCCGGGCGTGCAATTGCATCTGGGGGAGTGGGAGGTGGCCGGCCCGTACCCGCTGGGGGGGCAGGATGGCTTTGTGGCCGTCTTCCCGCCGGAACGCGGGGAATTGGCGCCCTGGGCGGCGGCGCGCTCGCCGCGCGCCGGCGATGGCTTCCTCGATTTCGTCAAGCTCTACGGTCCGGTGACACAGGCCGTGGCCTACGCCCGCTGCCACGTGTTCGTTCCCGGGGAAGCGCACCTACGCCTACGCATCGGCTCGGACGACGGCTGGAAGCTCTTTGTGAACGGCCGGTTCCAGGGCGGCCGGGACATCTACCGCGGGGCGGAACCGGACCAGGACCGGATCGAGGTCGCCCTGGCGGCTGGATGGAACGAAGTGCTGCTGCGCGTCAACAACGGCGCCGGCGCCTGGCAACTCTTCTGCGCCGCCACCGTGACCGACCTGCCGCCGCGCCGCGTCGAGGAGGTGCGCGTCTGCGCAAGCCTTCCGCGTTCAGAGGCCCGGGCACCCTCGTGACGGTGGCCCGGCGGGAGCCGGCCAGATCATGCCAGCCTGCCGCCTCTCGGGGGCGCCGGACCGGGGTCGCGACCCGTGCCGCCAGCCTGAGCCGCCGCAAACGCGCAGGCGGCTCCCGCCTCCCGCCAAGACCAGCCGTGGGCCGGCGGCCAACGGCCCGGGGGCGCGGCCAGCGGGTCCAACGCCAGGTCAGATTGCGCGAGACGCCGCAGTGGGCCGGCATGCCCGCACCGAGGGAGGCAACGCGGCGGCGGAACGCCGCAAGCCAACCGCCACACGCCCCTCCGGTCTAGGTGGTGTAGTCGCCATTGATGTGGACATAGGTGGGAGAAAGGTCGCAGCCCCAGGCGGTAGCCGGAACGTCGCCATGGCCGAGGTCCACGGTGATGCGCACGCGCTCTCCCCGCAGATACGCCTCCAGGGCCTCCAGCGTCTCGGGCGCCGGCCGACCGGCCGCGAACACCGTAAGGTCCCCGAAGGCAATGCGCAGGCGCTCGGGTAGGACGGGCACATCAAAACACTTGCCGACGGCCATCGCCACCCGACCCCAGTTCGGGTCCCCGCCCCAAACCGCCGTCTTGACCAGGGGGGAATTGACTATTGACTTGGCTACACGCCGGGCCGCCGCCTCGTCCGCGGCCCCGCGCACCTGGACCTCCAGAAGCTTGGTCGCACCCTCGCCGTCGCGCGCCACCTCTTGCGCCAATTCGCTTGCCATGGCCGTCAGGGCCTCGCCGAAACGGGTGACGTCGACCGGCCCCGCTTGGCCGTTGGCCAGGATGAGGACGCTGTCCGAGGTGCTGGTGTCGCTGTCGATGCTGAGCATGTTGAAGGACACGTGGACGGCCGCACGCAGGCAACGATCGAGCTCTGGGGCGGGGATGGCGGCATCCGTGAAGAAGAAGGCCAGCATTGTCGCCATGTTGGGCTCGATCATGCCGGCGCCCTTGCAGCAACCGGCAAGCGTCACCCCATCGATGGTGACCGACCGCCACTTGGGATGGGTGTCCGTCGTCAGGATGGCCTGGGCGAAGGCGTCGAGCCGGCCCGGCTTGAGGTTCGCGCCGATGCCCGCGATGCCCGCGCGGATGCGGTCCATCGGCAGGCGTCGGCCGATGACGCCGGTGGAAAAGGGCATGACCTCCTCGGCGGCACACCCCACCTCGGCGCCGGCCAGCCGGCATATCTCGCGGCAGTCAGCCAGGCCATCGGGTCCCGTCGCCACGTTGGCGTTCTTGCTGTTGACGACCACGGCACGGATCTGGCCGCCGCCGATGTGCTCGCGACCCACCGTCACGGGGTGCCCGCAGAAGTGGTTGCGCGTGAACATGGCGGCGGCCGCCGCCGGCGTGGTCGAATGCACCAGCGTGAGGTCGAGGCTCGCATCGCGGATTCCGGCGTTGCGAGCCGCAGCCACAAATCCGCGGGGTTGGAGCGAAAGGTCCGGACGCAGGGCGATCGCCAGGATGTCCCCTCCCGCGCCAAGCTTCGGTGCCAACCAACCCGGCCCTGCCGGCGGCTCAGAGGATCAGCCGATTGGTCAGGGCCCCGTCCACGTAGATGACCTGGCCGCTGATGTAACTGGCGGCTGGGCTGCAAAGGAACAGGCAGATCGGCGCCACGTCGGAGGGATACCCGACCCGCCTGAGCGGGATCTGCTCGCCCCACGACGCGGAATCGTAGTTCGACATGTCCGCGTAACGTTCGACCTCGATTGCCCCGGGGGCGACGCAGTTGACGCGGATCCCGTGCGGGCCGAGGTCGACTGCCATGGCGCTGGTGAGCATGTTGAGGCCGCCCTTGCTGGCCTCATAGTGCGCGTGATTGAACCCCGCCAACTTGCCGTGCACCGAGCCGATGAACACGAGGCTGGCGTCGCGCCGGCCCCGCTGGATCAGGGAGCGGGCCACGTTCTGCGCGACGAGGAACGTCCCGCGGAGGTTGATGTTGAACGTACGGTCCCAGATCTCAGGGGTGATGTCCAGGAGCGGATGGGGATCGGTGATGCCGGAGACGCTGACGAGGTGGTCGATCGGGCCCAACTCCCGCTCCGCCGTAGCCACAAGCTGCTCCGGTGCTGCGGGATCGGCGAGGTCGACGCGTGTGCAACCGATTTTGTGGCCCGCCGCACGCAGTTCCGCCACGAGGGCCTCCGCCCCCTTGGCGTTACCGGTGTACGAGAAGAAAACAGCGGAGCCGGCTTCGGCGAACTGGCGCACCACGCCGGCGCCGATGCCGGTGGCTCCGCCGATAACCAGGGTCACATTGCCGGTCAGGTCGATCTGAAATGCCATGCTCAGCCTCCCCATGTCGACCCCGCCCATTCGGCGCGGGGGAGAAAGGGCCTGCTGCCAGACAGTCTGCACCTTATCCGTGTGACGGCGCCGCATTCCGTGGGGTTGGGGCGGGGGCCTCGGGGCGGCACGCGCCCTCTGCGCCATGCGACGCACGTCCTCCACGGGGTGGAGACCCCACTTGGGACACTCCCCGCTACTGCCTGCAGAGCGGGGCCTTGATAGGTTCTTCCAAAGCACCGCAGGGACGGCGACAGCGCCGCGGGGCCGACCCCACCGTGTGGGTGGGTCCAGGTCGCGAGGCGCTTCGGACGCCGAACGCCACGCGGATGTGCGAGGTGGGTCCATGGCCGACGCCGGATGCGCGAACACGCACACGGGAACGCTCAGTTGCACCGTCGCCATCTGCACAGCCGGGCGCGTAGACACGGTAACCGCCGGCTTCGCGCGCCTCGCTCCGGTGGTGGCGCCCGGCACCGAGGTCTTGGTGGTCAACAATGGTCCGCGCGCCGATCACCGGGCGTTGTGCATCGGTGCCGCATCGGCTTTCGGAGGCACCGGCATCCGCTGGGAGGTGCTGCAGGAGGACCGCGCGGGGGTCTCCTGGGCAAGGAACCGTGTCCTGGAGCATGCGCGCACGGACGTGGTGACGTACCTCGACGACGACGCGTCCCCCGTCGATTCCGGCTGGCAGTCCAGCATGCTGCGCGTGTTGGCTGACCGGGCCGATGTGGCGATGGTCACAGGGCCGGTTCTCATGGTGCCGCCTTGGGGTCCCGGGGGATATCCACCGCGATGGCGCTCAGCCAGAACCGACGGCCTATTAAGTTGCGGGGGGGAGGATCAGGCAACCGGATATTGCCACCCGACGGCAGTGTATGGCGGGAATGTGGCATACCGTCGTGACGTAATCGGCAACCTCCGGTTCGATACCGAATTGGGTTGGAGGCGCGGCCAGCGCCGGGCATTGGCTGGTGAAGAGACGCTCCTCAACATGCAGTTGGCCGCCACCGGCGTCCGGGCGTGGTTTGAGGCGACCGCACCCGTACACCACTTCGTTGCGCTCGAGCGCATGTCGGTGGGATGGATGCTGCGGCGCGCGTTCGCTTTGGGGCAGACGCAGGGCCAACTCGCGCAGTGGGGCCAACTTCTTCTCCACGATGCGCCCGGCGCCCGGATACGTGCCGCCCGCCTTCTGGCCATGGCAAGCGCCAAGGGCGCGATCCGGCTGGGTCAGGGCAGGATCGACCGAGCCTTTGCCAACCTGTGCGACGTGGCGCTCGCCTCGGGCTGGCTGCTGGCACCCCGGCCCTCTCTGTCTGTGGCGCCAATGGCAGGGTACAGCGGTCCGCCGCCCTCCACGCCTGACCGCTGACATGACCCCAAGTATGGGGAGTGGGCGTAAGCGATGCCCTCGAAAGATAGCCGGATCTCCCAGTGGAGCGCGTGCGCGATCGCTGGTGGGCCCGACCGGCACGACGCTCCTCGCCGATCCCGCACGACGCCCCTCGCACGCGCATCCTCCCGTTCCCTGCCCGTCAAGACGCCGCGACGAACGGTATCGAGATTGCCCTGGCGCAGCACGTGCACCTGGGGGACGAGGTGCGCTTGATCGTTATTGTCAGCCCTCCGCAAGCGCCCTACCCTTATGCCGGATGACCTGGTGCCGGTGTGGTCGTGGTCCGGCCGCGAAGTTCTACACGATCAACACCATCGCGACGATCGATAGGGACGGTTGCCGATCCTGTGGGCACAGGTCGAGCTTTGGGGTGGAGTCCCCCATGCC
>JAJZWQ010000066.1 GCA_021846605.1 Bacillota bacterium | reverse complement strand
CTACTCCGGAAGCAGTTCGCTCAGTTCCACGATCCGCCGCTGGTTGAAGGAGATGATCGCCGCCTCGACCACCGCCAGCGCCTTCAGCCCCTCCTCACCCGACCCGCTGACCGGACCGCCCGCGGACACGTCCGCCACCCATTGCCGCAGCCGGTGGCGAAAGGTGTCCTCGAAGGAGTGCGGGCCCCCGCCCATCATGCCGGCCCGGACGGTGACCACCTCGTCGCCGCCGTGCGGATACAGTTCCAGGCGTTCAAACACGTTGTCCAGCACGATCCGGCCCGCGTTGCCCAGCAACTCCAGGCGTTCGATGCCGTGGCGGGGCGCCGCCTCGTAAGACCCGAAGAGTGCTCCCAGGCAGCCACTTTCGAACTCCAGGTTGATCACGCAGTTGGACCAGATGGTGCGCTTGCTGCTGTGGCCGAGGAAGGCCTGCACGCGGCGCACGTCACCGCAGAAAAAGCGCATGACGTCGATGCTGTGGCTGTGCAGGGCGCGGAGGTGGAACCAGGGGGAGGTCTCGTTGGGGTTGTCGATCCACAGCTCCATGTTGCAGAGCACCGGCTCGCCGATGCGCCCCTCGCGCACCCAGGCCAGCGCCCGGTCGGCCGGCGGCACGTAGCGGTGGTTCAGGTCAACCCCCAGCAGCAGGCCCCGTTCGGCCGCCAGGCGCACCAATTCCTTGGCCGGGGCCAACTCGTTGCACAGCGGCTTTTCCACCAACACGTGCTTGCCGGCCTCCAGGCACTGGCGGGCCGGCACGTAATGGTCGCCGCCGTTCTCGGTGCCGGCCGTGCAGACACTCACCGCGTCGATGTCCTCGGAGCGCAGCATCTCCGCCAGGTCGAAGTAGGCCCTGGCCCCGGTCTTGGCGGCCGTGGCCTCGGCGCGGTCGCGCCGGATGTCGCAGACGGCCACCAGTGTGCAGTCGGGATTGGCGACATACTGACGGGCATGGGTGTTCCCGATGGGACCGCAACCCACAATCGCAACCCTGAGCACGCACAACACCCCCGATCTCGGCCGCGCTTCTTGTCCGCGCGCCGGCCTCCTGCCGTGCCATGGAGCAAAACCGCACCCAGGAGGGACAGCCCCCTTCCGTTCGCGCGCGCAGTCAGGCATGGTGAGGGGGGACCCGCCGGGGGGATGGGCTTGAACGACCGGAATCCGAACCTTTCCCGGACGGTGGCCACCGCCGCATGGGCGGCGGCCACGCTGGCCGTGGTGGGCGTGGCCGCCACCTTCATCGCCAGCCTGACCTTCCCAGGTCCGGCCCCGGTCGTGGTGGCCGTGGTCCTGGTCCTGGTGGCGGGGATCTGGGGGCCGCGAGCCCTGGCCACGCGGCTGAAGGCGCCCGCGGCCACGCCGCTGCGACCCGCGACCCTGCCCGCCGCCTTCGCGACCGGCGTGGCCCCGGCCGCCGTGCTCTGCCTGCTGCTCTGGCTGACGAGGTCGGTGCAGTTCTCGCCCGGGGGGCTGGACGCCAGCACCCCGTTCGTCGCCCTCCTGGCGGCCGCCCTGGGGTGGTGCACCGAGTTGTTCATCCGGGGCACCGCGTTCTCCATCGTGCAGGAGCGCGCGGGTGGCCACGTGGCCCTGTGGGTCAGTGTGGTGCTCGCCGCCGGTGTGGACATCGTCGTCGGGCAAGGTCCCTTGGCCGTCCTCACGCTCGCCGGGATGGGCGTGCTGTGGGGGCGCATGCGGCTGGCCGATGGCAACCCCGCGGGCGCGGCGCTCTGCCACGCGGCGTGGAACGCCGTGCTGGCCGTGGCGCTCGGCGTCGGCCTGGGGGCGGGGTCGGCGTCGCTGTTGCTGCCGGGGCCCCAGTGGTGGGCCGGCCTTCCGGGCCACGGCCAGGGTGGCGTGGCCGCCCTGGCCGTGGCCGTGGGCTGCGCCATCACCGCGGCGCCCTGGCTCCTGCCGGAGTCCCCCGGGCCCCGCTAGTCCCGTCTCGAAGGGAGAGAGTGCCAATGGCCAGGATGCGCTTCGGGATCATCGGCGCGGGGGGCATCGCCCGCGCGCACGCCGCTGCCCTCCGCGCGCTGCCGGAAACGGCGGAACTGGTGGCCGTCTGCGACACGCTGCCGGAGGCGGCCGAACGGCTCGGCCGCGACTTCTCCGTCCCTGCCCATGGCGGCCAGGACGCGCTGCAGCGCCTCCTGGCCCGCCCGGACATCGATGCCGTGAGCATCGCCACGCCAAGCGGCCTCCACCACGCGCAGGCGTTGGCGGCCCTGGAGTCCGGGCGGCACGTCCTCAGCGAAAAACCCCTGGCGGTCACCCTGGAGCAGGCGGACGAGATGATCGTGGCCCAGCGGCGGACGGGGCGCGCGCTGGGGGGCATCTTCCAGCACCGGTACGACGCGGCCGCGGCGATCCTGCGTGAGGCCATCACCTCCGGCCGCATGGGCCGCATTCTCCACGCCAACGCCTACCTGAAGTGGTACCGCACCCAGGCCTATTACGACGCGGGTGGCTGGCGGGGTAGCTGGGAGATGGACGGCGGGGGCGCCTTGATGAACCAATCCGTCCACTACGTGGACCTGCTGCAGTGGCTGTCCGGGGGGGTGACGGCGGTCAAGGCCTACGCCGAAACCCTCCACCACCGCATCGCCACCGAGGACGCGGCGGTCGCGGCCATCCGCCTGCAGGGGGGCGGTCTGGGCACGATCGAGGGCATGACCAACGCGGTGGCCAACGGATACGACCGCGTGGAGATCTACGGCACCGACGGGATGGGGGTGATCGAGGGGGGCACCCTCACCCGGTACTTCACCCGCGCGGAGGCGATCACGCCCACCCCCGAGGATCCCCGCCCGTCCCAGAACCTGGCGGGGATGGCCCTGGAGCGCTTCGCGGCCGCCCATCCCGGGTGGGAGGGCGGCCACCGGGCGGTGTTCGCGGGTTTCGTCGAAGCCGTGGGCGCGGGCCGCGAACCGCCGGTGCCGGCGCACGAGGCCCGCAGGGCCGTGGAGATCGTGCTGGCCGTCTACCGCTCGGCGCGCGAGGGTGGTGAGGTTCGCATCGGCTGAGCATCAGCGCCGCCAGACGACCTGCCCGCCCACCATCGTCCAGGCGACGCGCAACTCGGCGTCCAGCGCCACCAGGTCCGCGCGGGCGCCGGGGGCCACCTGCCCACGATCCGGCCAGCCCCCGATGCGCGCGGGGGTGGCCGTCGCCATCCCCACGGCCTGCCGCGCCGGAACCCCCGCCTCCACCATGGTCCGCACCAGTTGGTCCATGGTGGCGACGCTGCCGGCCAGCGCACCCCCGGCCAGTTGCGCCCGACCGCCCCCGACGTGGACGTCCTGGCCCCCGAACCGGTAGACGCCGTCGCCGGCTCCCGCCCCCGGCATGGCGTCGGTCACAAGGGCCAGACCCCGCCAACCCTTGGCGCGCCACACCAGGCGCAGGGGCGCCGGGTAGACGTGGACGCCGTCGGCGATCACCTCACAAGACAGCCCGTCCAGGTCCATGGCCGCCCCCAGGAGGCCAGGCTCCCGGTGGTGCAGCCCGCGCATCGCGCTGTAGCAGTGGGTCACGTGGCGCGCCCCGGCCGCGAACGCCTCCTGAGCCTGGGCGTAGGTGGCGTCGCTGTGCCCGATAGACACCAGGACGCCGGCCGCGGCCAGCACGCGCACCGCGTCCAGCCCCCCGGGGAGTTCCGGCGCCAGCGTGATACTGCGCACGCGGCCGCGCCCGGCGTCCAAAAGGGCCCGCGCGCCCGCGGCGCTGGGCGCCACCAGGTTCTCGGCCAGGTGCATCCCCCGCTGGAGGGGGTTGAAGAACGGCCCCTCCAGATGCAATCCCAGGGCCTGCGCGCCGGGAACGGCTTGCTCCAGGGCCGCGGCCAGGCGCTCCACCGTCTCCAGGGTCTGGGGCCAGGGCGCGGCGATCGTGGTGGGCAGGTAGGCCGTGCACCCGAAACGGGGCAGCCCCGCGCCGAGGGCGACCAGCGCGGCCTCGCCCTCCCGCACGTCGTGGCCGAACGCGCCGTGGATGTGCAGGTCGATGAACCCCGGACAGACCGTCAGGCCGGCGGCGTCCACGCACGGTCCGGCCGGAGGCCGTCCCACGCCCACCGCGGCGATCCGGTCCCCCTCCACCTGCACCCACCCGGACTCCACGCACACGGCCGGGGTCCAGAGGGTGGCACCGGCCACCGTCAGGGCAGCCCCTGCTCCCATCGCCGCATCACCTCCGCGGGCGGCGGCGTCCCCGCCGCCCGTCCATACGCCAGCACGAGGGCCCCCACGAGCGCCGGGTGCCGCGGCGGCACCAACGGCACGCCCAGAACCCGCCGCAGTTCGGTTGAAAGGGTGCGGGCCACCGGAGCGGCGGGAAACGGGCGGGCCAGCGGTGCCAACACGCTGCCCAGCCCGTGGACGGCGGGACGCGTCAGTCCGAGCTGGGCCGCCACGCCCCCCGCCAGCCCGGCCAGTTCCCCTGCCGCCCGTTCCACGATCCGCAGGGCGTCGGGCTCGCCGCCCGCCGCGGCGGCCGTGACCGCTGGCGCCAGGGCGCCCAGCGCCGTCTCCGCCGTTCCGCCCCCCGGGAGCCGACAGAGGTCCAGCGGATCCGCGCAGCCGGCCGCCGCGCAGAGCACGGAGGCCAGGGCGCTGGGACGCGCGCGGCCGTCGCTGCCGCACAACACGCGGCGAATCGCTTCGGCGGCGATCCACGCCGCCCCGCCCTCGTCTCCGAAGGGCAACCCCCACCCACCCGCGCGGGCGGCCCGGCCAGCGCCGTCCCGCCCGTACGCCACGGAGCCGGTGCCCGCCACCACCACGATGCCCGGGGCTCCCCCCGTGGCCCCGGCCCAGGCGATCTCGGCGTCGTTGACCAGCAGGGTGCGCTCCCCCAGGCCCCACGCGTCCGGGACCGGGCGGTAGGCGGCCGCGTCCTGGGGGCGGTCCAGGCCCGCCAGGCCGAGGCAGGCCGCGCGCACCTCCTGGGGGGCGTGTCCAGCCAGGGCCTGACCGATGGCCTCCGCCAGGGCCCGGCGCGCCGCGTCGGCCCCGCCCGTGGCCCAGTTGGACGGCCCGGCCCGGCCCCGGCCGAGCACATCCCCCTCCAGGCCCGCCAACACGGCCCGGGTGTGGGTGCCGCCCCCGTCCAGGCCCAGGAGCAGGCTCCCCCGCGTCATCGTCTCCCACCCCCCGGGGCCGATCAGACGATGGGCCAGCGCACCTCGCGGCGTTCGCGCTCCGAGGTCGTCGCCGCCTGCATGATCTCGGTCAACTCACGGCCCCACTCCGGTTGGATGTTCGGGGGGGTACCGTCCAGGATGGCGTCCACCCACTGGTCCAGGGGGGAGCGCCAGGGAGCCGGCAGGTTGCCGGGCTTGAGTTCGCCCCCGTGGCTGCCGGTGAAGGCCTCGCCGCCACACACCACCGCGGCGCCCGGATAGCCGATCAGGGCCCAGCCCTTCGTCCCGTAGATCGCCACGCCCTCCGGCCCGCCGCGTTGCACCCAGGAGGCCTCGATGCTGCCGAGGCCGCCGTTCTCGAAGTCCACGATGACCAGGGCGTTGTCGTCAACCTCGTACGCGCCGCGGAAGCTCGTCAGCCGGGCGGAAACCGAGCGGGGCCGTCCCATCAGGTAGCGGATGCGGTAGACCGGGTGGGCGCCGAGGTCCATCAGCGCCCCACCGCCAGCGCGCACCGGGTCGCGGAACCAGTTCCCCGGCTTCCAGTGCCCGTGCAGCGCGGCGCCGTGTCCGGCGCGGGTGCGCACGAAGTTGATCTCGCCGAACTGGCCGGCGTCGATCGCCTCCTTGGCCCAGCGCAGGTCGGATCCACAGAGCGCCGGCATGGAGACCATGAGTTGCACGCCCGCTCCCCTGACCGCCGCCAGGATCTGGTCGCACTCGGCGACCGTCAGGGCCAACACCTTCTCGGTAAAGCAGTGCTTCCCGGCCTGCGCCGCGGCGATGAGGACCTCGGGATGCATGGAACTCGGCGCGTTGCAGACCACCCCGCCCACCCCGTCGTATTGCAGGGCGCGCTCCAGGCTGGGTTCAAAGGGGACAGCGTAGCGCTTGGCCGCCTCCGCGCCCCGCGCCGGATCCTCGTCCCAGATGACGGCGATACGGGTGCGCCGGTTCCGCCGCACCTGTTCGGCGTAACCGGGGGCATGCACGTGGGCGAAGCTCAGCGCCGCGATCCCGAGTTCCGACACGCCCGACACCTCCCGGAGGGTAGCTCCGCCCTCCGCGCGCTGCCTTCGCGGGTGGCCCGCCCCCTCCTGCCAGCGGGCGTCACGTTCGGGCCGGGTCAGATCAGCGCCCCCGCGCCTCCGGCATGCCGCGGGCGCGGGCCACCCCGCGCCCGTCCAAGGCCGGCCCCAGCACCCCGGCGGCCTGCCCCGTGGCCCACGCGCCCCCCATCCCCCGCACCGAGGCCTGGGCCCCGTGCGTCGCGGACAGGCAGCGCCCGGCGGCCAGGACGTTCTGGAGGTCCTGGGCGATCAGGCAACCGGCGGGGATCTGGTGGTACCCGTCGTTGCGGATGTAGCCGTAGCGCGCGTAGGCCGGGCCCTGGTCACCCTGGCGGATCTCGATCGGCCAGCCACAACGCCCGACCGCGTCCTCGAAGCGCTTCCCCTCCATGCACTCCCGCCCGGCCAACACGGACCGGCCGACGATGGGGCGCGTCTCGCGAATGCCGATCTGGACCCCCGTCCGGCCCGGCGAGGCCTGTCCGCATCCCGGGAGCCGCTCGCGAAACAGGCGCCCACCCCGCGCCTCGCGGCGATCTCTCCCCGGGTGAGGGAGTCCGCGTCCAGCCCGCTGACGGGGGGGGGCCTTTCGGAGCAATGGAAGGCGGGCAAGGGGATGAACAGGCCCGGTTGGGGGCGATCTCCGGCCAACCCTCCGCGCAGGCCCGGCGACCAGGGCCCCGATCTCTCGTCCCCGCCCCCCCAGGAAGGGGTACCGTTCGATCAGGAGCACTGCGGCGCCCGCCCGCGCGGCGGCCACCGCCGCCGCCGCACCCGGGCGCCGCCACCGCCCACGACCACCACGTCGGCCCGCAACTCCCGCCAGCGCGTGCCCCGCGGGGACCGGGCGCGCGGCCCGGTCCCCGGGCAATTCCCTCTTGTCCAGTGCGCCCCTGCCCGTGCCGACCCACGCGGGGGACCGCAGCCCAGCCGCGACCGAGTGCACGCGGGCTTCAGCCCCCCTCGACCCGGGGGGCTCAGGGGGTGAACTGCAGATCGGCCGGCGTGGGCACCAACTCGTACCAGATCGGGGTGCGGCTCCCGGCGGGCAGCACCGCGTCGCCGCCGCCGTGCACCACGGGCAGGCCGTCGCTGCCCAGCGCCCAGGTGCCGTCCAGGCGGACGCCGCCGCGCAGGATCCAGGCCTGGCCGCCGTCCTGCCAGAGGATCTTGATGGCGCCCACGGTGTGGATGGCCGCCGGATCCGGCGCCTCCTGCGCAACCAGGATGATCACGGTGCCGGCACGCACGACATTCCCGCTCTGCGTGACCAGGGGGCTCCCGTTGACGCTGCGGTACCACCACCCTCCCTGCCACTTCCACCCGACCACGTACGTGTAGGCGGCGCTGGTGTAGTAGTTGAGGGTGACCGCGGCCGTGGGCTTGGTGCCGGTGGGCAGGGCCCCCTGGTGGGGGTAGAGCATGGCGTGGGAAACGAAGTGGTCGGCCGCCGCGGCCGCGTTCAACAGCGTGGTGGAGGTGTACAGGTTGTTGGGCGGGGTCCGCGTCGTGCCCCTCCAGAAGTAGGCCCCGGAGCCGTAAATCTCGTCAAGGTTCTGGATATGGAGCGGATCGACCTCGTACAGCGCGTCGGCGTTCCCCCCCGCGTGCGCGTAGGGGTAGCCGTAGGCGCCGGCCAGCTGGTCGAAGTAGATCCGCGCCGAACGGACGGGGCCGATCTTGTTCGCGCCCGTCGTCGAAAAGATCGCCAGATAGCGGGTGATCCAACCCTCGGCGAGGATCTCCCAGACCACCGAGGCCCGGGTCAACCCCGCCTGCGGCCGCGCGAGGGCGTTGTTGCCGATCACCACCGCCTCCGGCATCACGGGGACCGGCGCTGCGCCGGCCTTGGTCGCCGCACTGGCGCCGGTCGACGCCGACGCCGTCGAACTGGTGGCCGTGCTCGTCGTTGAACTCGGGGGAGCGGCAGTGGAAGTGCTCGCGGTCTTGGACGCCTGCGCCGTCGTGCCCGACGGGGCGGTCGTCTGGGAGGAGGCGGACGGCGCGGCCGTGCTGCTGGGGGGGGCGGACGGCTTTCCGGCAGCGGAGGAGGCACATCCGGAGAGCAGGAGGGCGGAGGCGGCCAGGGCCAGCCAGCGGCGGGCGGAACTGGGCATCTCGACATCTCCCCGGGGACACCGGTTGAGGGATGGCGATGGAACGCGCCTCCTGCGGAATGCCCAGTCAACCACCCCACGGCTAAAGCGGGGGGCTTGCAGCTACAGGATCGTGCTGCGATAGGCCGGTTGACGACGGCCCGCCAGTCCCACGTATAGCGAGGCTGGCCAGGTGGTTGGCTCCGATGTTCCTGGCCGCATTCAGGTCCGCGTGGAGGGAGAAGCCGCATTGCTGGCAGCGGAAGTCGCCCCGCCTCGGACGGTTGGCCTTCTCCCGGTGCCCACAACGGCTGCACTTCTGGCTGGTGTAGCGGGGGTCTACCGTGGCCACGGCCACACCCGCCAACGCCGCCTTGTAGCGCGAGAAGCCGAGCAGGCGCGAGAAGGACCACGCGTGCAGGCGCCGACGCTGCCGTTTGCGCGCCTTCTGGCGTGTGCGGATGTCGGTCAGGTCCTCGCAGACCAGTGTTGTGCCGGGCTCCACGGACTGGACCAGCCGCTTGGACAGCACGTGGTCGCAGTCCCGGCGGAAACGTTCCTGGCGGCCGGACACCTTGCGCAGGTGCCGCTTGGCCGACCGTGTGCCTTTCGCCTGAAGAGCACGGCGCAAGCGGAACGAACGGGCCTCGACTTCCCGCCAATGGCGCTGGCCGAGGAATTGGGCCTGGGAAGTTACGGCGGGGCACACAACGCCAAGATCAACACCGACCACCTCTCCTGTGGGGCGCACTTGCGGCTCCGGGGCTTGGACCACGACGTGCAGCCAAAGCCGACCCCCGCGGTCCACGCAGAGGTCGGACCAACGAACCGGGAGATTGACGCGCCCGGCATGGCAGAGTGGGATACCCAGCGATACCCGCTGCCGACCAGCAACACTCGCCAGGGTGGCATAGCCTTCGGCAAGCTGGACCTTGGCCGAGCGAGCGTCGTAGCGGATGGCGGTGCGACGCGCATGTGGGCAGGACGCCTTCCGGCCCTTGCGCCAGCGGGTACGGCAGGACGCGACGGCTTCAGTGGCTTTTACACGGGCGGAGCAGACCAGTTGCGCAGGCAACGCTGTTCCCGCACGTTCGGCGGCGTAGGTCTCGTGGTGGAGTTCCACACCGTTGAGGCGCGGCATCTCCCAACCCACAGAGCAGACGCGGTTGAACGAAGCGGTGTACTGCGCGATGGTCTCACGCAGTATCGTCACGCCCGCCGCCGGCGCCTTCACGCGCAGCCGAAGAGTCAGGTCCATTCTCATATACTACAACCGATATCTTGTTCCCACAAGGAGGAACGCGCGCCCCAGCCCGCGGCTAAAGCCGGGGGTAGGCACGCGCGGGGACTTGATGACCGTACACCCTCCGGGGCGGTCCCGCCACCCTTGGGGCACGCCTGTGCCCGGGTGGACGTGGATGTCGCCTGGCCAGTTCTGAGCGGGCGTCACGTGCGGCATTCGCCCCGGGCGGCCATGCCTCGCCCCGTTCCGCGCCTGGGTCACCGCGGGGGAGCCGCCAGGGACCGCCCCGCGCCCGCGGATCGCGCCAGAGGCCGACAGGCTTTGCAGGAGATGGGGCCATCCCCTCGAACACCCAGGCAGAAGATCGTTCCTTATTGCGGGACCCGTCACAATTTGGGTCATGGCGACGGCTGAAGCCTGGCGTGCCAGGCGCGGGGGAACCGAGATTCCCAGGGGTGAATCCCGCCGTGTTTCAGCGGCGGGTAGGGTCTCCCAACCGACCCGAACCCGACAGCTAACCCCGCAAGCCCGTGGTTGGGGCGGGTGGCCGGTCCGTCCGGCCCCCCCCTGGCTGGTCGTCTGTGCCGGGGGGGCCACGTGGTGTCGCTCAGGGATGCATGGGATCGGCTGCTTGGCGCTGGCGGACGGCTCGTGGCGGGGGGACGGGGGCGCTGGCTGGCGGCGGGCACCGTGGCCGTGCTGGTCCCGGTGTCGGTCCTGTCTGTGCACCTTGCTACCCAGCCGGCGGCGGCCCCGCGCGCATTGGCCCCGGCGTCCACCCCGGCCAAGGGGGCGGGCCAGTCGTCGACGGCGGCGACCGGCGGTCGGGCTTCGGCGTCCGTATCCTCCGTCGCGGCATCGCGCACGGCGAACACCGCCAGCGCGACCGCCTCCATTCCGGTCACCGTCACTGCGGGCCATGCGCCGGCCCCCGCGCAGTCCGTGCCTCCGACAGCCCCGATCTCGACCTATTCGGTGCAGCCCGGTGACACGCTCTGGGCGATCGCGCAGCGCTTCGGGACAGACGTCGCCTCCCTGGAGGCCGCGAACGACCTGGGCAGCAGCGGCGTGATCCATGTCGGCCAGAGGCTCACCGTCCTGGACCGGGTCGGCTGGGTCTGGACGGTGCAGTCTGGCCAGAGCCTGAGCGCCATCTCCGCGTCGACCGGTGCCGCCATCAACCGGATCGAGCAGGTCAACGGGCTGTCGACGACGGTGTTGCAGCCCGGCCAGAAGCTGCTGATTCCCGGTGCGCCGAGCGCCGCGCAGGTGACAGGAACCGCCGCGCCGACATCGACGCCGACATCGAACGCCGCACTCCCCGGAACCTGGGTGGTCCAGGCCGGGGATACCCTCAGCGGGATCGCGGTCGCCGAGGGCGTGACGCTCTCCGCCCTGCAGGCGGCCAACGGACTCACGTGGTCGTCCCCCCTGCACGTCGGTGAGGTGATCACCGTCCCTGGCCGCGGTTCGGGTTACGTCGTGGACCCCGGCCACCTCCTCCTGAGCTGGCCCGTGGCGACCAGCTATCCCATCACGAGCCCGTTCGGCTGGCGCCCCAACCCCTGGGGCCCCGGGACGGACTTCCACTTCGGCATCGACATCGGTGTGCCGCTGATGACCCCGGTCCACGCGGCCTGCTCAGGGGTCGTGAAGGTGGCCAGCTGGATCACCGGGTTTCGCGGCGGCTATGGCAACGCCGTGGAACTCCAGTGCAACCGCGGCCCGCTGACCCTGTATGCGCATAACACCAAGCTCCTGGTCAGCGTGGGCCAGACGGTCACCCGTGGACAGGTGATTTCGGACTCCGGCAGCACCGGTAACTCGACCGGCCCCCACCTCCACTTCGCCGTGCAGGTCAACGGCACATGGGAGAACCCGCTGGACTTCCTGCCCCCGCGCTGACTGCGGGCGCCGGTCCGGGTCCGGAAGACTTGCGCGGCCGGGGCCGCCGGGCCGCGCAAGTGCCCCGGCCGGAGCACCGACAGGACGCGGTCCCCATCCCGTGCTCCGGCCCACCCGCCCCTGAGCGGGTCCTCCCCCGCCCCACGCCCGCGCTGCGCGCCCGGGCGATCCCCCAGGCGGCGGCGGGAGGGTCGTGGCCTGCGCCTGGACAGGCACCGCCGGACCGGCGGTGCGGCTCGCGCCTCCTCCGTCTCCAGGCGGAGGGAAGGTCCGCCTCGGGGTCCTGCCGCAGGCCCGCACGCTACGCTACGCTGGCGGCAGGGTCGTGCACGGCGACCGGGAGGGGGATCCCGACCATGCTGCGCGCTGCCGTGACCGTGGCGCTCCTGGGCCTGGCGGCCGCCCTGGCGCTGCCGGCCCTGCACCTGACGACCGCCACCACCGGAATGCTCATCGGTCGCTGGTGGCCGGTGATCCTGGTCGGGGCCGGCGTGGCGGGACTGCTACGCTGGCGTCGGCGTCGGTTCTATGGGCTATGGTGGCCGATCGCCGTGGGGGTGCTCGGCCTGTATCTCCTGGCCGGGCACTTCCTGTCCTGGCCGGTCGTGCCGGTGTTCTTCGCCGCCGTGCTCTTGGTGGTGGGGATCCGGTTCGCCCTGGGCGGATGGCGTGGCCGTTCCCAGACGGGCTGGCTGCCCCGCTGGATGGGGGGTGGCGACGTCCTGCGGTTGGCGGGGGACGTGCATCTCGGGGGTCCGGACTGGCGCGTGGAGAATAGTTCCATGTATCTCGGCGTCGGGGAACTGCACCTGGACCTGACCCGGACGCGGCTGCGGGAAGGGACGACCCCGTTGCGGATCGGGATGTTTGCCGGTGAGGTGGAGATCACGGTGCCGCCGGATGTCGGGGTGCGCGCCTCATCCTCCATGACCGCCGGGGAAATCCACATCCTCGGCCACCACTCCGAAGGGGTCAGCCCCCACCTGACGGTGGAGAGCGACGACTTCCAAGACAGTGCCCGGCGCCTGGACATCGACGTCCAGGTCCGGTTCGGGGAGTTGCACGTCCGCCGGAGGGGGTGATGCGTTGCGTTGGCGCGCCGCGGCCCTGTGCCTGGCCGGTGGGTTGTGCGCCGCCTCGGGCGCGATCCTGGCCGCACTGATCGCCGGCGCCGGCACCCGCGCCTGGATCCCTGGGGCCGGCGCCCTGGCGGTGGCACTGGCCCTGGCGGGCCCGTTGGGGTTTGCGCTCGCCGGCCACCTGGACGAGTCACTGCGGAGCCTGGTGGACGGTGTGGGCGGTTGGGCCAACGGACACCTGGAGACACGGCTGGCCTCGGACCCAGGCGCGCCAGCCGAACTGCGCCGACTCACCGAGGCCTGCAACCGCCTGGCCGACGACGTCACCGCGCGTCTGAAGACGCAGCGGCAACTGGCAGATACCAATGCGGCTCTGTCGGAAGAGACGGCCGAATTGGGGGCGCTCCGGGAACGGCAGCGCATCGCGGGAGACCTCCACGATTCGGTGTCACAGCGCCTCTTCGCCATCCACCTCCTGGCGTCGGGCGCCGCGCGCCGCACCGACGCTCCCCCGCTGGTGCGGGAACTGGAGGCCGTCTCCCGCGAGGCACAGATGGAGATGCGGGCGTTACTGCTGCAACTCCGCCCACCGGCCCTGGCCGCGAGGCCCCTGCGCCAGGCGCTGGAAGACCTGGCCGCCGGCGCCGAACGCCTGGGCCCTCCGACCTGGCGCGTGCGCATCGAGGATCCACCCCAGATCGGTCCCGCCGTGGAGGACGGACTGTATCGGATCGCTCAGGAGGCGGTCGCCAATGTGCAAAAGCACGCCGAAGCGCGCAGCGCCACGCTGGCGCTGGTCTCGGCCGCCGACCGGCTGGAGCTGTCCATCGACGACGACGGGCGGGGCTTTTCGCCCGTCCTGGGGACGGGCATCGGGCTGCGGCAAATGGACGAGCGGGCCCGGGCCCTGGGCGGGGAACTGCGGGTCAAAAGTCAGAGCGGCCGCGGCACCCGCGTCGAGGTGATCGTGCCCCTCCTGCGGCCCGCGGCGATGGGTGGGGCCCCACGCGGCACGGCAGAGGAGGCCCGACCGTGATCACGGTCCTGTTGGTCGACGACCATGCGCTGGTGCGACACGGGTTGCGCGCCTACCTGGAGACCGAGCCCGGAATCTCCGTGGTCGCGGACGTCGCCACCCTGGAGGCGGCGGGGGACGCGCTCTCCGGCCAGCGGCCGGACGTGGCCCTGGTGGACCTCGTGCTGGGGGCGGACGACGGGGTTGCCCTGGCGCCGATCGCCGCACGCGTCAGCCCGCGCACACGCCTGGTGGCCCTGACGGGTTTCGGCGAGGACCACCGCGTACGTCGCGCGCTGGATGCGGGGTTTGCCGGCTACCTCCTGAAGACCGCCACGGCCGAGGAGGTCCTGGCGGCCATCCGGCGCGTCGCGGGGGGACAGACCGCGCTGGACCCGGCTGTCACCGCCCCTGTCCTCAGCCGCGCGCCTGGCGGAGACCTGACGGCGCGGGAGCGGGATGTCATCGCCCTGATCGCCAAGGGCGCCAGCAACGCCGAGATCTCCGCGGCGCTGGCGATCGGGGAGAAGACCGTCAAGACGCATGTGAGCAACCTGTTGGCCAAGGCCCAGGTACCGGACCGCACGCGGCTTGCCCTCTGGGCGGTCCGTCAGGGGCTGGGCTGACGGGACCGACGCCAAGCCCCCTCAGTCGGCCTCCGGGTGGTCAGCGTGGCCCAGTTGGAGGGGACCGGGCCACCGACGGGGGGCACTCCCGTCACGCCCAACTGCAGTGCTCTTGAGGCCGGGGGGTTCCAGGCCGGCACGGGAAGAGGGCGTGGTCGCGGTCAACGGCCGCCCCACTCGATGCCGTTGGCCCCGGCCACGTGCCGCGCCACCATGGGGGCGTCGTCGGAGAGATCGGCGCGCGCCAGCAGGCCCACCTTGGTCCGTATGCTCAGCGCGGGACACGAGACGTTGCTCACGCTGTCCACGCGACAGATCCAACTGCCGGTCTGCGCCTGGGCCTTGCAGTAGAAGACGCAGGCGTCCTGGCTGCTGAAGCAGTCGTAGCCGGTACCCAGCATCGTCACCTGGCCGGCCGGAAGTTGACCGAAATCGCGGCGCAAGCCCCCGCCTTTAGGCGTGGGTGAGCCGTTCCCGTCCGGACGCTTTAGGAGTTCGTTGCCGTTGCGTTAGGCGGCCACACGCCGCATGGTGCGAACATGAGTACTGCGCCGCGCTCGAACAACAACGTGGTGTTCTCCTACAAGTCCCCCATGCCCGCGCGGAGCGGGCACCACGTGGCATGAAATACCCGACGGGACGCAGGACGGACACGTAGTGTCCCCGACGAACCGAAGGCGCTAGATATGGTGGGTATGCCGGGGTATTTCAGGGGAGTACCACGTAGTGTGGTGTCCCAAATAGCGGCGCAAGGTGCTCGGGGACGGCATCGACGAGCGGCTCAAGGCCATCATCCGTTCTGCGGTTGCGGAACGGGACGCGGTCGTGATCGAGATGGAGGTCATGCCCGACCACGTGCACCTGCTGGTCGAGGTGGACCCGCAGTTCGGGACCCACAGATTGGTACGGCTACTGAAGGGGCGTTCTTCGCGCCTGCTCCGACAGGGGGTTCCGCGGCTACGCCGCCGCCTGCCGACCCTGTGGACCAACAGCCACCTTGTGGCGACGGTGGGGGGTGCGCCCCGTGCGCTCATCAAACAGTACATCGAGAACCAGAAGAAGGTCTGAGGACACCGCGTCCTTCGTGTGCGCGTTGCCCCTGCGGGGGCCGTTGTCGCTCGGCGCCGCTTGGCGGCGAATCTTGAAGCCGCCAGACAGACGTACAACGCCTGCCTCGGTGAGGCCCTGCGGCGGATGGGCTTGGTGCGGCAGGCGGTGTGGTTCGTACGGGGACGGGCCACGCCTCGGCAGCGGAAGCAAGAGCGGCAGGTATCAGAAAGCCGCGCGGAGACTTGTTGAACGTCGCCCTACTCGCCATTACCCTGGCGTGTGGCCACGCCGCTGTATGCGCCGCCTCGTCGCCCGAGATCGGGACCACCTGCTGGTTGCGGCCACGGACCAGGGGAGCGCACGGGTACCCCGACTTGTTGGTCGATGGATGGATCGTCACCGACGTCGGCCCTGGTCGTGCCCCGGTACGCGTTGGTCACGTCGTCCATGGCATCTGTGGGCTGAGCAGCTTGCCGACACTGTCGTGCTGGTAGTATGTCCGGTGTCCGGTGGGATCGGTCACCGACGCGGGCTCCAGATAGGGGTTTCTAACTTCTGAGGATGTGGTGGCCTTTTAGGCCCGGGGTATAGTACCACCCTCACCACTTGCATATACTGGGTCAACTCTTGATCGTATAGCTGTATAGAGCCATGCACTTATGGATGGGATCCGGTGCTGGAAGGGCT
>JAJZWQ010000282.1 GCA_021846605.1 Bacillota bacterium | reverse complement strand
GCCGCCGCCAGGATTCCCTCCCGCCGTGCCAGACGCTCGCGCGCCCGCCGTTCCTCCACGCCCGTCGACCCCGCCCCCTCAAACTATACTGCCGGTCGGTTCATGACCGATAGTACGACATGCAGTCGCGGCGCGCAAGGGGTGGACGAACATGGCCGGCCCACCCCCGTACCGCGCCCGCGTCCTGCCGCGGCGCCGCACGACCACGACCCGCGGCGACCGGGGGGCGGGCGGGGCCATACGCGCCTGGGAACCGTATGCGACGGCGATGCCGACGACCCGCCCGCCGACGTCGATGCCCACCCGTTCGATCCGGCACGGGCGCGGGATCGGGCCCTTTCGAAAGGCGATGCAAGGGCCTGCGGACGGCGGCGGCCGGGGGCCGCCCACCCCCCACCGCCACCGGACACGACCGCCAGTGGATGGGAGCGTCACCGTACGGGATCTCGTGGAAAGCCACACGGTGCGGTACCTCAGACCCGCGGGCGACGTGGCCCCCGGCGGCTACCCGGTCCAGGACGGCTCAGCGGTGGGTCGGCAGCCAGGGCCCCTCGGGCGCCTGGTCACCCCCTGGTCCCGTACCGCACATACATGCCCAGGGTGTTGTTGCCCGGCCCGACCGGCAGAGGGGCCAGCCCTTCGTCCAGCAGGTACCGCAGCAGGTAGCCCTTTGCATCATCGGCAAAGCCTCCAAGAAACGGTGCCAACTGCGCGTGCAGGCGCTTTGGCACCCGGGGTGCCATGACCGCCTGGCCCAGCGCATACACCTCGCGGATCGTTTCGCCATACAGCCGCAGAACTGGATCCATCACCGCCAGGACCCCCGCCTGCTGCGCGTCGGTGAACACCGGCAGGGTCGGCCGCAGCACGGTCCCCCCAGCGGCCCACCCGGTTCTGCCGTCGGTCGCAGCCTCGACCCGCTCCACGAATCCGCGCATGACCAGGTCCGCGACGCAGGCCTCGTCGACGGCGTCGCCCCTGGTCAGCGCCACCACGGCCCGGATCTCCCGCGGGCTCAGCATCCCGGCCCGCAGGCCGAGTCCCTCCACCCATGCGTTGTGGAACAACGCGTGCCATCGGTCCCACTGCGCCGACTCGAAGTTGTTGCCGCCCTTCCAGGGGAAGGGGGGCTTGTCCCCGGCCTCATACCCCTCATAGCCGACGGCCCACCATCGCCCGCCGTCCGCGCGCGCCGGCGCCTGCGGCCACGAACCCACGCCCTCGTTTGCGCAGTGGCGCCCGTGGGCCGTGTAATAGCCAAGGGGTAGCAACGCCCACAGCAGCACTCCCCACGGCCGCTGCGCACCGTGGAAGCGGACCGCGCGGACATCCGCTTCCACCGCACACAGCGCGTCGCGCACCGCTGGCCCCACCCGCGCCACGAGCGCCTCGATCCCGCGGTACACCTCCCTTTGAACCGCCGCGCTCGCGATGATGAAATCCGTCTGATACCGCCGCCCACCGATCTGCGCCATGAGTTCGCGATCCACGAGGTGGCGCACCTCGTCCTCGATGAAGGCCGCCGGCACCCCCAGCGCATCGGCAAGTTCCTCGACCGTCCGTGGGGCCTCGTACGCCGCCGCCGCGATGCTGCGCGCGATGCGCCGCGCCAGGTACTGGTCCGGCGCCCCCACACCGTCGGTATACACCGTGAGCCGCACCGGGTCCGCCTGTCCCGCGCCGCAAGCACCGGTCCTGGCTCCCGCCATCCCCACCACCCTCTCCCGCAGCCGACTGCGCGCCATGTGCAGACGCCGCTTGACGGTTCCCGTCGGCAGCCCGGTTGCCGCCGCGATCTCGCCGACGCTCAAGCCATGCAGGTAGTGCTGCACCACCACCTGCCGGTAGGTGCTGGACGTCCGTGCCAGCACCGCGAGCAGTGCCTCCAGCTCCCCCTGCCGCTGGAGGCGGTCGGCATCGTCGCCCTCCGCCTCCGACGGCCGCCAGCCCATCACCCGCCAAGCCGCCGCCGCGTCTTGCCGCCGCGTTCGCCTCCGCACCCACCGCGCCCAGGTGTTGCGGGCGACGCGCCACACCCAGGCGTGCATGTCCCGGATCTCGGGCCCCCGCCGCAGCGACACGCACAACTGGAGGAGAATCTCCTGCGCCAGATCCTCGGCCTCGTAGCGATCCACCGCCCTTCGCTGGGCAAAGCCGTAGACGGGCCCCACATACGGCTCCACCGCGCGCAGCCCCCGCCGGTCCCCGACCATCCGCCCACGACCCCTCGCCCCGTCGCGTTTCGATCCCATAGTGTCCGCGATCCCACCGGCGGTTCGCCCTCCCACAACCGGGCCCCCAGGGGCCAAACGCGGGCCGGACCGGTGCGCGATGGCGCCCGTCGGCGGTCCACGAACGGCCCCCAGGGCGAAGCGGCGGGAATCCCAAGGCGGCGCCCGCCTCGGGCCGCAGCCCACCCCCTCCAGGATGGGCACGCGCCGACGGCCCATCGACGTGCGCCGGGCCATCCCGAGCGGCGAGCCGTCCGCGCACGCGCCCCGCCTCCCGCCGCGGGCCGGCGCACCCATTGCCGGCCCAAATCGGGCTTGCCCGGCCCAGCGGCGTGGCGCACGGGCGCCCGCGGTGCCCGCA
>JAJZWQ010000065.1 GCA_021846605.1 Bacillota bacterium | reverse complement strand
CAGATAGGGGTTTCTAACTTCTGAGGATGTGGTGGCCTTTTAGGCCCGGGGTATAGTGCGCGGTGCTGCGCGTGCTGCACGAGGAGCGGTTCATGGACCTGTCGCCGGCGGAGGTCTACGCCCAACTGCTGGACGAAGGCGTGTACCTGTGCACCCCGCGTATCGCATCCGCGGGCTGCTGGCGCCGGGGTATGATCTGGTGGTGGAGGCAATACCGGAGGGGGCCTGACCGTGTTCCGTCGCCCGGTCATGTTTATCGGCGCCGCCCTCGTCCTGATCTTGGTCGTCCTCGCGGTGTGGTTCCTCGGTAGGAACCGGACCGCCATCCCCTCCGGCACCGCCCTGACACGTTCCGCGGTGGCGGCCGCCGCGGTCCAGAGCAACTACAACCCGCAGACCGGCCTGTTCTGCCCGCGGAGCAGCAACTGCTGGTGGTGGACGGCCAACGACCTGACGGCGCTGGCGGACTATGGACGGTTGGCCCACACCAGGGCCTACCTCAGCGACCTGGCCACCACATACACCCTCGCCCCGTATCAGGGGCCGGACAAGTCCCGGGTCGGGGCCTTCCTCGACACCTGGAATGACGATGACGGCTGGTGGGGCCTGGCCTGGCTCGCCGCCTACCGCTACGCCAAGCCCTACGACGCGGCGCAGGCCACGGGCTACCTGCAGATGTCCGAGCACATCTTCACCTACATGGCCGGCCAGTGGAACACCGCGACGTGCGGCGGGGGGCTCTGGCAGAACCAGAACCCCGGCCATCTGAAGGACGCCATCGCCAACGAGCTCTTCCTCAGCCTCGGGGCCGGCCTCTACCAGAGCACGGGGAACCGCACCTACCTCGACTGGGCGGTCCGCGAGTGGGCGTGGTTCCGGGGTGCCGGCTTCATCGGGTCAAACCACCTGGTGTTCGACCACCTCAACGGCTGCACGCCGTCGGGTTCGCAGTACTGGACATACAACCAGGGGGTCATCCTGGGGGGGCTGGCCAAGCTGTATCAGGTGAGCCGGAGCAGCGATCCGTCGGCGGCCCGTACCTACCTGCAGCAGGCGGAGACGATCGCCAACTGCGTGACCCAGAAGGGCTGCGGCGGCAACCCGGCCGTCGCCCACCCGGTCCTGATGGATGCCCGGGGGATTCTGAGCGAGCCCTGCGAGACCAGTCCGTGCACCTACGCGCCCGCATACGCCTTCAAAGGGATCTTCGTGCGAAACCTCGGGGAACTGAACGCGGTCACCGGCCGGTACACGGCCTACCTGCAGCGCAACGCTCAGTCCCTCTGGCAGCACGACCGCAGCGGCAACCTCTTCGGCTTCTACTGGGACTCCCCGCCGGCCTTCTACCTGCCCAGAGGGGGAGAGGCACCCGTCGAGGGCGCCGCCCTGGACCTGCTGGTGGCGCAGATCCCCCGCCCGTAGGGGATGGGAGCCCCGCCCGTGCTCGGACTTACAATCCCGCCCTTAACGCCTTCGCCAGCCCTCGGCCGGCGTTCGCGCTGGGGATCCATTCCCTGTCTCGCTTCTTCGCGGGGGAACCCCTGCACCGTGTCCACCCTGGCGTCTTGGGTGTCCTCGCCCTGGAGAGCGAACCCGTGGCTCCGCGGCTGTAACGGCGAGTCGTTGGAACAGGCGGGTTCTTGAGCGTCAACCCCTGCCTCCGCCTGAACCCTCGGCACATGGTTCTCTGGTGACAGACTCCTCTTCCATCCCACCCCAGACCGTCCCCCGCCTTTTCGGTGAGCGATCTTGGCGCGTGGACGTCGCCCGGCCAGCCATCGGACATCGCCCTGTCGATCCCCCGCCAGCTCTGCGAAGGCGTCCAAGAAGTCCGCCGGCTAGGATCCTTCTTCGGCCCCGGTGGGGCCGAGGTGCAGCCCTGCGGCTGACTGACCGCGTACTTGAGGACTCCGCTGACCGGACAGACCGATCTTGTTGGTGACGGCTGTGTAAGGCGGGGAACGGGCTGAACGGACGGAGGGCACCGTCAGCAAGAGTAAGGCATGCGGCCAACGAACGTCGCTCAGGCGCAGGCATTGGGGTCAAGGTGAGGATGCCTGACCTGGACCAAGGGCCGGGCGAAGGGCTCCCGCAGACTGTATCGCACAGCCATCCGGAAATGTCATTCTTTGCCTGTAGGCCTTGCCGCCGTAGACCGGGGCGCTTCCGGAGTCCGCCCACAAGACACTGCCGCGCCTGCAGGGGTGATCCCGAATCGGCAAGACGAGGGTCACACGGCACGCCATGCAGCGGTACGTCGCCCTCGGCCAGGCGCTGCTGGCACCCGAAGCGGGCTCACTTGCCATGGTATTCTCGCTCACGGCGATCCACGTGCTCCTCGGACTGCTAGTCCGCGCACGCTTCAAGATAGCCCAACCCGCAGTGGGCGCCTCTTATGGTGGGGGCGCTTCCCGCGCAATCGACCTGCGGAACCGGTAACTTCTTCGATCTGTGTAGCAGGGGTGGCACCCGGCGTCTGGTGCTGGATGCCTTACCCCTGTTACTTACGACCCGGTCGGTAAGCCGAATTCTGTCAGGGGCGATCATTTCTCTCGAACGCCGGTCACCCGGCGCCTCCAGCAGCCAACCCGGGAGGTCGGCGGGCCACCTCATGCCTCCCCTATTTGGCCTTGCAGCGGGTGGGGTTTGCCTGGCCGACCGGTTGCCCGGCCGCCGGTGCGCTCTTACCGCACCGTTTCATCCTTACCGGTCCTGGGACCGGCGGTGTGATTTCTGTTGCACTTTCCCTGGGGTCGCCCCCGCCGGGCGTTACCCGGCACCCTGCCCTGCGCTGTTCGGACTTTCCTCAGGCGCGCAAGCGCCCGCGACCGCCTGACCGGCTCGCCCCGCCAGGATACCAGACGGTAGGGTCAACGTCAGGCTTTCTCGGCCATTTCCAGCACGAGCGCGCCGCCGTCCCCGGCCGCCCGGTAGCGCACCGGCCCCGCACGATAGCCGCCGGCAGACAGCGGTTGCCCGCCCACGTCCACCGCGCCCTCCAGCACCAGGATCCACGCCGCGCGGCGCCACTTGTGGCCGGCCCGGACCAAGCGCATCCCCGCCCCGAGATCGCTGGTGTCTCCGGCCGCCAGCGTGGCGGCCAGCACGGGGATGCGGGGCGGCTCGGGGGCGGCGGGAGTCGTATCGGGCACCGCTGGGCGCGCTACTCGGCCGAGGCCCTGGTCGATGGCCAGGTTCGCCAGTTGGTCGGCGCGCCGGTTGCCGCCGCGCAGCACGTGCCGGATCTGGAAGCCCGACCCGAACTTGCGGCGCAGTTCCCCGACCTCCCTGGCGAGCGCCAGCAGCCCGGGGCTGCGCACCTGGTAGCGGCCCTCGACTTGGCGCACCATCAGTTCGCTGTCGCTGACGACGTCCACGGCGTCGGCACCCAGTTCAAGGGCGCGGCGCAGACCGAGGATCAGCGCCTGGTACTCGGCGACGTTGTTGGTGGTCCGGCCCAGATACTGGGCGATCTCGGCCAGGACGGTGCCGTTGGCGGTGTCCTCCAGGAGCGCGCCCGCCCCGGCGGGACCGGGGTTGCCGCGGCTCGCGCCGTCGGTGTGGATCCGGATCCTGCGGCCGCCGGTCACTGGCATCAGGCCTCCACCAGCAGGCAGCCGCAATTCTCGCAGGTCAGGGCGCGGCTCCGGTCCTGCAGCCGGCTGCGGGCAAGCGTAGACAGACCCACGCCGCACGCCGAACAGGAATCGGAGACGACCTCGGCCACCGCGATGCCGCGGGCGCCGCCCCGCAGTCGCTCATACTCCCTGCGCACCGTCGGGTCCATCTTGGCCGCGCGCCGCTCGCGCCCGGCTGTCAGCGACGGCAGCTCGGCATCCACGGCCTGCAGACGCTCGCGCTGCTCACGCTGGTGCGCCGCCAACTCCTTGGCTAGGCGGTCCAGGCGCCCGCGCGCGGCCTCCACCCGCTGCTGCAACTGCCCGCAGCGGTCCATGGCCTCCAGGATGGCTGTCTCCAGTTCATCGATGCGCTTATCCACGCCCTCGATATTGTGCTGCAGCCCTTCCAACTCCCGAGGATGGTGCACCTGCCCACCGAACAGCCGGTTGCGGTCGCGGTCGCGTTCCGCAATCAGGGTAGAGCGCTCCAACTCCGCGCGCCGCTGCTGGCCGCTGGCCGATTGCAGGTCCGCCTGCAGGCTGGCAACCCGAGCCTCGCGGGCGGCGGCCTCCCGCCGCAACTCCCCCTCGCGGGGGTTGCGCACCAGCACCTCGCGTTCCTGCCGCAGGGCGTCGAGCCTCCGGTCGATCTCCTGGACCGCCAGGGCCTGGACCAACTCCGCGTGCCAATCCACGCGGCACCACCAACCTCTCAGTGACCCGCCTGGAGCGGGCGCCAGACATCGGGGCGCGTGGGCTCCACAGACACCGCCACATCCAACCGCGCGGCCACCAAGGCGCCGCGCAACGCCTCGGCCATCGCCGGCACGGCGGGCGCCTCGGTGGCCTGATGACCGGGGTCCACGACGGCCAGCCCCCGCGCTTCCGCGTCCCGCGCCTCATGGTAGCGCGCGTCGGCGGTCACCAGGGTGTCGGCGCCGGCCTCCAACGCGGCCCCCACCAGTTCCATCCCGGCTCCACCGCAGACCGCGACGCGGCGCACGACCTGGCCGGGGTCGCCCACAAAGCGCGTAGCCGGAGCCGCGAGCCGCCGGGACACCTGGTGGGCGAAGGCCCCCAGACGTGAAGCGCGGCGCAGGGTCGCCACCAGACCCAAGCCGCGGGCGGCGCCCTGGTTCTCGAGGCGGATCAGATCGTACGCCACCTCCTCATAGGGGTGGGAGGCGAGGAGGGCCTGGATGGCCGCGGCGCGGCGCTCCTCGGGCACGAGCATCTCCAGGCGGACCTCGGTGGGGTGCTCCAGCGAGCCGATCTGGCCGATGAAGGGGCGGGCACCGGGCAGGGGGCGGAACGCCCCGGTGCCCGTCACGCTGAAACTGCAGTGGCTGTAGTTGCCGAGATGCCCGGCACCGGCGCCGGCCAGGGCGTCGCGCACGGCGGCCTCTGCCCCCTGGGGCACGAAGGTCACCAGCTTATAGAGCTTCTGGCGCCCGGTCTCGCGCAGGGGGACCGCGGCGTTCAGCCCGAGGGCTGCGGACAGCGCCCGGCTGACCCCGTCGGGGTGGACGTCGAAGTTGGTGTGGGCCGCGTACACGGCGATGCCGTGCCGCGCGGCGAGGAGGACGGCCCCCGCGGCGGGGTCGTCCGCCAGAACACGGCGCAGAGGACGGAAGGGCAGGGGATGGTGGGAGATCAGCACCTGGGCGTCCAGCGCGGCGGCCCGGGCGATGGTCTGGGCGTCGGCGTCCAGGGCGCACAGGCAATGGTGCACGGCCGCCGTGCGGTCTCCGACCAACAGCCCGACGTTGTCCCACGGCTCCGCCCACTCGGGGGGCCACAGCCGGTCGCAGACCGCCGCGACCTCGCCCACGCCCGCCATGTCGCCACCCCCCGTGCCCGCATTCGGCGGGGCCTGGCGGGGCTCCTGTCCTGGCCCCGGCTACACGCGACCCAGGGACGCGACCACGGCCACGGCATTGAGCGCCGCATGGGCCACCACGGGCGGCCACAGGGAACCGGACTGCTGATAGAGCCAGCACAGCCCGAAGCCCACCAGGGTGAGGGGGAGCAGCAGCCCCAGGTCGCCGTGCGCCGCCGCGAACAGGAACCCCGCGGCGAGCGCCGCCGCCGGCAGGCCCCATAGGCTGCGCAGCCACCCGAAGATCACCCCGCGGAAGAACAGTTCCTCGCCCAGGGGCGCCACGACCGTCACGGCGAGCACGACGGCGACCAGCGCCACCGCGCCGTGAAAGGCCTGGGGGTGCAACGCCAGCGGGTTGTTGGTCGGCGGGGGCTGCCCCAAGAGCCGGTCCTGCACCGTCAGGACCAGATCCCCCAGACCCTTGAGCACAAGACCGGCGACCACCCCGCCCGCGATCCAGCGGGCCCCGGGCCAGGCCGCCACCCCCCTGAGCGGGATGCGCCCCCGCCGCGCCAGCACCAGCCCCGCGGCCAGCAGGGCCAACCCAGACACCATGTACCCCTCGGCGAGTTGCAGCCCCGCCCCCGACACACCGGACAGGGCACCCGCCACCAGCCCGGCGGCCAACTCCGCCAGGACGTAGGCCACGATGATCGCCACCGGGCCGGCGGGGACCGGGGGGGACCAGGCGCGCGGGCGCAGCCACCGGGCCAGCGCTACCGCCGCTCCGCGCCGCGCAGGGCCATCAACTCGTGATGCGCCACCGCGCGGGTGTGCTCTGTGTGGGTCCAGTGCCGGGGACGCGGGCTGAACATGCCGACCCAGGTCAGCGGGATCCAGGAGTCCAGGAAGACGGGATACAGCGGGAGGAAGAGCAGCGTCCGCCATGGCAGACGGTCCATGATCGCCGCCACCAGCGGCAGCATGTATTCGACGCCGGCCACGACCAGCCAGAAGCCGGACGTATCCAGATGGTGGAGGACGGGGTCCAGGAGGAACTCCCCAGGGACAAGGTAGGTCAGCGCCATCAGGAAGGAGCCCAGCAGGAGGTAGAAGGGGGCGAAGATCTGGAACGCCGCGTCCAGGAAGATGGGGCTGGCCTGGACGAGCCCCCGCCAGCCCATGCCCAGCAGGTACATGCGCGCCACGGTCGCCTGCCCCTGGACCCAACGTTTGCGCTGCGTCCACGACGCCGAGAACGTCTGCACCTTCTCGTCGTAACAGATGGCGTTGTGCGCCCACGCGGTCTTCACGCCGTGCTGCAGGGCCTTCATGGTGAACTCGAGGTCCTCGGTGAAGGAGTGGGCGCCCCAGCCGATCTCGCGCACCAGGTCGCAGGCCACGCACATCCCGGTGCCGCCGAGCACCGAGGACAGGCGCAGGTTGTACTTCGCCAGGAACCAGAAGCGGTTGCTCACCCACACGGACATTGCGAAGGTCGCCGAGACCCAGGAGTCGGTGGGGTTCTTGACGTCCATCCGCCCCTGGATGATCTTGTCGCCCCGGAGCATGTGGGCGTTCATCACGCGCAGGAAGTCCGGATGCACCAGGTTGTCGGCATCGAAGATCACGAAGGCCGAGTAGCGCTCGGGGCCGGAGAGCAGGCGCTCGAAGGCGTAGTCCAGCGCGTAGCCCTTCCCGCGCTCGTTCCGGTTCTCGCGCCGCAGCACCCGGGCCCCCGCGGCGGCCGCCACCTGCGCGGTGTCATCCTCGCAATTGTCGGCCACGACGAAGACGTCGAAGAGTTCGCGCGGATAACGTAACGACAGGCAGGACTCGATCAGTTGACCGATCACGCGCCCCTCGTTGTGCGCCGGGATGACGATGGCAAAGCGGGCCGAGGGCTCCGGGACCCCGGACACCTGCCTTGTCCAGAGTCCGGCCACCGGCACCAGGATGGTGTACAGCGTGTACAGGACAAAGATCCACTGCAGGACATCGAGGACGGCCAGACATACCCAGGGCAACGGCGGGTAGATGCGGGGGGGGCCCATCACCATCCCCAACCACGCCGCTTGTACGTTCACCGGCTGCGTCACGCGATCACCCCGTCGCCTGGGCTCGGGGCCACCGACCATTCGCCAGCCGCCCGCGATGGCAGTCTAACACACGTGCCCGATCGCCGAACCACATCGGCGCCCCGGCGCGCCCGCGGTCAATCGACGGCCTGCATCAGCACACACTTGAGATATGACGTCTCCGCGGCCCCCAGCAGTCCCGGATGGTCGGGAGGGGCCCCGCGCAGCGCGAGCACCCGGAGGCGCCGACCCGCGTCCGCCGCGGCGTCGGCGAGCATCTCCGCGAACATCTCCCCTGTCACCGGCTGCGAACAGGAGCAGGAGCAGAGGATCCCACCGGGAGTCAGCAGTCGCATGGCGCGCAGGTTGATCTCCTTGTATCCGCGAAAGGCGGCGTCCAACTGGGCGCGGCCGTGGGCGAAGGCCGGGGGGTCCAGCACCACGGCGCCGAACTCCTCCCCGGCACGCGCCATGGAGCGCAGGGCGTCGAAGGCGTTGGCGCAGAGCGGGCGGGCCCGCGCGGTCAGGCCGTTGCGCTCGGCGTTGTCCATGGCGGCGTCCACCGCGGTGGACGCCGAGTCCAGGAATGTCGCCTCCCCCGCGCCGGCCACCAGCGCGGCCAGGCCGAACCCGCCGGTGTGGCAGAAGGCGTCCAGGACGCGCACACCGCGCGCGGCCGGTCCCCGGACCTGGAGTTGTCCCACCAGTTGGCCGAAGGCCGCGTGGTTTTCGCGCTGATCCAGAAAGTGCCCGGTCTTCTGACCGGCGCGCAGGTGCACGCCCATGCGGATCAGGCCCTCCTGGATCTCGACCTCGTCCGGGGGGTTGCCGACAAGGGGTCCGGTCCGCTCCGGGAGCCCCTCCAACCGGCGCACGGGCCCCTCGTTCCGCTCCAGCACGTCCGGGACACCCGTGAGCGCCCCCAGTTCCCGGGCCAGGAACTCCAAGCGCGCGTCGACGCCGGCCACCAGCGTCTGGATGACCAGCACGCTCCCGTAACGGTCGGCGATCAGACCCGGAATGCCATCCGCCTCGGCGAAGACGACCCTGCAGACCCGTGGGTCCGCCAGGACACACCGGCGCAGGTCCCACGCCGCCTCGAGGCGGCGGCGGAAGAAGGCATCGTCGACGGGCTCCTCCGGGTCCCGGGTCAGCAGGCGTACGGCCAGCAGGCTGTGCTCGTGGTAGAACCCCTTGGCCAAAAAGGCCCCGCGCGCGTCGACCACGCCCACGACGTCCCCCGTGCGCGGCGCTCCCCCCACGCTGGCCATCTCGCCGCGATACACCCACGGGCGCCCACGGCCGATGGCCGTCTGCTTGCCCTCCCGGAGCCGGACGACCGGGTCCCCCGCCACCGCCAATCCCCTCACCCCAGGCCCACAGTCTGCCACAGGTCGCCCCACCCCCGCGGCTCCCCAGGGGTGGGGGTGGCACTCGCTGGGCATCGGGGCGCGCGGGCCTCGCCCGGGCACCAGCGGCCCCCTGGGTGGGTCGCGGTGGCGGCGACCGTGTGGGGGGCGTGGTCGGGCGGCGGGGCGGGGCGCAGCGAGAGGCCGGGGCGGCGGGGCACGGCCGGCCGTGCCCTGCCCCGCCCCGCCCCGCCCCGCCCCGCCCCTACCGGATTAGTGGGGCTTCCCGGCGGACGCGGGCTCGCGGTCCGCAAACTTCACCAGCATGTTGACCAAGGCGTTGCGCTCGCTCTCGTCGGCAACTTGCCAGAGCTCCTTGAGCAGCCGTTGCTCGGGGTTCTGGGGCGGCACCTCATGCGCCAGCCACTCGCCGAAGTCCTTGGCGGCGTTGAGGATCGTGCCGCGCGAGGCGCCCGCGCGGTGGGCCATATTCAGCTTTTCCCCGAGGCTCTGCTTGAACTGCGTGAAGGAATCCGTCATCGGCATGGCACGCCCTCCCACGGGTTCATGTTCGGCGGGTAGCGTGCCCGTACGGCGCCACAGGCATGCGGGCGACAGCCGTGCTATGGTGGGATTGCGGGTCCGGTTTACCCGGGCGCGCACAGAGGGGAGATGGCCGGGTGTCCAAAGGGAGGCGGCTGCTGCTGGCCCTGCTGGTCGTCGCCGTCGACGCGGCCAGCAAGGCATGGGCGAACCGCGCGCTCTCCCCCACACGCGTCCGCTGGCTGGTGGGCCACTGGATGGGAATGCAACTGCTGCACAACCCTGGGGCGACGCTCGGTCTGGGCGCCGGCCACCCCGGGATTGTGACCGCCGTCGGGCTGGCCGGCACCGCCGCCCTGGCCGCGGTGCTGCTGACGCAGGCCAAGGGCGGGCCGGGCATCGCGCTCATGCTCGGAGGTGCGGCCGGCAACGTGTTGAGTCGTCTGACGGCGGGAGCGGTCACCGACTTCCTGCGCGTCTATCCGTGGCCCGGCATCTTCAACCTCGCCGACATCGCCCTGCGCGTGGGTGCCGTGGTGTTCGTGATCGAACTCATCCGGGCGCCGGCAGCTCGGACGCGCGCTGCGTGACGGCGCGACGGCGCGACGGGAGGCGCGGCGACCCGGAGGAATCCCGTGGCCTGGGTGACTGGCAGGGAGGGGCTTGGCCGCTGTACGGCACCGCCGCGCAGGGTGGTACGGCTTGCGGTGGATCCGGGCGTCCGCCCATGATATGAGGAGATCGCGCCAGACGACACGCGGCAGGGGGCACAGACGGTGGTCCAGGCGGCGGATCGCGCGCAGGGGGCCGCGGGGCTCGCACTCCAGACGTACCCCGCTCCCCTGCGCCTTCCCGGCCGGCTGCTGGCGGTGGAAGGCATCGACGGCAGCGGCAAGAGCACGCACATGGAACTGCTGCGCGCCTGGCTGTGCGCCGCGGGGCACACCGTCCACCTCACCAGTTGGAACTCCTCGGCCCTGGTCCACCAGGCACTGCGGCAGGCCAAGCGCGCCCGGGCGCTCACCCCGCGCACCTTCAGCCTCATGCACGCCGCCGATCTGGCCGACCGCTTCGAGCAGCAGATCCTCCCGCACCTGCGCGTGGGTCATCTCGTGTTGGCCGATCGTTGGGTCTACACGGCGATGGCGCGGGACGCGGCGCGCGGTCTGGACCCGGATTGGGTGCGACGCCTGTATGCCATGGTGCCGCGGCCGGATCTGACCGTCTTCTTCCGGGTACCGGTGGACGTGGCGCTGGCCCGCATCCGGGCGGGCCGCGGCGAGCCCGGCTACCACGAGGCCGGTTTGGACCTGAAGCTATCGACCGATCCAGCGGAGAGCTACCGCATCTTCCAGCAGCGGGTCCTCGACCGCTACGATGCCATGGTGGAGGCCGAGGGCCTGGCCGTCATCGACGCCACCCAGCCGGCCCGCGTGCAGCAGGCCCAGTTCAGGGAGCTCGCCGGGGCGGCGTTGGCGGGGTACGGGCCGGCTCCGCCGCCCTCGCACGCCGCGGGTTGATCGACGGGTCGGGAACCGACGTGCCCCGCCGAGGGGAGTGCCGTGCGCAGATGGCCTCGGTGTTGCCGCCCAAGGCCCGGCCCGGCAGGTTCATCGTGCTGGAGGGGGGGGACGGGGCGGGGCGGTCTACCCAGGTGCGGCTTCTGCTCTCCTGGCTGCAGGACCTGGGCTGGCCCACCTGCCACGCGGGTCTGGGACGCTCGGCGCTGGCCGCCCGGGCCTTCCGCGAGTATCAGGGGCGGCCGGGCACTGGACCCCACGCGCTGGCGCTGCTGTATGCGGCGGACCTGACGGCCCAGGCCGAGGGCATGGTGCACGGCGCGCTGGAGGCGGGATTCGCCGTGGTCGCCGACCGTTGGACCGGAACGGCCCTGGCGCGTTGCGCCAGCCGCGGCGTCGAGCGGGCGTACCTGGAAGACATCCTGCCCAACGCGCCGGAGCCGGACCTGACGGTGCACCTCCATGCCCGCCCGCGGCTGCGCCTGGAGCGGGAGATCACGCGCGGCGGCCTACCGAGCGTCCCGGAGTCCGGCCGGGATCTCCCGCTCAGCGCCGACCCCTTGCGCAGCTTCATCCGCTATCAGAGTATGCTGGATCGTGAACTGCGGCGTTTGGCGCGCCTCGGTGGCGAGCGGTGGTGCATGGTCTCGTCGGCGGCCGACCCGGCGCGCGTCCAGCAGGCGCTCCGCCGCGTGGTCGCCGACTGCCTGGGAGAGGGGGGCCTCAGATGACGGCAGCGGAGCAGGTGGCGTTGCTCGGGGGCGGCCGGCGCGCGCCCACACCTTCCCCCAAGTCCGCGCCTACAGACCTCACGGTCCAACTTCCGCGCGTGTTGGCCCTCGGGGACAAGTATGCCTACGACGCGCCGCACGCCGCGCAGGTCGCCCAACTGGCCTGTCAGCTGTTCGACAGCCTGCGGGAGTTGCACGGCCTCCCCGCGGCGTACCGGCCCGTCCTGGAGCACGCCGCCCTCCTGCACGACATCGGGTACTTCATCAACCCGCGACGCCACCACCGCCACAGCGCCACGCTCATCCTGGGCGACGCCCTCCTGGATGGCTACCCAGCGGACTGGCGCGCGCTGGTGGCGCTGGTGGCCCGCAACCACCGCCGCCGCCCGCGCCTGGGCCCCGCCTCCTGGGGGCGGCGGCGCAAGGCCGCGGCGCTGATGCTGTCGGCGTTGCTGCGCATGGCCGACGGCCTGGACTACGCCCACGACGGGCAGGGCCGCCTGGCGCGCGTGGACGTGGGCCCCACCAGCGTCCGCCTGGAGGTCAGCGGGGTGCGGGTCACACCCCTGCGCCGGGTGCTCGCGCGGAAGGCGGATCTGTTTCCCCAGGTCTTCGGCCGGGAACTCGGCATCTATCCAGCGGACCCGGACGCGCGCCGCGCGCCGCGCCGCCTGCCTGCGGCCAGGAGGGGCTGACCCCGGTGCCGGCACTGGGCATCATCGATGTCGGGAGCAATACGGTGCGGCTATCTGTGGTGGAGGTGCGTGCCAACGGCGCGCACCTGGTGCGCCACGAGCAGAAGGCCGCGCTCCGCTTGGCGGCGCGCCCGCAGCCGGATGGCAGCCTGGGCGCGCAGGCCGCCGCAGATACCGTGCGGGTCCTGGAGGACTTCCTGGCCGCCGGCGCAGACTGGGGTGTCTCCCGCTGGCTGGCGGTCGCCACCGCCGCCGTCCGCCGCGCCAAGGACCGCGACACGTTCCTGCAGCGACTGAACACCGCCACGGGACTGGGCATCCGCCTGCTCAGCGCCGACGAGGAGGCCCAGTTGGGGCTGGTGGGTGTGCTCAACACCCTGGCCGAAACCGACGGCTTCACGGTCGACATCGGCGGCGGCAGCATGGAGATCACCCGTTTCGTCGGCCGGACGCGGACGGCCAGCACGAGCATCACCCTGGGCGCGGTCAACACCGCCGAACGGTTCGGCCTGACCGGACGGGCCAAGCCGGGGGCGCTGGCGGAACTGGGGAAGGCGCTGCGGCAGGAGGCGGCGGCCGCGGTGGACTGGATGCACGCCACCCCCGGCCTGCCGTTGATCGGGATCGGCGGGAGCGTGCGGGCCCTGGCCAAACTCGATCGGCGCCAACGGCAGTACCCGCTGGCGGCCACCCATAACTACACGCTGGGCCCGGCGGCCGTCCTGGCCATGCGCGACCGGCTGGCCGGGCTGACCGCGCGGGAACGGCTGCGCCTCCCCGGGGTGGCGGCGGACCGGGCCGAGATCCTGGCCGCGGGCGCCGCCCTGCTGGGCTGGGTGGTGGAGCAACTGCACCCGGAGCGCGTGGTGGTCAGCGGCAGCGGCCTGCGGGAGGGCCTGCTCTACCGCACGCTGCTCGCCGACCAGCGGACCCCGCTGGTGCCCGACGTGCTGGCGGCCAGCGTGACCAACCTGGAACTCCTGCACGCGCTGCCCGCCGCCCGCGCGGCGCGCCTGGCGGGCCTGGCCGCGGCCGTCTGGGAGGGCCTGGCCCCGCTGGCCCTGGACGCCCAGGGGGTCGGCGCGCGCCTGGTGCCCGTGGCCGCGCGCCTACGGGACGTCGGCACCACGGTCAGCTACTACGACTGGGAGCGCCACGCCTCTTACATCCTGCGCGAGGGACGCCTGTTCGGGCTCGACCACCGGGAACGCCTGCTGCTGGCGGCGGCGACCGGTTCCGCCAGCAGCGCCAAGGTGCGGCAGTTCTTGGCCCCGTACGCCTCGATGCTGGACCCGGCCGATCCCCAACTGGCGACCTGCATGGGGGTCTGCGTGGCGCTGGCGCACGGGCTGGACGGCGAGGCGCGCGGGCAGGCCGCGCCGGTGTCGGTCGGCGTGCTGCCATCGGCCGTGCACATCAGCGTGGGCGCCGGCCCGCGGCACGGCTTCGGGGGCGTCCTCTCCCTGTCTGGGGACTTCCGCAAGGCGTTCGGGCGGGCACTGTCCGTCACGGTGACCGAGGGCGCGGCCCGGACCTGGTAGATGGGCGCGCGCAAGGGGGAGGGACGATGCCTGGCGAGGAGACCCAGGAACGGACGTCCCCGGAGAGAAGCCAGGGGCACGGTACGGGACCGGGCTGAACGCGGCGCGCCGCGGCCCGGATCAGGAAGGGGGAGCCCGATGGCCTCGACGGCAGCCCGTCTCACCTGGGTGGGGCACGGGACGTTCCACCTGCAGACCCCTGGGGGCCGGCACATCCTCTTGGACGCCTGGGTCGAGCACAACCCAGTGGCGCCGGAGGCGTGCAAGCGTGCGGTCATGGACGACCTCAACGCGGTGCTGATCACGCACGGCCACTTCGACCACATCCACGACGCGGTGGACATCGCCCGCGCCAGCGGCGCACAGACGGTCGCCATCCACGAGACGGCGATCTGGCTGCAGGGGAAGGGGGTCTCCGGCGCCGTCGGGATCAACAAGGGCGGCACGGCGGACCTCGGAGGCGGGGTGCGCGCCACCATGGTCAACGCCGTCCACAGCTGCGGCATCCAGGACGGCGACCGGATCGTCTACGGAGGGGAGGCCGCCGGCTACGTGGTCACCCTGGAGGACGGCCGCCGCATCTACCACGCCGGCGACACCATGGCCTTCGGCGACATGCGGCTGATCGCCGACCTCTGGCGTCCCGAGGTGGCGGTCCTGCCCATCGGCGGCCTGTTCACCATGGACCCCGAGCAGGCGGCGTACGCCTGCGGGCTCCTGGGGGTCCGCACGGTCGTGCCCGGTCATCACGGCACCTTCCCGGGTCTGACCGGGACCCCGGCGGGCCTCCAGGAGGCCTTGGAGCGACGGGGCCTGCCCGTCCAGGTGCGGGCGCCACGCCCCGGCGAAACCGTGGAGATCTGAGCGCCTGGCCGCGGGTGCATCGAGGGTAGGGCCCGGCGTTGCCGCCGGCGCCCCCCCGTCCTTCTGGCAAAGTCGCCGACGCGATCCCGGCCACGGGCGCGGCCGCCTTTGGGTGGTCTCGCCGGTCAGCCGCCGATCAGCCGCGCCAGCAGGAACGCGGCGGTGGCCGCCAGCCCGCCGACCAGGACGGTCTGCAGCGCGGAGCGGATGGCGCGGACGCCCGTCAGCCGTCCCTTGACGTACCCGAAGGCGGCGAGGGCGGCCAGGGTCACGCCGACCGAGACGGGCAGGGCGTGGGCGACGTCCCGGGCGAAGAAGTACGGGGAGAGCGGCACCATCCCGCCCACCATGTAGGAGGCCGCGATGGTGAGGGCACTGCGCAGAGCCCGCCGCGGATCGGGTGCCTCCAGGCCCAACTCGAAGCGCATCAGGAAGTCCAGCCAGGATGCGGGCCGCGCGCTCATCCGCCGGACCACCGGGAGGGCGTCCTCGGCGGGAACCCCGTAGCCGGCAAAGATGTCCACCGCCTCGGCGATCTCCTCATCCGGCCAGGACGCGACCTCCTGCCCCTCGCGCGCCCGTTCGCTGGCATAGTGCTCGGCGTCGGTCCGCGCCGCCAGAAAGCCTCCCAGCCCCATGGCGATCGATCCGGCGGCGATCTCCGCCAGCCCGGCGATGATGATGACGCGCGCGGCACCCACGGCGCCGGCTAGGCCGGCGGCCAAGGCGAACGGCACCGTCAGCCCGTCCGACATCCCGATCACGACGTCGCGCACGGACTCGCTCGCCTGGAAGTGGCGCTCGGGATGACGGCGGAACGGCATCGCATCTCCCCCTGGCAGAATGCCCGGGGAAGGGGCGGCCACAACCGCGCCGGGCAGCGGCCCTCCGGCCGCCCGCCCAGAACCGCTTGACCTCCTCCCCACGGCTAAAGCCGGGGGATTCCCGGTAATCGCTCACCGGGGCTTCCTGCTTCGCCGGGGTCCGCCCACCCGTTTCCGGGTAGGGCTTACGTCCCCTCCACAGGCAGACGCCGCCTGCCCGGCGGCCAGTGCCGCGAGCCCCGCATCCTTGATGTTCTGCGCCGCGTTCACGTCCCGGTCCAGGACGGCGCCGCACGCGGGACAGTCCCAGTGCCGCACTGCAAGCGGCAACGCCGCCACGGTGTGCC
>JAJZWQ010000281.1 GCA_021846605.1 Bacillota bacterium | reverse complement strand
TGGCCGAAAGCCACCAGTTTCCGCTCCTGACGTACGGTATCTACTCGGCGATGTATGACATCCCCACCGACTTCTCCGGCGCCGGGGCGCTCGCGCTGCTGTTGACGTTGGCCGTGGGGCTGGCGATCGTGCTGCAGCTGTGGGTGTTGGGCGGCAGCCGCTTTGCGACCATCCACGCCGGGTACCGCCCGCCGGAGCCCACCCGCCTCGGTCCTTGGCGCTGGCCCGTCTTTGCGGGTGTCAGCGGGTTTTTCCTTCTGGCGCTGGGCATTCCCGCCGGTTCCATCCTCTTGGAGTCGGTCTCCAAGTCCCTCAGCTTCGGCATGGGCTCCTACCACCTGACCCTTTCCAACTATGCCGCGCTGGGCGCCCAGGTGGGGGCGCGCGGCGTCGCGGCGATGGGATACTCCATGCGGCTGGCGGTGGTGACCGCGACGGCGGCCGTCCTTTTGGGGACGCTCCTGGCCTACCTGGGCACGCATGGCTCCGGGCGCCTCGGCGCGTGGCTGGAGGGCGTGTCCCTCTGGACCATCAGCATTCCGGGGATGATCCTGGCCGCCGGGTACGTCTTTCTTTGGAACGAGCCATGGTTGGCGCGGGTGCACCTGCATCTTTTCGGCACGGTCTGGAGCCTGACGCTGGCCTACCTCGCCGGCGGGCTGCCCTACGTCCTGCGGTTCCAGATGGGCTCCCTGCAGCAACTGGACGGGCGGCTCCTGTCTGCCGCGCGCGTGCTGGGCGCGGGGATCGGGCGGCTCCTGGGGCGCGTGATCCTGCCGCTGCTTGCCGACGGCGTGCTGGTGCTCTGGCTTTTCGTGTTGGCCAACACGGCATTTGAGCTGCCGGCCTCTGAGTTCCTGTATCCCGCCGGCCACCCGACCCTGGCGGTCGAGGTGAACCACTTCTTCAACACGGAGCTGTACGGCGTCGGAACCGCTTTGGCCGTGAGCGCCGCGGTGCTCCTGATCGCGCTGGTCCTCCTCTTGCGCACCGTCCTGCGGCGCTTTGTGCCCGCGCCGGCCAGGGCTGCGGCTCGATGGCGCGACCAGGGGGCCTGACGGGTGGGCCGGGGGAAGGGTGGAGGGCGATGGGTGAGACGCTGCGGGTGGAGGGGCTTCACAAGAGGTTTGGCCGCTCGGTGGTGGTGGCCGACCAGGTGTCGTTTGAGATCCCGGGCGGCAGCTACTGTGCGCTGCTTGGTCCTTCCGGCAGTGGCAAGACTTCCTTGTTCCATATGATCGCCGGCCTGCTGCGGCCCGACGCGGGCCGCATCGCGCTGGGGGACCGGTTGTTGGATGGACCCGGGCGCCACCTCGCGGTGGAACGGCGCCGGATCGGGTTGGTCTTTCAGGACTACGCGCTGTGGCCGCATATGCGTGTGCTGCAACAGGTCACGTTCGGCATGCGGCGCGCCCCCGGCCGGGAGAAGGCCGCCGCGAGGTGGCTGGAGTTGCTGCGCATCGAGCATCTGGCGAGACGCTACCCGCATGAGCTCTCCGGTGGACAAAAGCAGCGCGTCGCCATCGCCCGGGCGTTGGCGGCCGAGCCGGCGCTGCTGCTGCTGGACGAGCCGTTTTCCAACCTGGATGCGCCGCTGCGGGAGGCCCTGCGGGACGAACTGTCGGTGCTGTACCGCTCGCTGGGGGTCACGGTGGTGCACGTGACCCACGATCGGCAAGAGGCCATGGGCACCGCGGACCGTGTGCTGGTCTTTGCCGGGGGCCGCCTGCGTCAGGACGGTTCACCCCAGGAGGTGTATGGGGCGCCGGTGGATTCGGTGGTCGCGTCCCTCCTGGGGTCGGCCAATCTGATCCCGGGGCGGCTGGAGGGCGCCCGCGGCGCGGAGGTGCTGGTGTCTGAGGGGATTCGCCTGGCCGGTACCTGGACGGGAACCCGGACCGGGACGCCGGTCGTTGCCTTCTTCCGGCCCGAGGCGGCGCGACTGCACCCGCACCGCCCGACCGACGGCGTCGTCAATGTGCTGTCGGCGCAGGTGCGGCGCAGCGGGTGGCACGATCAGGGGTGGCGGCACCGTCTGCGGCTGGCCGGCAGCCAGGCCGAGGTCGTGGTGATCGGCGGCGAGCGCCTGGCCGACGGCAGTCCCGTCTGGGTGGAGGTCCCGGTGAACGCCTGCCGCATCCTGCCGGCGGAGGAGACCGCCTGACCGTCGCGCCCGGGCGGGGATAACGCCCCGGAGGCTGTGGATGCCGGACGCACGGGGCGTCGGCCGCGCCCGGCCTGTCGGTGCGATCCGCGGTGGGGCGTGGGCGCGCCGCCGCGCCCCGGTGCCGACCCCCGGGTCCGGGCCGGGCGGGGCGTATGGATATGGCGTATGGATAGGGCGGATGGAGGCGGGGGGCGGCCGGCCCCGCCCGGCGCCGGTCCGCACCGTCCAAGGAGGTGGTCTCCGTGGCACAGATGCGGGCGGCGCATCCCTATCCCCACACCCTGGCGCCCACCGCGCGGACGCGCCGCACCCCTGCGGCTTCCGGCCGGCGGGCGGCCGCGCGGCCGGGGTTGTCGCTTTGGTGGGTTGCGGCGGGCCTTTGTGTCGCGGCGCTCGTGCTGCTGGCCGCCGTGGCCTTCATCGTGCTGAG
>JAJZWQ010000064.1 GCA_021846605.1 Bacillota bacterium | reverse complement strand
CGCACCTTCTGGGGCGCGGCCGGCATCGCGGCCAACGACGCCGTGCTCGCGGCGTTCGCCAACGCCCATCCGGGCTTTCGCGTCGGACCGCCCCGGGGGTGGGAGGAGGAGGGCGGCGTCTTCTGGGTTTCGGCGCTGCTCGTCTATAATGTCGACGGGCGCCGCCGGGCGTACGATGCCGGTACCGAACGCGATGTCGAGGTCGGGCCGGTCAAGTCGCGCGACCTGGACACCGCCTATCGCGAGGCGGTCGCGACCGCGACCTCGTCGGACATGCTGGGCGCGCTCCGCCGTTTCCCGGGATTCGAGCGGGTGCGGCTGGCCACCGTTGGGGACAGCCCCCGCTGCGCTGAGACGCTCTTGCTGCGCGAGACGGTGCATGGCGTCGCCCCCGGGCCGACGCCGTACGCGGTGAAGGTGGAAGACATGACCGGTGCGGGTGCCGGCCTCGCCGATGGCGTGGATGCCCGCCACCGCGACCGGCGCGTGGGTCTGGGGTTCTACTGGCCAGAGAACGCCGGCTACACCCACGGCGAGGTGGTTCGGACCACCGCGGCGGCCACCAATCCTATGTACCTGCCGCTGGACGCGGTGCTGGCGCCTTCGCTCTCCAACCTGCTCGTTCCCGGGTACGCGGCCAGGATCGAATCGCGGGCGTGGTGGGCACTGCGGGCGGCGCCCAACCTCTGCGTGCTTGGCGACGCCGCCGGGGCCGCCGCCGCGCTGGCGCTGCACGAAGGCGTGCCGCTGGCCCGCTTCGGCACCGCGGAGGTGGCGGCCCTGCAGAGCTGGTTGGCCGCAGAGGGCGCCATCCTGAACAAGTGGTGAATATGCGAGGAGGGATCCGGTGCCGCAGTTAGCTGTGTTCCCCAAATGCTTCATGGACGAGCTCTGCGTGACCCACACCATGACCCTGGAAGACTGGATCGAGATGGCGGCCACCTTAGGCGTCGAAGGGCTGGAACTCTACCCGGGGTTTTTGCGCGGGACGGATCCGAGCTACCTGGAGTCGGTGCGCACACACATCGCCCGCCATGGCATGGTCGTCCCCATGTATTGCTACTCCCCGGACTTCACCCATCCGGATCCGGCTTGGCGCGCCGCGGAGGTGGAACGGCAGCGGGCGGCCATCGATGTCGTCGCCGCCTTTGGGGCACCCGGCCGCCGCACCTGCCGGGTGCTCTCGGGACAGCGCCGGCCCGGGATCACGCGGGAGCAGGGCATCACCTGGACCCGCGAGTGCATTGAGGCGTGTTTGCCGCACGCAGAACGCCGCGGAGTGACCCTGGCTATGGAAAACCACTACAAAGACAACTACTGGGAGTTTCCCGAGTTCGCCCAACACCTGGATGTCTTCGTCGAGATCGCCTTGGCCATCGACTCGCCCTGGTTCGGCGTCAATTTCGACCCCAGCAACGCGCTGCTCGCCGGCGAGGACCCCCTGGTCATCCTCGACCACGTCCTACCACGCGTGGTCAGCATGCACGCCAGCGACCGCCATCTCCTGCCCGGCCACGATATCGCCGAGTTGCGCACGATCGAAGACAGCGTCGGGTACGCCAACATCCTCCACCACGGGGAGGTCGGGCGCGGGCACAACGATTACGATGCGATCTTCTCGCGTTTGGCCAAAGTGGGCTTCGACGGCTGGATCTCGATCGAGGACGGCATGGACGGCATGGACGAATTGCGCCGCTCAGCTGCCTTCCTGCGCGCCAAGCTGGCGCGGCACTTCCCGGCGGCGCCGGCCACGGCATCGGTGGGTAACTGAGGCGTGGATGCCGGCTTGCACGCGGAACTCCTGTGACCGGCGAAAGTCAGGGCGGCGGCGACGCCGCCCTGACCGCAGCCGGCAGGGGTGTCCGGTCACACCCGACGTGGGTCGCAGGGCAGTCGACCAACTGAGCGCGGGGCGGGTAGCCGATCACGGCCCACAGCCCGCCCCACCCATCGCCCCCGCTTCAGCTGGACCGGTGCGTGGACCATTTGCGCCACATGGCCGGGTCGCTCAACATCTTGAGAAAGATGCCCCCCACCACGGACCTGGCGCGGAAGCCACAACGGTGCCCATCGGTGGTCATGTACCAGTCGGAGAGCGGGACTCGGTCGGGCGTCTGTTCGACGAACCCGTACACTGGCTCCATCAGCGCCGCGAAGTCCTCCTCGCGCTCGGCGAGCGTTGCGGTCCACACCGCCCAATCGAGCTTGGCGTAGTCCTTGCGGCTGTCCAGCGGCAGGCCGAACGGACGGAGTTGACCGAGGTAGAAGGCGAGCTCCTTACGCGCCACCTCTGCCGGAAAGACGTCCAGGCCCAGCAGCCGATCCCAGACCAGGTTGTATTTCTGGCTCCAGGTTCCCGGCTGGTCGAAGGCGAGCCGGAAATGATCGCCATCATCCGCCGCGCGAACCCAGCCGCCGCCTCGCGATAGCGCCGCGCGGCCTCGGCCTGCCCCGACGCCGCGCACCAGCGCCCATAGCCCGCCAACGCCAAGATGGCCTTGAGCGAGAGATTCGCGTTGTGGGCCAGGTGGCCCGCAAAGTCGTCCGTGCAGAGCTGGTTTTCCGGATCGTACCCGTGCGCGAGCAGATACTCCGCCCAGGACGCCAGCACTTCCCGGTGTTCCAGGAGGCAGGCGTCATCTGGCCGCGCCTCCGCCAAAGCCGCCGCCAGGAGCAGCAGATTGCCGCACTCCTCGATCGGCATCTGCGCGTCCAGGGTCGCCTCCCCGCCCCCGTACTTCTGGCCATTCGCCAACGGATACGTGCCGAGATCGTGCGGCGCAAACGGGTGGCGCCAGCGGGGCAGGCGCGCATAGGCGAGCACTGGTCTCAGGGTGGCGGAAAGCAGGTCCGGATTGAACACCAGGAAGAAGGGCGCGGTCGGGTACGTCACGTCCACGGTGGCCATGCAGCCGTTGCTGTCATTCTCCTTGGAGAACAGCAGCGGCGTGCCGTCGACATCCGCCACCAGCTTCTGCGCCGCCAGGCATTGGCGGAAGGCAAGCGCGCCCAGCGCGGCGTAGCGGGGCCCCCCCACCTGCCGCATATCGTCCATGAGCGCCGCATCGAAGGCGGCGCAGCGTCGCTCCAGTTCTTCGTAATCGCGGAGGCCGTCGCTGATGAGGGTGGCGGCGTCACCACCATTGCGCCGCCAATAGGCCCGCAGGCGGCGGTGCAGGTACTCGACGGCAAAAACATCGTCATAGGCCAGCAGCAGGTGTCGGGAGGCGCCTTCGGCCGTCACCTCCCCAAGGTCGTGGACGAAGGCCATCGCCACCCCGTGGGCCTGCTGGGGCATGGCCGGATCATCGCTGGTGGGCAGGTGCCCCTCGCTGATGAAGGCATCGCGGATCATCCACGCGTCCCCGACTGCCATGGATAACCCGGGCACGGGACGCGCGGCACAGTAGGCGAAACCCCAGTCGATGCGGGTGTGGTCACCGGATCTCCCGAGCAGGTGTTGATCCTGGGAGCCGATGCCGATCGCCGGAGCCCCCGCGATCTGCAGGCGCGACCAGACGACGTTCTGGTCGGGGTGGTCGACCGCCAGCGTGGCGGCCGCGGAGAAGTACAGGGACACGGTGTGGGGCGCGCCGTCGACGGCCAGCACCTCCCAGGTCAGGTGGGTGATGGGCCGCGACAGGGCATCCAGGTCGTCTGGCAACATGGGGGTCGTAAAGCGCAGCCGGAGCCGAATGCCCCTGCCCTCAAACGTGTAGAGGGTGCGCAGCGGCAGCACCTCGAGCCCGATCTGCTCCAGCGGCGGCACGCGGCGGGGCTCTGCGCCCATGACCCGGTAGCAATGGCCATCTACACGGATCAGGGCCGCCAGGGCCTGGGGCGCTCCCGTCCAGTGCCGGGTGACGTCGTCAGAGAGCCGGTCGGCGCACGACCAGACACTGAAGTAGGGGTCGCAGGCCACGAGGGGAACGGCCGGGGGCCGCAGGCTGGGCGATTCTGCGATCCGATCCATGCAAACGCTCCTTATCTTGACCTCCTCCCCACGGCGAAAGGGGGCTCGGCCAGCGGCGGGGTCGGGCAGGCGGCACCTGGCCGGGCCCCGGGCGGCTTCACCACCCGAAGCGCCAGCACCTGCAGCGGCACTTCCCCACCCGGACCCGGGCACGGGGGCTGGCCCTCCACCAGCGACTCCCCGGCCCCCCGACGGCCCCGTGATCCCGTTGCGCCTGGATCGCCGGACTGGCCGCCGACTGTGGCTTGGCGGGGCGGGCGATCGCGTCGCGGGCGGAGGGCTGGCCGCGCACACGCGGGTGCGCCCCTCAGCGTCGGGCAAGGGCCGTCGTCGCACCGGCTCGGCTTGGTGTCCATGGTCGCGCAGCGCTCGGCAGCCCAGGGATTCGGCCTGGGCCGCTTCGTCTGGCGGGGTCAGATCGCGAGTTTGGTCGGCCCCCGGTGGATCGGGGGAATTTGCACCGGCCTCCCGCGCGGGTTGCACGGCTTGCTTGGCCCACTTCGACCGGGCCCAGGTCGGGGAGATCACCAACCTGAGGGGGTCAGGCCAGGCGGCGCACGTCGCCCTCGCGCCTGGTGACGCGCATGCCGTCCAGGTACTCGGCCAACGGTACGGCGTGCTTGCGCGTGACCCCGAAGAGGTCGCGGAGTTCGGCCACTGTGATGGTGCCGTGCGCGCGCAGGTAGCCGCGCACCCGTTCGGCCGCGTCGGCGGCAACCTCGGCGGCAAAATACAGCTGGCCATCGGCGCGTACCAGACGGCCGGTCGCGACCAGGTGGGCAAGCAGCTCTGCCTGCGCCTCCGGATCGCCCCCCACCGCCTCGGCGGCCAGCACCTCGCCGATCGGGGGGGGTGCGAATCCCGCCGCCCGCAGCCGGGCGACCACCCGCTCCGCCTGCCCGGCCGCTTCAGGGGCGAGTTGCGCCGCGTGCCCCACCAGCGCCACTAACTCCCCGTCGGCCCGTACCAGGCCCTCCTCGGCAAGCCTGCGGACGGCGGCCGCGGCCGCACGCGGTTCCGGCTGGCCAAGCGCATGCTGGCGCAGGGCCTCCCGTGGCATTCCCAACCGCAACGGGTGGTCCTGGTGGTAGGCGGCCAGTGCCTCCCGCACGCGCGCGCGCAGGTGCTCCCATTGGTCGGCCGCCTGGAGGAACGCGCCCTCCCCGCCCCCGTCCAGCATGACCACCCGCCCCCCCGCCCGCAGCACGCCGATCGCCTGGCCGGCCTGCTCGGCGGAGAGCCCCGCGCGGCGGCTGGCCGCCGCGAGCGTCTGGGGCGCGGGCTGGGCCAGGGCCGCCAGCAGCAGCTCGGCTGGGTCCCCGCGCTCGGCGCGCGCCAACGCCGCTAGGTCATCGGCGCGGCGGCGGCGGTAGCGGTGCCCAGTGTCCAGCACCCGGCCTCCGCCCAGGGTGGTGACCGGGCTATACTGGCGGAGGATGAAGCGGTCCCCGCGGCCGGCCACCACCGGCCGCTCCAGGCGCAGGAGGGCCAGGCCCGATCCCCCGCCAGCAAGCGCGTCGCCCTCCAGGAGGGTCAGGCGGCCGATGGCCTCAGCCGTCCCGACGTGGACGTGGAGCCGCTGGCCATGCGCAAGCGTCCGTCCCGGGAGAAGGTCCACGCGAGCGGCCAGAAGGTCGTGGGCGGCCAGGGTGCCGGGGGTGGCGAGGACCGCGCCCCGCGGCACGTCGGCACGTTCCACGCCGGTGAGGTTCACCGCCACCCGCTGGCCCGCCGCTGCGCGTTCCACCGGACGGCCGTGGACCTGCAGCCCCCGCACGCGCACCCCCGCCCCAGGGGGCAGCAATTCCAACCGGTCCTGGGGGACCACCGTGCCGCTGGCCAGGGTTCCGGTGACCACCGTACCGAAGCCGGCGACGCTGAAGGCACGATCCAAAGGGAGGCGCACGAGGCCATCGGCCGGCCGGGCATGCTGCGCGGGCAGGCCGGCGTCCAGGGCCGCCAAGAGTTCTGGCAGGCCCGCGCGCGTGGGGGCGGAGACCGGGATCTGGGGGGCCCCGCGCAGGGGGGTGCCGGACAAAAGGGCCCGCACATCCTCGCGGACGAGGTCCAGCCACTCCGGCTCAACCAGATCCACCTTGGTCAAGGCCACGACAGCCCGGCGCACGCCTAAAAGAAGCGCGATCTCTAGGTGCTCCCGGGTCTGGGGCATGATGCCCTCGTCCGCCGCCACCACCAGCAGCGCGAGGTCGATGCCGCTGGCACCGGCGACCATCTGCCGGACAAAGCGCTCATGCCCCGGAACATCCACCATCGCCGCGTGCCGTCCCGAGGGAAGTACCAGCTCGGCGAAGCCGAGTTCAATGCTGATCCCGCGCCGCTTCTCCTCGGGGAGGCGATCGGTGTCCACGCCGGTCAGGGCCCTGACCAGCGTGGTCTTGCCGTGGTCCACGTGACCGGCCGTACCAATGATGCCGGCGACGGTGGCAGACGGGTCGGACGACATCCGGCCTTCAGTCACCGTCCCCACCCACGTCGGTCAGCTCCAACTCCAGAACGCAGGGCTGTGGCCGGCCGGCCACGCGCAGCCAGCCATCAACCACGCCCGCGCGCACCTGGTATCGGTCCCTGGGGAGGTGGCCGACCCACATGGCGATCTGCCGGCGTTCGCCGGCGGTCCAGTTGTGCATGCCGGCATTGCTCCGGTCCCGCAGGCCGTCCGAGTGGGCGGCGATGCGCTGGCGGCCCCCGGGCGCGTGCGCGTCTTCCCGCCAGAGTTCGATATCCACGGCGCCGGTTCGATGGGCGCGCACGAAGCAGACATCCCTGGCCACGGCCGTCAGACGCAGCGCCACCACCGCCCCGCCATGGCGGGCGGCCTCTAGCTCCAGGTCCAACAGGTCCTTCTGCCCGCCCTCGGCCACCTTCTCCCAGTTGGTGCCCTCCGGCAGCTGGTCCAGCCGGTCCTCGCAGGCCACGATCGGCTGGATGTCCAGGACGCCCCGGAGGCGCGCCAGTTCCTGCAGGCGCGCCGAGTCGATGGCGACGCTGATCCAGGCCGGCTGCACGTGCCGGACCACACGGGCGCCAGCGCCCTCCAACTGCCCTTCATCGAATACCGCCGGTTCCACCTCGGTGCCGACCCGCAACTCCACGCCCAGGCCTCCTCACCCGCTTGTGCCCGCCTACCGCCCCTGCTCCGGCCGCCGCGCGATCAAGCAGAGGGTCCGGAAGGTGAGCACCTCCTCACCCCGCTGGTTACGCGCCACAAAGCCGAGCACCACCCGGCCCCGGCTGGAGTGTTCCCGCAGGGCGCACTCCAGCACCTCGACCCGCGCCCGGAGGCGATCTCCGGGGCGTACGGGCCGCAGCCAGCGCAACGCATCGATGCCGATCCCGCCGCCGCTTGCCTGCCCGAACGGCTCCAGGCGCAGCCACAGTGCCCATACGGCGGCAAGGGTATGGAACCCGGAAGCGATCATACCCTGGAAAGGTCCCACCTGGGCGGCCTCCGGGTCCAGGTGCAGGAATTGCGGATCGTACCGGGACGCGAACTCGGCGATCTCCTCCGCCGTGATGGCGCCCTCTGGGGTCTCCCAGGCGCGGCCCACCATAAACTCCTCGAAGTACAGGCCCAAGCCCTCCCCGGACTCACTGCAGCAGCGTGCGTGCGATCGTCGTCTTCTGGATCTCCGCCGTGCCCTCCTCGAAGCGTTGGGCTCGCGCGTCCCGGTAGATGCGCTCGATCTCCTGATCCCGGAAGTAGCCGATGCCGCCGAAGACCTGCAGGGCGCGGTCGGTGATGCGTTGCAGGGCCTCCAGCGCGAAGAGCTTGGCCATGGCGGACTCGCCGATCGCCGGCGGGTTCTCCTCCCACTGGCGGGCGGCCCAGAGGACGATCTGACGGGCGGCCTCCAGATCCGTGGCCGCCTCGGCCAAAAGGGCCTGAACCATCTGCCGGTCGCCGATGGGGCGACCGAACGTCACGCGGGTGCGGGCATGGGCGACTGCCAGTTCCAGGGCGCGCGCAGCCAACCCCACGCAGGACATCCCCACGCTGATGCGGCTGGGATAGAGGAACCCCTCCAGGGAGACGGCCAGCCCCTCACCCTCCTCGCCGATCCGGTGATCGGCCGGCACCGCGCACTCCCGGAAGATCAGGTGCGCATGGTCGCCGCCGCGCAGGCCCATGGACTCCGCCATGGGTTCGCGCACGAACCCCGGCGTGTCCCTGGGGACCAGGAGGGTCATGGTGCCCTCCGCCCCGGGGACACCCTCCTTGCGGCAGAGCACCAGGGAGTAGTCCGCGCCGCAGCCGAAGGTGATCAGGTGCTTTTCACCGTTCAGGATGTACTGATCGCCGTCGCGGCGGGCCGTGGTGGCGACATCCGCCCCCGACCCGGCCCCGGGCTCGGTCACGGCGAACGCCACCACGATGCGCCCGGCCACCAGCGGCCGCACGAACCGCTCCACCTGCACGGGGGTGCCGTAACGCGCAAGCGGCCGCCAGATCCCGTTCAGGACGTGGACGATCATGCGCAACGACCCGTGGCCGCGCGAGAATTCCTCCAGCAGGGGCAGGTAGTCGGGCAGGGAAAGCCCCTGGCCGCCGAGCTCCTGGGGCGCCCTCAGGCGCAGGTAGCCGCAGTCGGATAGCTCCTGCCACATCTCCGGGGGGACGACCCCCTCCCGCTCGACCCGCGCCCCCCACTCCAGCCAGGGCCCCCGCACGAACTCCCCGATCTCCGCCCGGAGCCTTGCGAGCTCTTCCGCCCTCACGCGCACCTGCCTCCCGCCTCTGGTGCCACAGCCTGCGGCCGGCCTACACCCGCTCGGCCACCTGCTGGCGCAGCACGAACTTCTGAATCTTGCCACTAGGGGTACGGGGAAGCTGCATCCGGAGTTCCAGCCGTTCGGGCCAGTATTGTTTGGCCATTCGGGCGGCATCCAGGTGTGCCTGCACATCCGCCAGCGTCAGGTGGGCCCCCTCGCGCAGGACAACGACGGCGCAGGCGCGTTCCCCCAGGCGCGGGTCGGGCATCCCCACGACGGCCACTTCGGCGATCGCCGGGTGCGCATACAGGCACTCCTCGATTTCGGCCACCGGGATCTTTTCGCCACCGCGGTTGATCACGTCCTTGATGCGACCACTGATGCGCATATACCCGTCGCGGTCGATGACCGCAAGGTCGCCGGTGTCAAACCAGCCCGGCTCGGGGAAGGCCCCCCGGTACCATTCGGGGTGGCCCAGGTAGCCGACGAACATCCCCGCCGTCCACACCTGGTAGCGTCCCTGCTCGCCGGGCGCAAGCTCGCGACCGGCGTCGTCGACCACCCGCATCGCCATGCCGTCGATCACGCGCCCGTCCGTCTGCCACAGGCGGTCGGGCGGATCACCCGGACTGCCGGCGGCCACCAGGCCGCTCTCGGTTGAACCCCAGCCGCCGATGACCTCGCAGGCGAGCACCTCGCGGGCCTGGCGGGCCAGCACGCGCGGCACCGGGGCGCCGGTGGCGACGAAGATGCGCAGCCCCGCGGGACCGGCTCCGCGCTCCTCGGAGACCGCCGTCAGGTCGACCAGGAACGTCGTCGCGGCCTGGACGAAGGCGACTTTCCAGCGGTCCATCAGGTCCCAGGCCACCTTCGCGTCCCAGATGTCCTGGAGCACGGCGGTCGCGCCCAGGGCCACCGCCAACCACATGCCATAGAGGAACCCGGTCTGGTGCCCCAGCGGCGACGGGATGAAACCGGTGTCCCGGTCGGTCAGGCGGAAATGGCGCATGTGCGCCTGCAGTCCGGCCAGCAGGGTGTTGTGGGAGTGCAGCACCCCCTTGGGCTCACCCGAGGTGCCCGAGGTGTAGAGCAACTGCACCACCGCGTCGGGGCGCGGTCGCCGGCTGGCCAAGAGGGGCTGGTCGGGCGCCTCCTTCAGGAGCGTGGCGAACGAGAGCGTCCCCGCTGGCGCCTCCCCCACCACGACCACGTGCTCCAGGGCCGGCAGTTCGGCCTGCAGGCCGCGCGCCATGGCCACGTAGTCGTGGCGGCGGAAGGCCGAGGGCACAAACAGCCAGCGGCAGCCGCTCTGCCTCAGCATGAAGCGGAGTTCGCGCTCGCGGAAGATGTGCATCAGCGGGCAGGCGACGGCGCCGATCCGCACCAGCGCCAGTTGCAGCACCACGAACTCCCACCAGTTCGGCAGCTGAAAGGCGACCGGTTCCCCTGGGCGGACGCCGCGCCGGGCAAGCGCCGTGGCGACGCGGTCCACCGCGTCCTGCAGTTGCCGGTAGCTGAGGGCCCTCTCCTCGCCCCGGCTGGGGTCGACCACGGCGGGACGGTCCGGCGTCCAGGCGGCCGCGTCGTCCAGGTAGTCCGTGATGCGGCGCTCCGGCCACAGGCCGCGCTGGCGGTGCACCCGTGCCCACTCCGCCGGCATCATGCTCGTCAGTTCGGGATCGGCGCCCTGCGAGGGCGTGCTGGCCCAGGGCCCCGGATCCGATTCCGCATCCGTGCGCTGCACGCGCAGCGGTAACCCCAGGGTCTGCATGTGCTCGAGAAACTCGGGGTAGGAGATGCGGTAGGCCTGGGGGTACGAGATCTCGGTCGGGCCGCCGTCGGTCAGAGCGCCCGCGATCGCCAGACTCATGAGGACGCGGTGGTCGTTGAAGGAGGACAGGGACGCCGGACGCAAGCGGTCGACGCCATGGATCACCAGGCGGCTGTCCCCCTCCTCGTCGATGCGCACACCCATCTTGCGCAACTGCAGCATCGAGGCCACGCGGTCAGATTCCTTCAGCCGGTTGGTCTGCACGTTGTCCAGGATCGTCGTGCCGCGGGCCAGCGCGCCGAAGACGGCGGCGATGGGCAAAAGGTCGGGGGTGTCGCGGCAGTCGATGCGCACCCCCTGCGGGCGGCCGTCGCCGCGGATGCGCACGCGGCGGCCGGCGGGGTCAAACTCCAACGACACCCCCGCCTCGGCCAGGATGTCCAGGATGCGCGCCTCCGGATGGTCCGGATCCGGATCGATGCCCGTCAGGGTGACGTCCGAGGGCATCAGGGCGGCCGCCACCAGGGGGAAGGCGGCCGAAGACAGGTCTGCCGGCAGGGTGTAGGCGGCAGGCTGGTAGCGCTGGCCGGAAGCCACCATCAGGTGGCGCAGATCAGGTGCCGCCTCCACCTGCACCCCCCAGGCGGCCATCATGGCGATGGTCAACTCAAGGTAGGGGCGCTCGTTCAGCGGCCCGGTCACCACGATCTCGGTGTCCTGCGAGGCGAACGGCGACAGGAGCAGCAGGCCGGAGATCCACTGCGAGAGCTGCCCGGAGACCTCCACCCGCCCGCCACGGGGCCGGCCAGGGTGCACCCGCACCGGCAGCCCCTCGCCGGTGCTCTCCAGTTCCACGCCCAGCGTGCCCAGGGCCGCGAGCATGGGTCCGATGGGGCGCCGCCGGAAGTATTTCTGGCCGTCGAAGGTGAGGGCGGGCCCAACCGACCGGCACCCCAGCCCCAGCAGGAACTGCAGCGTGCTGCCCGAGGAACCGACGCTGATGTCGGTGTCGACGGGGCGGTAGGGCCCGCCCCACACCCGGTAGCCGCTGGCGTCCTTCTGGATGCGCGTGCCCATCCGCCGCAGCGCCCCAAACGTGGCGCGCACATGCAGCGCCCCGGTGCGGCCGGTGATGCGGGTACAGCCCTCGGCCAGCGAGCCGAGGATCAGGGCCCGGTGGGCATGGTACTTGGAGGCGGGCAGGGCAATGGTTCCACTCAGCCGTCCCTGCGGGGGTGGCTCGGCCACCAGTCGGAGCACTGGTCCTCACCTCGTACCGGCCGCGGCCGGAGAATGTCGCGCCTGGGTCCTGCGCTGGAAACGCTGGCAAAGCTTCACCACGCCCCTGCGGCATCCTGCCGTGGCGGGCGCGCACTAAGGTAGGGGAGGACGCGCGTCCGGACGAATCCCCCCCGTATGCAAGAGCACGCAAGCCCCTGGCCCTACCTGCTCCGGCCCGGCCGCATCGGACCCCTCCCACTCCCCCACCGGATCTGCATGGGGGCCATGCACCTGGGCCTGGAGGGCCCGGACACCGATGCCGAGCGCATCGCTGCCTTCTACCGCGCGCGGGCCCGGGGAGGGGCCGCCCTGCTCATCAGCGGCGGCGTGGCCGTGACCCGTGACGGCGTTGGGGAAGGCGGCAACTACTTCGTCGCGGGCCGCGACCCGGACGAGCGGGCGCTGGCCCAGGTGGCGGCGGCCGTGCGCGCGGAGGGCGGCCACATCCTGATGCAGCTGTTTCACGCCGGCCGCTACGCCCACCGCGCGGACACGGGGTTGGCCCCGGTTGCGCCCGCGGCCGTCCCCACCCGTCTGAACCCGGATCCGCCGCGGGCCCTGGGGTCCGACGAGCTGCCCGAACTGGCGGCCGCGTTCGCCGGCTGCGCGCGACGGGCCCTGGAACTGGGGTTTGCCGGCGTCGAGATCATGGGCTCAGAGGGCTACCTCCTGAACGAGTTCTTGGCGCCCGCCACCAATACCCGCACCGACCGCTGGGGGGGAGACGCGGCCGGCCGGCGCCGTTTCCCGCTCCTGGTGGCGGAGGAAGTGCGCCGGGCGCTGGGTTCGGACTCCCCCCTCCTCTACCGCCTATCCGGGGCGGACCTCGTCGAGGGCGGCACCCCCTGGGAGGACATCCTGACCTTCGCCCAGGCGCTGGAGGGAGTCGGGGTGGACGGCCTGGACATCGGGGTGGGCTGGCACGAGTCGCCGGTTCCGACTGTCGGTATGCTGGTCCCCCGGGCCGCATTCGCCAGTGTGGCGGCAGGGGTGCGCCACGCCGTCACCATCCCGGTCCTGGCCTCCAACCGCATCTCCACACCGGAGGTGGCCGAACGCGTGCTGGCCTCCGGCGCCGCCGACTTCGTCTCCTTGGGCCGGCCATTTCTGGCCGACCCCGAGTTCGTGCGCAAGGTGCAGCAGGGGCGGCCCGACCGCATCAACGTCTGCGTCGCCTGCAACCAGGCCTGCCTGGACCACGTGCTCGACCGTCCGCCGCGGCCGGCCAGCTGCCTGGTCAACCCGACGGCCGGCCGCGAGCGCGAACTGGCCCTGTCCCAGGCTCCGGCCCCTCGGCGGGTGGCCGTGGTCGGCGGGGGCCCAGCCGGCATGGAAGCCGCGCGCGTGTTGGCCTTGCGGGGTCATACCGTGACCCTTTTCGAACGGGCCCCCTCCCTGGGCGGGCAACTGCGCTACGCGATGCGCGTCCCCGGCAAGGGGGAGTTCGCCGAGACGCTCCGTTATTACGGGGTGGCCCTGGCCGACGCCGGCGTGCGGCTCGAACTGGCGGCCGACCCGCGCCCGGACGAACTGGCCGGGTTTGACGCGGTCGTCATCGCCACCGGGGTCCGGCCGCGGGTCCCCGATCCCGACGCGCTCCCCGGTGTCGGCCTGCCGCATGTGGTGCGGTACCCCGACGTGTTCAGCGGCCGCGTCACCGTGGGGGAACGGGTGGCCATCATCGGGGCGGGGGGCGTCGGCTGCGACCTCGCCCATTTCCTCTCCGAACAGGGACCGGCCACCCCCGAGGCCGTCACCTTCCTGCAGCGCTACGGCGTGCCTGAGGCCGCACGGGCCCAGGTGTCGCTTGCCGGCCGGCGGGAGATCACCCTGCTGCGCCGCGGGTCCAGGATCGGGCCGCTTTTGGGCCGCACCACCCGCTGGGCGCTTTTGGCCCTCTTGCGCCAACGCGGCGTGCGCATGCGCACCGGGATTACCTACCAGGCCATCACCCCGGAAGGGGTCATCGTGGCCGGCCCAGACGGGCCAGAGCTCATCCCCGCCGATACGGTCGTCCTGGCCTGCGGCCAGGAGCCGGAAGATCGCCTCGGGCAGATACTCGCCGGCCGGGTCGCCTGCCATGTGATCGGCGGGGCGCGGTTGGCCGCCGAACTCGACGCCGAGCGGGCGATCTACGAGGGCATGCGCGTGGGACGGGAGATCTGATGGCGGGGGCAGGCGCGACGGCGGCCCGGTACCAACAGCTGGCCGAATACCTGGCATGGGCCGACGGCCGAGTTTGGGCCACCGTCCGTGACCTCCCCGAGGAGATCTGGCGACAGCCGCTGCCCTCCAGCCACGGCTCCCTGGCCGGCACGGTGGAGCACCTCTTCGCCACCGAATGGACGTGGCTTGAGCGGGTGCGGGGACGCTCCCCCGTACAGGTGGGTCCCCCCGGGGGCGCAACCGACCGCGCGCAGCTGGTTCGCCTCTGGCCAGAGGTGTGGGGCGGCTGGCGCGACGTGGCCCGGGGGATGGACCCCGAGGCGCCGATCCAGTACCGCACCACTGGGGGCGCCACCCACCAGACCCCTTTGGGCTGGGTGTGGCTGCACGTCTCCCACCATTCGGCCGCCTATCGCGGCCAGGTGGCCGCGCTTTTGCGGGCGCTGGGGATGCCCCCGGCCAACACCGATCTCATCGCCTGGCTCCGCGAAAACTGATGCCGCCCGGGAACCAGGCAGGCGCTCCCGCCGTCGGAGTCCCCGGGAGGGGGGACGCGATGCGCCGCAGCAGGATCCCGCTTGCCGTACCGCTGATGGGGACGGTGCTGGCGCTTTCGGCCTGCGGGTCCGGGGGATACGCCAACGCGCCGCGCCAGGGCGTCGCGCCGACTGGCCAGACCCAAGCCCGCAATGCCGCCGGCCAGCCGACATCGGTATCGGCGGCCCGGGCCCAGGCCCAGACCCTGCTCAACCTCTTGCCCGCCTACCCGGGCGCCGAACTGGTCAGCGACCAGGCCTATACGCCGGCCGCTGGAGGCGCGCCGGTGCAGGTGCCCGCGGTGCTCGGTCTGTCCCCGGCGATGGGCGTACCCGCGTCCAGCAATCTCGTCGACCTGTACCGCCAGTGGAAGGTGCCCGCCGACCCGGCGACCGTCCTGGCCTGGATCAGGCGGCAGGCAACGGCCAAGGGGCTGCACCAGGTCGGCTCGGCCAGTTCCAACGGCCCGGGGGGCGTCTCGAGCCAGGGGGTGGCCTTCGCCCAGAGGACGGCGGCCGGCCCTGACGCCCGGGGTGCAGGTCTCCGTCAAGGCGGGCACGGCAGGGCAGACGCTGGTGCGCTATGACGCGATGGTCATCTGGGTCCCGGCCCGGCCCAAGGCGGAGGAGCTGCCGGCCGGCGTCACCCAAGTGCAGATCCAACTGCTGGATGGTATCCCGCAAAACACCGTCGCCAGCATGGCGGTAACCAGCCGCGCGGAGATCGCCAACCTCAGCGGCTTGGTCCAGGGCCTGCCGACGGCGGCGCCAGGGGTAATGAATTGCCCCGCAGACCTGGGGCGGGAGGTCGTCCTGACGTTTGCGGGATCGGACGGGCAGGCGGTGACGGTCAGCCAGGGCACTTGCGGCTTTGTCACCTTCGGCAAGCCCGGCACCTTCCCGACCCTGACCGACCCGGGCAACGCGCTGTGGAATGCCGCCGCCAGCCTGGCCGGCCACCCGGGCTGGGGTGGTTGAGGACGGGGGCGGTGGGCCGCCGGGCACGGCCACCCACCGCCCGAAAGTGCACCCCAGCGGCCACCCTCGCCGCCGAGCCCCGACGAGGCGGGGTCAGTCCAGGCACAGCGCCCGCGGGGGCCCGGTTGTTCCTCTGCCCGCCCAGCAGCAGCCCGGCCTGGCAGGTAAGCGCTGCCGCCGGCGCTGGCTGAGCCCACGGGCATGGTGGTTCTGCGCGCTGTCGCGGATCGGGACCGCTCGCCACACGCGGTCACGCGGGTGCGTGCACTGCCGTCGGCGACGCCTCCGGCGCCGAGGTCAGTTCGCTGTGCGCCGCTTGCGACCGTGGCCGTGGGTACCGCCCGCGATCCACGAGCGTTGAGCAACGTGACGGCGGCAGGCACATCCACCGCCGCTTGGCCCCCTACCCGGGGCGGCAGCCGGCATTCGTCGTGCGCGACAAGGTCAGGCCCTGCGGCGCCCCCGGGAGCGTGGTCAGACGCCCCGCCCCCCGTCGCCCGGCAGTGCCGC
>JAJZWQ010000280.1 GCA_021846605.1 Bacillota bacterium | reverse complement strand
CCGCGTGCTGGTGGCGACCGGAAGCCGCATCCCGTTGGACGGAACGCTGCTGGGCGATGCGGCCGAGGTCGAGGAGGGTACGCTGACGGGAGAGGCCACCCCTGCCCTGAAACACACGGGCGCCCCTCTGTGGGCCGGCACGCTGAACGTCGGACATCCGCTGCAGATCGCGGTCACGGCGGTGGGCGAGGACATGCGACTGACGCAGATGGTCCGCTTGGTCCTCGCCGCGCAGGCGGACAAGGTGCGGGCCGTGGAGCTAACCGACCGGCTGAGCCGCTACTTCGTCCCATTCGTCCTCGTGCTCGCGGCCGTCACTGCGGGGCTCTGGCTGCACGACCCCGCCCAGGCGCTGGCGCGGGCGGTGGCCGTGCTGGTGATCGCGTGCCCCTGCGCCCTGTCCCTGGCCCCCGGCACAGCCGTCTCACAGGCGACGGCCCGGCTCGCAGAGGCCGGGGTGCTGGTGACGCGGGCTTCGGCTCTGGAACGCCTGTCCGAGGTCCGGGAGGTGGTCTTCGACAAGACCGGCACGCTGACCGAGGGGCGCCTGGAACTGGTGGGTGACCGCGACCCCCACTGGCTAACCGTGGCCGCCGCCCTGGAGGGTTCGTCGACCCACCCGGTGGCGCGGGCGCTACGGGAGGCGGCCGGGGATCAGCCGCTGCCGGCGGTGGCCACACGCCGAGAGGTCCCCGGCGGCGGGGTGACCGCCGCGGTCGAGGCGACAGCATATGCGCTCGGCCGGCCGGAGTGGGTGGCCTCCTTGTGGCACCACCCGATGGCGCCGCCAGAGCGCACCACCGCCGTGCTCGCGGACGCCCATGAGGTGCGCGCCGTCTTCGGCTTCGCCGACCGCGTGCGGCCGGAGGCTCGGGCCGTCGTGAGGGCGCTCTCCGCGCAAGGGGTCGAACCGGTCCTGCTCTCCGGGGACCGGGACCCGGTAGTTGCCGCCTTGGCGGCGGAGCTGGGCATCCGGCGGGCCTTCGGCGAGCAACGGCCGGAGGACAAGTTCGCTTACCTGCGCGCCCACCCGCTCGCCGCGATGGTCGGGGACGGGGTCAACGACGCCGCCGCCCTTGCAGCCGCGCACGTGGGCGTGGCCATGGGTTCGGGCTCGGATGTCGCGGCGGTCTCCGCCGACCTGATCCTCATGCGCAGCGACCTGCGGGGCCTTCTGGCGGCGCGGCAGGCGGGCCGGGCGGCCCTCCGCGTCATCGTCCAGAACCTCGTATATGCCTTCGCCTTCAATGCGGTGGCCCTGCCATTCGCCATGGCGGGGCGCATCCCGGCCCAATTGGCCGCCCTCAGCATGTCGGTGAGCAGCCTGCTGGTGGTGGGCAACTCGCTACGACTGAAGCGGCTGCAGTTTGGGGGCGTCTATCCTACCGCAGCAGCGTCGCAGACCCGCAGTCCAACCGCCGCGCCGCCTCCGACCGAGTGATCCGACTGGCCTCCGACTCCGCGCGCCCCCGCCCACCACTCCGCTAACCCGTCCCGCGCCCTTGCCGGGCGCCGGCCCTGTGTGCCGCAACTTCGCGCTCCACGTCCTCGGGCGTGATCCCGGCCCGCTTGGCTCGCGATGGGAGCAGTGCCCACAGCCGCTGGAACTCCCGCTGCCGGTCGCCGCCGCCCGGCCCGTGCGGGTGGGGCGGCAAGGCCGGCCAGGAACGGCCGCAGGTGCCGCGAGGCGTGGAGGACCTCGATCCCGCGCACGCGCCCCCGCCGGTCGAGGTCGGCGGTGACGCCGGGGGCCAAGTCCACGTTGTCCACGGCCACGCCGTCCCGAAACTCCAGGTACAGCGCTTCGGCCCCGGGGTCGTAGCTGATCCGCAGACCGGCGGGTCGCAGGGGGCGGCGGCTCATGATGCGGCGTCCCCTTTGGTCGGCTCCAGCAGGCGTAGCACCGTCGCGAACCCGACGCCCAACCGGCGCGCCGCTTCGCTCTTGGAGAGGCGACCGGCGCGAATCTCCGGCTCCACCGCCGCCCACCGCTCCGCGAATCCGTCCCGGACCGTGACCGGCGGCCTCCCGATATGCACGCCCTGCCGGCGCGCGCGGTCCATCCCCGCCTTCACCCGCTCGGAGAGGACCTCCAACTCGAACTCCGCCAAGCTGGCCAGGAGGTTGAGCAGCAGGCGGCCGAGCGCCGTCCGCGTATCGAAGCCCTCGCGGGCGCTCACGAACCCGATGCCCTGCGCCTCCCAGACGGCGAGCGTGTCGTGCATGTGCTTGACGGAGCGGAACGCGCGGTCGAGCTTGAACACGAGCACGGCCTGGAACCGCCGCTTCGCCGCATCGTCCAGGAGCTTCCGCCAGGCCGTGCGGTGCAACTGGTCGTTGGCAGGCGCGTGGTCCACGTACTCCCCGGCGATCTCCCAGCCTTGGGATCGGGCGAAGTCGCGCAGGGCCACCAGTTGCGTCTCCGGGTCCTGGTCCTTGTCCGTGGTACTGACGCGGGCATACGCCGCGACCTTCACCGAGACCACCTCCCCTGGGTCACCACCAGCGCCACGGACCACGGGGCCAGCCCATCCAGGCCATGACGATCAACGCGACTGCCAGGACGAGCATGGCGACGTTCATTTGGACCGCCCCGGCTTCTT
>JAJZWQ010000279.1 GCA_021846605.1 Bacillota bacterium | reverse complement strand
GGCGTCAGCTGGGGGAGCAGGTGGCGCAGCACCTGCGCAAGGGTCGCCTGGCGGCGGTCCAGGGGCGGCTGCAGATCCGCAGCTTCGAGGGCAAGGACGGTCAGCGGCGTCGGGTGGCGGAGGTCGTGGCGGATACGGTCCGGTTCCTGGATCGGCCGCGTGGCGCGGGTGAGGGCGGGGCACCGGCGGGAACCGGGGCGGCCGCCGGTCCCGAGGCCCCCGACTTCGCCGATGAGCAGGAGGCCCCGTTCTGAATCGGTAACACAGGGCCGCTCCGCTGGACGGGGCGGCCCTGTGCGTTGTGGTAGCTGGGGACGGCGGTGCGGTGCTCCTTGGGGCCGCGCCCCGTCATTGGGTCGGTCCGCTCGCTTTGATCTGAAAGGGGATCGGTGGATGGGCGGTCGTCTGCGGGTTGGGTTCATCGGTACGGGTCGCAAGCCTGAACGGGCCGGCCCACAGGGGTATGGGATGGCGCACCAGCACGCGCAGGCCTACCGCGCGCTGCCGGACGTCTGTGACATTGTCGCCTGTGCCGACATCTCCGAAGAGAACGCGCGCGGCTTTGCGGAGATGTGGGGCGTCCCCGCGGACGGGGTGTTCACCTCGGTCGAGGCGATGCTGGCCAAGGTGCCGCTCGATGTGGTCAGCGTCTGTGTTTGGCCCCACCTGCACGCGCCACTGGTCATCCAGGCGGCCTGCGCCGGGGTGAAGGCCATCCACTGCGAAAAGCCCATGGCGGACACCTGGGGCAACTGCCGCCTGATGGCCCAGGAGTGTGAGCGGCGCGGGGTGCGCCTGACCTTCAACCACCAGCGCCGCTTCGGCAAGCCGTTTCGCGAGGCGCACCGGCTGCTGGCGCAGGGCGTTGTGGGGGATCTGCGGCGGGTGGAGTTCGGGGCCGGCAACCTCTACGACTACGGCTCGCACAACTTCGACCTCAGCGGCTACTACGCCGGGGAGCAGCCCGCGCGCTGGGTGATGGCCCAGATCGACTACCGGACCGAGAACTTCGTCTTCGGCACCCACAACGAAAACAGTGCCCATGCCCTCTGGCGGTACGACAACGGCGTGCACGGCGTGGCGGCGACGGGCGCTGCGGGGGACCTGATCGGCTGCCACAACCGCATCGTCGGCAGCGAGGGCGAGATCGAGGTGGGCGCGCGCGAGCCCGGGGCGCCCGTGCTCCGCTACCGCAAGACCGGTGGCGCCTGGGATGCGGTGGACTGCGGCAAGGAGGGGCTGCACGGCCCCGGCTACATTGAATGCGCCCTGGCGGACGTGCTGGCAGCGGTGCGTGAGGACCGTGTCTCGGAACTGTGCGCCCGCAACGCTCTGAACGCGACCGAGTTGATTTTCGGCAGCTGGGAGTCGGTGCGCCGCCGCGGCCGTGTCGACCTGCCGCTGACCATCTCTGACAACCCCATCGCGGCCATGGTCGCGGCGGGTGACCTCACCCCCGCGCCGCGGGCGTAGCGCTTCCCATCGCCCCGCCTCATGGCATCCGCGGCCGGAAGGCACGCGCACCATGGAGGCATACGGACGGGGCGGCTGGGTCGGCCCGGTCCGCATGCCTCCGGGGGGGGGCGGTATGGTGGCCCGACCGGCCTGGGCCGGGGCCCGGCACCGGAGGCCGAGCGTCGCCACCCGTCGGGACTGCGCCCGGACTTCCGGTGGGCCCGTGCCGGGGAGGGTTCGTCCGCCTGCACCTCCATGCGCGCGGGGCACGTCTGGACGCATCGATTTCCGGGTGCCCCTGGCCGGCGGACGTCGGAGACCCATGTGGGAGGATTGCGGGTCCGACGGGTTCGACGCGGTGCAGATTCCCGAGGTGACGTCCACGTTCGCGGCCGGAACCGCTGCGCCACCCGGGTCTGCGCGTGGACGCAGCCGGCGCGACCTGCGTGGACCGCAGGATGCCTGCACCGTTTGTGTTGCCGCGGTCCGCCGTCGCGCGGGCCGCCGGCCCGCTGGAGTGGGTGCGGCGCGTCCTTCCTTACCCGACCACCAGGGCATACACCATCTCGTCGCGGCGCCCGTGTGGCGGGGGCGTCCGGCGCCACGGTGTCGGTGGCGCACGCCGCAGACACTTCACACATTCACGGGAAAAGCCCCTGCTTGAAGGCCGATCCAGGACGGCTGCGCGCCACGCCGGCGCCGGGCACGGAGGAGGCGCGCCGGCCGATGGATGCCGTCGTTGTCGCCCCTCCCTCGGTGCGAGCGGACACCGCCCGGCAGGCCGGCCAGGTCCTGGCGATCGTCGGCGCCGGACGGTGGGGGGGGGCTCCGGGGCACGGTCCGGGGCATATCCACCTCTTCCGACCGCGCGCGCGATGGCCGATCCTGCGGACGCCCTGGTCGTTCAGGACGGCCGTGTGCGTGGCCCGAATCCCGCCCACACCCTGGACAGGCGCACTCCTTCGGCCTCGGCGCGCAGGCGGGCAGATCCTTATGGTCGCCTCCGCCGTGTGCCGCCGCGGTGGGCCGGGTCCTCGAGACGCCGGCGCACTACGGCGGGCGCTTGCCAGGAGCTCGCGTGGCCTCATACTCGTTCCAGGACGGCGGGCGACCGCTTGCGAGTCGGGGCGCGGCGGGTGCGGCCGGCAACCCG
>JAJZWQ010000063.1 GCA_021846605.1 Bacillota bacterium | reverse complement strand
TTCGTTCCGCTTGCGCCGTGCTCTTCAGGCGAAAGGCACACGGTCGGCCAAACGACGCCTGCGTCAGGTGTCTGGTCGCCAGGAACGTTTCCGCCGGGACTGCGACCATGTGCTGTCCAAGCGCCTCGTCCAGTCCGTAGAGCCCGGCACAACACTGGTCTGCGAGGACCTGATCGACATGCGTGACCGGAGGCAGGGGCACTGGCAACAAATCGGCTTATCCCCATGGCTAAAGCCAGGGGCTTGCGCCGCGCCCCTTCTGGTCAACGGTGGTTCGCTGCACCCCGACCGACTCCTGCCACATGGGGGGGATGTGTGCAGTGCATGTGGTGGTGGTTGGTGTCCATACGGGTTAGATGCCGGAGCGGCCCGGGTCTCCAGGGGGGTCCGGCGGCACCGTCGCCGCGCACAGCTCCCGCACCGCCGCGACCGGCGCGAGGACCAGGCTGCGCAGGGCATAGGCGTCAAGTGCCCGCCAGCGGCCGCTCTCCAGGTCGCAGATCTCCAGGCGCGCCGAGTTCCCCGCCGTGTTCAGGCGGACGAGCACGGCGGCGAACTCGTTGCGCACCTCCAGCGGCCCGCCGCCGCCACCTGGACTCACAGGAGGCACGTCAGGTTGTACAGCGCCCGGTCGCACTGGAGCAGGCGCACCGTCTTGCGCACGATCAGCCACGGCTCATCCCCCGCATCCGCGCGTCTGAGCAGATACGTCCAGCGTCCCGGCAGCGCCCGCAACTGGCCCAGGCGTTCTTCGTGCACCACCCCGGCGGCGCGCACCTCTGGACATCCGTCGGCGCCCGCGCCCACCTCGATGTTGGCCAACAGGTGCACCGTGCGCGACGGCGGGGACTGGGCGAAGGAGACGGGGCTCCGCAGACGCCGCACGCGGTCCTCCAGGGTGGCGTGGTCGTCGTCCACGATGGCGGGCTCGGTGCCGGGCGCGTCGGCCACGCCGGCGGGGATCCAATAGCGCCCCTCGGGCGCGAAGAGGGCCAGCCACTCCTCGAAGCGCCGCTCGTCCAACAGGCGGGCCTCCCGGTAGAGGAACTCGGCGGCGGTCGCCGCGTCCAGGGCCGCGCCCGGGCTACACATGGCGCATCAACCTCTGCCATTCGCGATAGATGCCCCGTTGCGGGACCTCGTCGGTGATGTCGCCGACGACCTCCCCGTCGGCCAGGGTCCGCTCCCGGTGCAGCCCCCGGGCGAAGAGCACCCACTCCGCGCCGGTGACCTCCAGGCCTTCCTGGCAGCGCGCGAAGGCCTCCAGATCGTCGGGCTGGCCGAAGGCGGCGGGCGACGCCCACCAGGACAGCCCGCGGACGTGGTCCGCGTTCAGTGCGGGCGGGGCCCCGCGCAGGGTGTAGGGATAGGCCTCCACCTCGGTGCGGTCTACGGCCAGGGGGTGCACCACGCGGAAGTGTTGCCGGGCGCTCTGGAAGAACAGGTTGGGGAAGATGAACAGCTGGAGGTCCGCGCCGAGCACCTCCCTGGCGCGCTCGGGGCCCAGCCGCGCCTCCAGCGCCTCCCGATAGGCGGTGTGGGCCCCGTCCTGGCCCCGGTAGCCCCGGTTGATCGCGCTGTAGTGCAGCACCCCGTGCCCGGGGCCGAAGGTGCGCGCGGTTGCGCCCGAGCCCTCGGAGTTGGCCTTGCGCCCACTCACGCCGCGCCGGTCCTCGGAAATCTCGAAGGCGATCTGGTGCGTGAAGTTGGGGTGGTAGCCGTCCAGCAGGTTCTCGATCTGCAGCTTCCAGTTGGCCTGATAGGAGTAGCGTTCGACGCCGGACCGTACGTCCACCAAGCCCTCGGGCGCGGCGTCCAGCAGGATGTCCAGATAGTCGCGGGCCTTGCCCAGGTACGCCTCCAGAGTTGGGCCCTCCGAGCGCAGGCTGCCGAAGACGAAGCCCCGGTAGGCCTGCACGCGCGGCACCGCCACCAGGTTGAGGGCGGAGGGGTCGAACCCGTCCCCGTACCCGCCCGGGAAGGGGACGCCGACCAGGCGGCCCGCGGTGTCATACATCCACCCGTGGTACATGCAGCGGAAGACACTGGAGTTTCCGCGCTCCGCCCGGCAGACGACAGCGCCGCGGTGCATGCAGCGGTTCATCAGGGCGTAGACGCGGCCGTCCGTGTGTCGCGAGAGGATCACCGGCTGGCGCCCGATGCGCGTCGTCCGGTAGTCCCCGGGCTCTGGGACCTCGCTCTCGTGGGCCAGGAAGACCCAGGACCGGGAGAAGATGCGCTCCATCTCCGCCGCGAAGAGATCGGGCGACGTATACAGCGTGCGGTGCACCCGGTCCGGCAGCACCAGGCCGTCGATCGCTTCCGGGGTGCCCGACACGTCGGTGGTCGTGCTCACAGAAGTCGGGCGACGAGGGGACCGCCGCGGTCCCCCTGCCCTTCCCTCCCCACTGTTGTCTGCATGTCTGTGGGCGCCGTCCGCCCATAGCCCGCCCTAACCCTCCGGGCCGGTCCCCCCGCCCGCCGAGGGTCCGGGGACCGGCGCGGCGGCCAGGTCGCCCGCGACGGCGTCCACATGCGCGCTTTCGGGGGCCTGCTGCACCAGGCGCAGGCGATGGTCGGCCGCGGGCGCGTCTCCGCCCGGGATCTGGCGCGCGATCGTCACGACCGCCCGCGCGGCGGCCTCCCGTGCCCGGGCCCACGTCTCGGGCGCGGCGCCGACCGGGAGTTCGTCGAGCATGGAGCGGGCAGCGGCCAGGGTGCAGGGGGCCAGACGCCAGGCCTGGGGGCCCGCGCCGAGCCGGCACCGCACCACCGGGCCGAAGACGGGGTCGTGGAGGCCGGCCAAGAGGATGTCCGGGCCCCCGGGGACGGGGGTGCGGGCCTCGGGGAGGCCGGCGGGGTCCGCGCCGCCCCAGCCCTCCGTCACGACGGCCTGAGGAGGTCGGCATTCCGGCCGCAGCGCCATCCAGGCCGCCAGCGTCCGGATCGCCAGAGGCGCCGAGGTGAAGACCTGCACGCCCGCCTGCCGCAGCAGGCGGGCGGCGGGCTCCTCGGGGAACGTGGGGGACATGGCGATGACGGCCAGCGGCTTGTCCATCGCCGCGGCCGTCGATGCCAGCACGGGTGCCAGTGCGGCGTCAAAGCGATCCAGCCGGTGGGGCAGGGGGAAGGCCAGCGCCGCGACGTCCGGGTCGGCCGCCATGATGGCCAGGGCGCGCCCGACGAGCCCGGGGTCGGCGAGTGCGGCCGTGGTGAGATCGGTCGGGTTGCCGATGGTGGCGATCTCTGGAAGGAGGGCCGCCAGGGCGGCCGCCGTGTCCGGGGCCAACCCGGGCAGCGGCACGTCAGCATCCTGCGCCAGGTCGGCCAGAAGGCCTCCCGCCCCACCGGAGAACGAGCAGATGCCCAGGCCGCCGGACGCCGGGAGCGGGGAGCGGGCGGCCAGGCGGGCCAACTCGGTGAGGTCGGCGATGTCGGCCACCAGGGAGCAGCCCGCGCGGCGCAACAGCGCCGACGTCAGGGCGGTGTCGCCGTTGCGGGCGCCGGTGTGGGCGCGGGCCGCGCCGCCGCCAGCGGGGGTGCGCCCGATCTTGAGGACGAGCACGGGCTTGCCGGCCTGACGGCAGCGGGCGGCGGCCCGCAGGAAGCGGCGCCCGTCACGCCAGCCCTCGGCGATCACCGCCACGACCCGCGTGCCGGGGTCCGTCGCCAGAAAGGCGACGAAGTCGGCCAGATCCAGTCCGGCCTCGTTGCCGGTGCTGAACCAGTAGCTGAAGCCCAGGCCCGTGGCCATGGCGTCCAACACCGTGCGCCCCAGGGCGCCGCCCTGGGTGACCAGCCCCACGGGGCCTGGGACAAGCATGTCCGGGGAGAACTGGGACGAGAAAGTGTACACCAGACCGTCGCGGATCTGCCAGAGGCCGGGACAGTTCGGTCCGTAGATCAGGATGCGGCCGGACAGATCCCGCAGGGCCCGGGCGCGCGCCTCGCCCCCGGCGTCGCTCAACTCCTCGAAACCGGCCGAGAGGATGACCGCCGCCCCCACGCCCCGGTCGGCCGCCGCCTGGACCACGCCGACGACATGACGGGCGGGCACCGCGACGATGGCCAGATCGCACGGCTCGGGAACGTCGGTGACGCTGGGGTAGCAGGGAAGACCGGCGACCGCGTCGGCCCGCGGGTTGACCGGATAGATCAATCCCCCGTAGCCGCAGGCCCGGAGGGAGGGGATGAGGAGGCTGGAGAACTTGCCGGGCTCGGCCGACGCGCCGACCACCGCCACCCCGCGGGGGTGCAGCAACGGTTCGAGGCTCCGGGCGGTCGCGAAGGTGTCGTCCTGAGGCAAGCCGATCCGCGCTCCTCGCATTTCGCTGGCCCCAGGGCAGGGCCAGCCACCCGCAGAGCCTACCATGATCGGGTCCTCCGTGGACGTCTGAACGGCGGCTGGCGGGGCCGATCAGGCATCGAGGGCGGTCAGCAGGCCGCCGGCCGCAGCGGCGACGATGGCGTCGTTGTCGCCCTCGGCGAAGCGGTAGAAGCGGAGTTCGCGCCAGAAACGCTCCAGGGGCAGGTCGCGGGTGTAGCCGTAACCGCCGTGGATCTGCAGCATGCGGTCGACGATGCGGCAGGCGACCTCCGTGGCGTGTGCCTTGGCGGGACCGGCCAGTTCTACGGCGTCGGCCAGCTGGCCGCTATCCGCCAGCTGCGCCGCCCGGTAGACGAGGAGGCGCGCGCCGTGCAGGTCGCGAGCGGCGTCGGCCAGCATCCATTGGATCGCCTGACGGTCGGCCAGCGGTCGCCCGAAGGTCTGTCGCCGGCGTGCATGCTGCAGCCCTAACTCGACGCAGAACGCCGCCGCGCCCAGGGCGCCGGCGGCGATCGCCCCTACCCGCTGCCGTGCCTGCCACCCGTCGGCCGCGGGGCCGGCATCCGGGAGCGTGCGGTCGGCTCCCAGCCGACAGCGCTCCCAGCGGATGTCTACCAGTTGCACTGCGCCCATGCCGGGCCGCCGATGTTCGATCCGGTACCCCTCCAGGTCCCGATCGCAGACGAAGGCGAGGCGCCGGCCCTGCATCCCGGCCACCACCACCAGGAGCCCCTCGGTCTGGAAGGCGGGGACCGCCGTCCACGTGCCATCCAGCACGATACCGTCCCCCGACGGGGTCGCGGTGGGGGGCGACCCTTCCGCGCCCGGCGCCGGTAGGACGAGTTGGTGCGCGATCGTCCGCCCTGCCAGGCACGGCGCGAGAAAGCGCTCCCGCTGGGCCCCGGTGGCCGCCCACAGCGGTGCGGGCGGCTCGCCGGCCGCGGACAGCCCGTACCCCCACATCCCCGCTGGGCTCCGCTGCAGGCGCTCCTGCACCAGCACGTGCGCCAGCCAGCCCAGGTCGCGGCCGCCGAGCGCTTCCGGCACGCTCAGGCCCCACAGTCCAAGTTCCCGGCGGCGGCGGGCGCTCTCCGCCTCCAGCCCGGAGGGAAGGGGTCCTTCGGCGGGCGGAAGCAGGGGCTCTGCCGGGACGAGGACCTCCTCCCGGAAGCGATCGGCCGCCTGGCGCAGTTCGGACGCAGAGGCCGGTAGCGTGAGGTCCATGCCCGCCCGGTTCGTGGGGGGACGCCGCCGCGCCGGCCGCGACCCCGAACCGGGCTTCACCCCTTTCCCGAACCGGATGGACCCGCCCCCGGGGCGGGTCAGATGGTGTCCAGCAGGGCATAGCCGCGCAGGAGGCCGCGAGCGATGACGAACTGCTGGATCTCGAAGGTGCCGGCCGCGATGGTGAAGCGGCGCAGGTCGCGGTAGTACCGCTCGAAGGGCAACTCGCGCCCGTACCCGGCGGGGCCGAACCACTGGAGCACGCGGTCGACGACCTCCAGGCCGGTGGTCGTGGTGGTGGCCTTCACCATGGCGGCCACGTGTTGCACGGGCCGACCCGCGTCGGTCGCCCACGCGGCGTGGTACAGCATCTGCCGGGCTGCGGTCACCCGCAGGGCCAGTTCCCCCAGTTCCCGGGCCGGGGCGACCCCGGCCTCCCGGGCGAGCCGCAGGCAGCGGCTGGCCGCCCCGATGGTGATGGGCGGCTGCAGCGCGATGCGGTCGCAGGCGAACCATTGCTGGGCCAGCTCGAAGGCCTGGCCCAGGGCCCCCAGGATGTTCGCCGCCGGGACCCGACACTCGCGCAGGCACACCTCGGAGGGGCGGTCGCCCCCCATGGTGTCGATCTGGCGGACGATCTCCATGCCCGGGGTGTCGATGTCTACCAGGAAGAGCGTGATCCCCCGGTCATCGCCCGCGCCCGGCGTGCGTGCGAAGACGAGGGCGTAGTCGGCCTCGTCGGCATGGGAGGTGAAGATCTTGCGCCCGTTCAGCCGGTAGTGCGCCGGTCCGTCGGGCACGGCCATCGTCTGGATCGCCGCGGCGTCCGATCCGGCGTCCGGCTCGGTCAGCGAGAAGCAGCCCGCCCGTTCGCCGCGCAGCGTGGGCAGGAGGAAGCGCTCCCGCTGCTCGGGGTTGCACCCGTACAGCAGGACGGGCGGCTCGGTCCCCAGCAACCGGGCCAGGCTCCAGAGCGTGGTGTGTCCCAATGCCTCGCGGAGGGCGCACAGTCCCAGCAGTCCCATGCCCCCGCCGCCGAACTCCCGGGGAACGGCTAGCCCCCAGAGCCCGTCCGCCCGCAGCCGCCCCACCAGGATCTCCTGTTCGGCGGGGGGCAGGGTGTTCGCGAACGGGGGGAGGGTGGCTTCGCGCGGAACCAGTTCCCGCTCCACGAATCTGCGCATGCGCGTCTGCGCGGCGACGACCTCGGGAGGCAGGCGGAAGTCCACGCGTGCGGCCCCCTTTGTGGGGCGGGCGCCCCGGAGACGGATTGTACTGGAACGGGGCGGCCGGTGGGAGGCCGGCCCGCCCTGCGGTGGGGAGCGGCCCACGCGTCCGAACGGCGCCACCCCTTGTCTTGGGACATGCGCGGTGTATGCTGGGCCTGGATCCGGAATGCACCACCCGCGCCCGTGTGGCACAAGCCGTGCCGCCGTTCCATCAACCGTCCGTCAAGGGAGATGGATCGCCGCGAGCGACACACCCCGGCCCGGCCGGACGCCGGCCCGCTCCCGGCCCGCCAGCGCCATGGGCGGCCTCCGACGCCGTTCGGCGGTCCTCGGTCTGTGGGGGCTGGTGGTCATGGGGATCCTGGCGGCGCGCCTGACGGACATCCAGGTGGCGCATGCCGGCGTCCTCACAAGCGCGGCCCTGGCCGAGCACCTGCGGGAGGTGCCGCTCCCGGCCCACCGCGGCGAGATCCTCGCTCGCAACGGACAGGTGCTCGCCGTCGACATCCCGGCGGCGGTGATCACCGCGGATCCCGCCGTCATCGCGCAGAGCCCCACCCCGCAGGTCTCGCAGGACGCCGCGCAATTGGCGCCCCTGCTCGATGTGCCGAGCGCCACCCTCCTCCAGGAACTGCAATCGACTTCCCAGTACGTGGTGTTGGAGCCCCAGGCCACCTCCGCCCAGGGGAAGGCGGTGTCGGCGCTCAACCTCAGCGGGATCTATGTCAAGACCATCCAGGTCCGCCGCTACCCGTCGGGATTCTTCATGGGGCACATCCTGGGGTTTGTCAACAACACGGGCGGCGTCACCGGGGTGGAGGAGAGTTACCAGAAGCAGCTCGCGGGGACCAACGGCTACGTGCTGGCGCAGTGGGCCAATGTCTATGGCAGCAACCCGCCGGAGATTCCAGGGACGACCGTGCGCACGGTGCCGGCCAAGCCGGGGGACACGCTGCAACTGACCGTCCGCGTCGGCCTGCAGGAGCAACTCCAGCGGCAGTTGGAGATCGCCATCGCCAACACGGGCGCCACCCGCGCGTACGGGATTGTGCTGCAGCCCTTGACAGGCGCGATCCTGGCGGCCTCATCCTGGCCCACCTATGATCCCAACGCACCCGGGGACGTGCCCTCGTCCATTTGGAACAATACGGTGCAGAGCTATGACATGCCGCCGGGGTCGGTCTTCAAGCCGATCACGGCGTCGGCGGCGCTGGCCACCGGCGTCGTGACGCCGCAGACGCCGTTCTACGACCCTGGGATCCTGTCGGTGGGCGGCGTGAACATCCATAACTTCATGACCCTGGAGCGGAACACCACGTTCGCCCGGGCCTTTGAGGAGTCGGCCAACGTCGTCTTTGGCACGGTCGGCCTCAAGCTGGGGGCGACGCGGTTCAACTCGTACCTGAAGGCCTTCGGCCTGTTCGGCCTGCCGGGGTCCGACCTCGCGGGCGAGCAGCCGAACATCCTGGTGTCCCCCGCGCAGTCCACGCCGCTGTCCGTGGCGGAGGAATCCTTCGGCGAGACCCTGGTGGTGACGCCGCTCTCCCTGATCACGGCGCTCAACGTGGTGGCGGACGGCGGCCTGCTCATCCGCCCGCACGTGGGGTACGCGTTGCTGAACAGCCAGGGGAAGGTGGTCCAGAAGATCCAGCCCCAGGTGGTGCGGCGCGTCATCCCCACCCAAATCGCCGCCACCGTGCGCCAGATGATGGTGGGCATCGTGGACAACGGCACCGCCCAACGCGGCTTCATCCCCTGCTACGACGCGGCCGGAAAGACGGGGACGTCCAACATCTATCAGAACGGGACGACGACCAACAATTTCATCGCGTCGTTCGTGGACATGGCCCCCGCCAGCAACCCCGCCGCCATCGTCCTCATCCAACTGTACGACCCAAAGGGCTACTTCAACGAGGGCGGCGAGGTGGCTGCTCCCGTGGCGCAGGCCGTCTTGACCGACGCCCTGCACACCCTGGGCGTGCCCCCCCACTGCACGGCGACCAACCAGACACCGCCAGCTCCCGGTGCCCCGGGGACCACGGCGCTCGTGCTCAACATGGTGGAGATGCCTCAGATCGTCGGCCTGACCCCGCAACAGGCCACCACCGCCGTGTACAATGCCGGGATCTACCTGAAGGTCTCGGGCAAGGGGTCGAAGGTGCTGACCCAGAACCCACCGGCCGGCGAGGAAGTGCAGAAGTACACGACGGTCGAGGCCTACACCACGCCCCAGGCCGTGGAGCCGCCGGGATACGTGCAGGTGCCCTCGGTCATCGGGCAGACCATTGCCCAGGCCGCCGCCACGCTGTCGGGGGCCAATCTGGCCATGGTGGTGGACGGTGTGGGGAACGCGGTCTCGCAGGAGCCGCCCGCCGGAAGCCGCGCGGAAGCGGGCACGAGCGTTCAGGTCGAGTTCGGCCTGGCCAAGCCCGCGGGCGGCTGAACGCCCGCCAGGGAGGCTGAACCGTGGGCAGATACCGGATCTGGGGAACTCTGGTCGCGCTGATCGTTGCCTATCTCTTCTTCCGCCACTTCGCGGTGGCGGAGGTGCACCTGGTCTGGCTGAAGCACCTGGGCTACCCCGTGCTGTTCTGGAAGCCCGTGCTCAGCGAACTGTATACTGGCGTGGCGGGCGGCCTGGTGTTCGCCGTGGCCACGTACCTCAACCTGCGCGTGGCGCTGCCGGCAATCTCCGCCCGGCAGAGGCTGGGACCCAACGTCGTCGGCTTGGGCCTGGAGCGTCGGACCACCATGCCGCGCGCGGTCTCCCTCTGGTTGGCGATCGCCGTGGGGCTCCTGGCGGGATGGATCTTCTCCACGCAGTGGCCGACCGTGCAGTACTTCGTGCACGCCACGCCGTTCAAGCAGGTCGACCCGCAGTTCGGGCGCAACGTCGGCTTCTTCGTGTTCACGCTGCCCTTCCTGCACATGCTGTACACCTCGTTCGGGCTCCTGCTGTGGCTGGCAGGGCTCTCGGCCCTGGCCATCTACTGGGGCGCCGGGTGGCTGACCGCGATGGACGGCCGCCTGCAGGTGCACCCCGGGGCGCGCCTGCACCTGGGCATCGTGGTGGCCGCGTATCTGACCCTCAAGGCCATCGGCTACCGCCTGGATGCCTGGAACCTGGATTACTCCAGCCGGGGCATCTCCTTCGGCGCCGGCTGGGTCGACGTGCACGTGTCGCTCCCGGTGCTCTGGGTCCTGAGTGTCGTGGCGCTGCTGGCGGCCGCCGCGGCGACCACCAGCGCCCTGGGTGGGAGCTTGCGCTGGATGGGGTGGGGAGTGGCCGGCCTGGCGGGGATCTCGGTGGTCTTCGGCTCCCTCCTGCCCACGGTGATGGAGAATCTGGTGGTCAAGCCCAGCCAGTACGCCCTGGAGAAGCCCTACATCCTACGCAACATCACCATGACCCGGACCGCCTTCGGGTTGAGCGGCATCAACCTGCAGAGCTTCCCTGTGGAGACGAACTTGAATTCGACGGACCTGACGAACTACCGCGCCACCTTCCGCAACATCCGCCTGTGGGACGGCAGCATCGCCAGCCCGGCCTTCCAGCAACTGCAGGGGCTGCGGTCCTATTACAGCTTCGATCCCATGCGCGTCGACCGCTACACGGTGAACGGCGAGTACCGCCAGGTGCTGATCGCCCCGCGTGAGATCGACTACAACGCCCTGCCCAATGAGACCTGGGTGAACCGCCACCTCGTCTACACGCACGGCTACGGCGTCGTGATCATCCCATCGTCGCAGATCGGCCCCGAGGGCGTGCCCAACTTCTGGATGCAGAACATTAACGATACGAGTACAGTGGGTCTGACCCTCAAGGAACCGTCGATCTACTACGGGCTGCAGAGCAACGTCTACGCCATCGTCGACGGCAAGAAGCCCGCGTTTGATTACCCCAGCGGCAGCCAGGACGTGTACACGCAGTACAAGGGCACGGGTGGGATCCCCATCGGCGGCTTCTGGAGCCGCTTGGCGTTCTCGCTGTGGGCCAACAGCTACAACCCCATGCTGACGAACGACATCGCGCCCAACACGCGGGCCATGATCTACCGCTCGATCAACCAGCGGCTGCCGGAGATGGTCGGTGGCGCCTTCCTGCAGTATGGCACGCACCCCTATGCCGTGATCGCCAACGGTCAGCTGTACTGGATGGTCAACGGATACACGGAGTCGCAGTACTACCCGTATTCCACGCCGACGTCCGGAGGGGTCAACTACCTGCGCAACTCCGTCAAGATCACGGTCAACGCGTATACCGGCAAGGTGCGCTTCTATGCGGTCGATCCCACCGACCCGATCCTGCAGACCATTGAAAAGATCTTTCCGGGAGTCATCCAACCGATCCAGGACATGCCCGCGGCCTTGCAGCAGCACCTGCGCTACGCCAAGGACCTCTTCACGATGCAGGCGCAGATGTATGCCACGTACCACATGACGGATCCCGAGGTCTTCTACAATCATGAGGACCAGTGGAGCGTCGCCCAGCAGATCATCGGCCAGACGCCCAGCGCGGTGAAGCCGTACTACGTCGTCATGCAGTTCCCCAACATCAAGACCCCGCAGTTCGTGCTCATGGAACCGTTCACCCCGATCTCCACCGGCAGTGGGGCGCGCGACAACATGGTATCCTGGATGGCGGCGTTCAGCGACGGATCGCGGTACGGACAGGTGGTGGCCTACGAGTTCCCGAAGGGCCAGCAGGTGTACGGACCGCTGCAGATCGAGGCGCAGATCAACCAGGATCCAACCGTCGCAGACATTCTCACGCTCTGGAGCCAGGGAGGGGCGACCGTGTACCGGGGGAACATGTTGACCATCCCCATCCGCGACAGCTTCATCTACGTCGAACCGCTGTATGAAGAGGCGACCGCCACCCAGTTGCCGGCGCTGCGGCGCGTCGTGGTGGACTACAACGGGCAGCAGATCGCGGTCGGGGATTCGCTGGACCAGGCCCTGGTCCAGATCTTTGGCAAGCTGCCGTGGTCGAGCCTGAACGCGGGCCAGATCACGGGAACCACCGTGGCGACGGGGTCGTCTCAATCGTCCGGAAGCCCGCCCACCACCGGCAGCACGTCGGGGGCGAGCGCACTCAGCCAGGAGTTGCATGAGGCGCAGGCGCTCTTTGCGCAGGCCGAGGCGGCGCTGAAGCAGGGCAACTTCGCCAGTTACGGCCAGAGCATCGCCGCGCTCGGCAAGCTGCTCGGCGGGGGTTCCAGTTCCAGCTCGACGGCAAGTTCGAGCACCAGTTCCACCTCCGGGGTCGGGGCGGGTCTGGGGAGCGGAACGGGGACCGGTGCGGCGGGATAGCTGGGACCCGCAGCGGGGTGGACGATGGCTGTGCCACGCGGGCCTGGCGCCGCGGAGTGGTCGCGCCCTGTCCCATCGCCATTGATATGCAGACCCATGTGGGGAAAGGGGGAGGCTCGTGCCTCGCCACGTCAAGCGGACGACAACCCCGGCGCGGAAGGAGAGGGCCCCGAAGAAGGCGCGCCGCCGGCGGCGGCTCCACTGGGGCCGGCTCTTCCTGCTGATGGTCGGGGTGGTCGTGCTCCTGGTGGCGGCGGTCAGCGGGGACCTGATCGCCAAGGCGGTGGCGACCCTGCCCTCGTTGGCCAACCCGCCGCACAGCGAGGGACAAACATCGGTGATCTATGATGCGGCGGGGCAGCCGGTGGTGGCCCTCCCCACGTATATCAGCGGCATGGGGCCCACCGGAGTCCCCGGGAACCGGACTCCCGTGGCTCTGAGCGAGATCCCCAAGACCCTGCAGGACGCCGTCATCGCCTCGGAAGACCGCTTTTTCTACCAGGACCACGGCATCAACATCCGGGGCATCCTGCGGGCGGCGGTGCACGACGCGGGGGGGGGTGCGCTGCAGGGCGGGAGCACGATCACGCAGCAGCTGGCCAAGCAGATGTACCTGACCTCGCGGGACACGCTGACGCGCAAGATCAAGGAGGCCATCCTCGCGATCGAGTTGGCCCGGACCTACACGCACGCGCAGATCCTGGACATGTACCTGAACTGGATCTACCTGGGGAGCGGCGCCTACGGCGTGCAGGCCGCGTCGGAGACGTACTTCGGCAAGCCGGTCTCGCAACTGGACCTGGCGCAGGCGGCGCTACTGGGCGGCCTGCCCCCGGCGCCCACCAGCTACGACCCGCAGGTGAACCCGACGTACGCCCTGCAGCGACGGAACACGGTGCTGGCGCTGATGGCGCAGCAGCACTATGTCACCGCGGCGCAGGCCAAGGCCGCCGAGGCGCAGCCGTTGGGCGTGCTGTCCCCATCCGCCAACCAGGCATCATCGAGCGACCCGTATCCGTGGTACACCCAGCACGTGGTCGATCTCTTGGAGAACCAGTACCACTTCACGCCGCAGCAGGTCTTCAGCGGCGGTCTGAAGATCTACACGGCGCTGAACCCCGCGGTGTATGACGCGGCGCAGGCGGCGGTCACCCAGGAGATGCACAGCCAGTTCCCGACCGCGACCGCGCCGCAGGTGACGGTGAACGGCAAGACCGTGAGCGACCCGATGCAGGCGGCCGTGGTGATGATGAACCAGAGCAACGGCGACGTCCTGGCGGTCATCGGCGCACGGTCATATTCGAATGGAGCCAAGGACCTGGCCACCACGGCCGAGGAGCAGACCGGGAGCGCCATCAAGCCGCTGGTGGACTACATCCCCGCGCTCTTGAAGGGCTACACGGCCGGCACCACGGTCATGGACGCGGTGCACGTGTACACCCCGGGTCCGGGTCAGGTCTATGCCCCTACGGACTACAACCAGCTCTACGAGGGGCTCACCACCTTCACGGGGGGCCTGCGGCGTTCGGTGAACACTCTGGCGGTGCAGGTCCTGAACAAGGTGGGCATCTCCTTCGGGGTGACCGAGGCACAGAAGCTGGGATTGGTGGACCTCAATCTGTCTGCCAACAACCACCTCTCCGTGGCGCTGGGGGGGACGGTGGGTTGCTGCACGCCGCTGGAGATGGCCGACGCCTACGCGACGATCGCCAACGGCGGGCAGCGCGTGACGCCGCGCTTCATCACCCAGGTGGTGGGCCCCAACGGCAACGTGCTGCTGAACGTGCTGCCGCAGCGGACGCCCGTGCTGGACCCGCGGGTCGCCTACGTGATGACCAAGATGCTGGAGACCGTGGACATGCCCCAGCCGGACGTGGGCTGGACCGTGAACAACAACGACAACATCTACGGGACGAACTGGGGCACCGGCTACGACGGCCAGGTACAGGATCTGATCCAGGGCGGCTGTACCCTGACCATCACCGGTCCCTGCTGGCCGGAGGCGGCCAAGACCGGGACGACCAACAGCGATCGCCAGGCGTGGTACATGGCATACACGCCGCTGTACACAAGCGCGGTCTTTGTGGGGCAGAACTACCCGCTCCCCAACCCCAACATGTTTGGCGACCTGGTGGCGGGACCGATTTCCAAGGCGGTGATGGATGCGGCCCTGCAGGGCCAGACGCCGGTGCACTTCACCGAACCGCCCGGCATCGTCAAGGCCCCCGTCGACATCTACGCGCCGGCGTGGCACGTGGCCAAGCCGGGGCCGTTGACGCCGGCCAAGTACATCCGCGAGGAGTGGTTTGTGGCCGGGACGCAGCCGACGCAGACCAACCCGCTCTGGGAGCAGGTGAAGGTGGATCCGCAGCAGGGGAACAGCCTGTGGCGGCAGGGATGCACCGGCACCCCGGTGACCAAGGTCTACCTGAAGCTCGGCACCACCTACACGACGGCCTGGGCGAAACAGATCGCCACAGAGGTGACGCCTCCCACCAGCAATTGGCAACAGTTCCTGCCCTATGACCTGCGGCTGGCGCCGCCCACGGCCTGGTGCCAGGGGCCGGGCCTGCCCTCTGTGCCCCCGTCGGCCACCGCCTCCGGTTCGTCGTCCGGCGGCACGCCGTCGGGCACGCCGGTGACCACCACGCAGCCGGCGACCTGCACGGTGGACTGGAAGCTCACGGTTGGGGCGGGCGGTACGCTCTCGCCGAACTCCCTCTGCGTGCCGCTGGGGCAGGTGGCCCAAATCCAGTTCTCCTCGTCCAACGGCCAGCCGCACGCCCTGGCGTTGACCGGATACCAGCGGGCGGTGGTGGTGCCGGCGCAGGGGTCGGTGACGGTCTCTTTCACGGCGAACGTCTCCGGCGCGGCGGCGATCGTGGATATGAACACCGGACAGAAGGTGGGGGCAGTTTTCGCCGAGAAGCTGCCGCCCGGCTAGGCTCGGCCGCGGCGGCGCGATCCCCGCCGGGACCGCGCCGCCGCATGGGCCACCTTGTAATTTCAACCACCGATTCCCGCTGTGCCCCGCTCCCACCGCCGAGGCCAAGGCGCCCATGCGCCGGCCATGACGGCCCCCAATCTGGGTCTTTCCGCCACAACGTGCGGCTTGCGCGCGAAATGGTATAGGTGAGAGGGGCAACGGGACGGACGGCCGACCCTGGGGGGCCATGTGGGCCCTTTCCGGTCGGTCGGGGCCGCCGTCCAGCCGCGGTCCATCGGAGGAAAGGGGGAGGCTTGTGCCTCGCCACGCCAAGCGCGCCTACACGTCTGCGGCGAACGGGCGCACTGAGGGCGTCCGGGTGCGGAGGCTCCATTGGGGACGATTGCTCCTGCTGATGACGGGATTCGTGGTGCTGTCGGTGGTGGCCGTGACCGGGTCGCTGGTCGCCAAGGCGGTCGCGACCCTGCCGCCGCTGACGAGTGCGGCGAGCGAGGGCCAGACGTCGGTCATCTACGATGCGGCGGGCCAGCCGGTGGTCGACCTGCCGACCTATATCAACTCAAGCACGAACGGAAGCCGGACCGCGGTGCCCTTGAGCCAGATCCCCCAGGATGTCCAGGACGCGGTCATCGCCTCGGAAGACCGCTTCTTCTACCAGGACCACGGCTTCAACCTGCGCGGCATCCTGCGCGCGGCGGTGAACGACGCGCGGGGGCGCCCGCTGCAGGGCGGGAGCACGATCACGCAGCAATTGGCCAAGCAGCTCTACCTGACCCCGCAGGATACGCTGACGCGCAAGATCAAGGAGGCCCTCCTTGGGATCGAGCTGGCCCGGACCTACACGCACGCGCAGATCCTGGACATGTACCTGAACTGGATCTACCTGGGGAGCGGCGCCTACGGCGTGCAGGCCGCGTCGGAGACGTACTTCGGCAAGCCGGTCTCGCAACTGG
>JAJZWQ010000062.1 GCA_021846605.1 Bacillota bacterium | reverse complement strand
ATACGTCACGCAACAGCGCCGTTCCGGCAAGCGCCTGCGGACCAACGGGCTCGGCGAGAATGACGCAGTGTGACATCCCCGCATTGGGAACCAAGTTCGTCCTGGGCCGGCCCTTCGCGTCCGCAAGGCCTGCGCGCAAACCCTGCGTCCTTACGATCACCCGCCGCCCAGCACGTCCGCGGACCGTTCCAAGGCGCCGTCCTGCGCCCGCCGGCGTAGCGCGGGCTACCGTGCGGGGATGACGTCCGGCCGCCGAGGTTCGTGTACTGTACAGAGAGCATGGAAGCACGGGTGCCCCCATGCCCCCGGCGCTCTTCTACCGGGCCGTGGCTCGACATCGGGCCGGCCCTGCTGCTGGCCGCCGTCATCTTCCTCGGGACGGCTGTTGGCGGCTGGCACGCGGCCGGCCCCCTGCGTCCGGGTGCACTGCCGTTGCTCGCCGCCGCGCCCCTGGCCCTCGCCGCACGGCGACGCTGGCCGTTGCCCACCTACGCCGTCGCCCTGGGCTGCACCATGGCCTACCTCCTCGGCGGCAGCCCGCCGGGGCCGATCCTCGCCGCCCCGTTCGCGGGCCTGCTGGCCGTCATTGCCACGAGGTCCCCGCGCCTCTGGCTCGCGGCGGCCGCCGCTGGCGCCGCCCTGCTGGCCCTGGCCCACGGCCTTGGCCAGGGGTGGTCGCCTGGCGTGGTGGTCTTCGCGGCGGTCTGGCTGGCTCTGGCCGGCGCCATCGGCACGGGGGTGCAGGCCAGGCGCCGCTTCGCGGCCGAGGTCCGGGCCCGCGCCCGTCTGGCGGAGGAGAGCCGGCAGGAGCAGGCCCGCAGGCGGATCGCCGAGGAGCGGCTGCGCATCGCGCGCGAGATGCACGACGTGATGGGGCACAGCCTCGCCGTCGTGACGCTGCAGGCCGGCGTGGCCGAGCACCTGCTGGAGACGCGGCCGGAGGAGGCGCGCCAGGCCATCGCCGCCATCCGCCAAGTCAGCCGGAAGGCCCTGGGCGAGTTGCGCTACGAATTGGCCATGCTGCGCGGCGAAGGCGGGGACGGACCCGGTTGGGCCCCTACTCCAGGCCTGCGGGACCTGGGCGAGTTGGTCGCGTCCGTACGGGACGCGGGCTTGGACGTGCGCCTGGACGCCGACCTGCCCGCAGGGGTGCCCGAGATCGTCTCTGCGGCCGCCTACCGCATCGTCCAGGAGGCGCTGACCAACGTCGCCCGCCACGCCGGGCCGCGCGCCGCGGCCGCTGTGCGCGTGGCGGCGGCGGAGGAGGTGCTTTCGGTGGAGGTCGCCGACGACGGCCGGGGCATGCCGGCCGGCACCCCGGAGGGGACTGGCCTCACGGGCATGCGGGAGCGGGTGGAGGCCCTGGGCGGTGAGCTCCGCGCGGGCAACGCGCCGCAGCGGGGCTTCAGCGTGCAGGCGTCCCTGCCGTGGAGGCGGCCATGAGCATCCGGGTGGTGCTGGCCGACGACCAGGCCCTGGTGCGCGTGGGGCTGCGCGCGCTGGCGGGCGCAGAGGACGACATCGAGGTCGTCGGTGAGGCGGCCGACGGGGCGCAGGCGCTGCGCGTCGTGCGGGCCGCCAGGCCCGACGTGGTGGTCATGGACATCCGGATGCCCAGCCTGGACGGCCTGGAGGCCACCCGGCGCATCGCGGCGGACCCCGCGTGCGCGGGCGTGCGTGTGCTGATCCTCACCACCTTCGAGATCGACGCCTACGTCTTCGAGGCCCTGCGCGCGGGCGCCGGCGGGTTCCTGCTCAAGGACGCTGAGCCGGCCGAGATCCTGCGGGCCATCCGCGTGGTGGCCGCTGGCGAGTCGCTCCTATCGCCGAGCGTCACCCGCCGCGTGGTGGAGGCCTTCGCCTCCCGCCCCGCGCCGGCGGGTCCGGCGGTGGCCGCTCTGGCCGACTTGACGGACCGGGAGCGGGAAGTCGTGGGCCTGGTGGGCTGCGGCCTGAGCAACGAGGAGATCGCCATGCGCCTCTCCATCAGTGTCGCCACGGCCCGTACCCACGTGTCGCGGGCGATGGGCAAGCTCGACGCCCGCGACCGTGCCCAGGTGGTCGTTTTCGCTTACGAGGCCGGCCTCGTCGCCCCAGGCCACACCCCCGCGTCATAGCCCGCCGTCACCGGCACATCACGCCCCGCTCCCCCCGTCGCCGTACCTGCGCCGCGGAGCGTACGCCCGGTGGCGTAGGCGAAGTGTCGCCCGCCGCCGAACGCGCCAAGCCGGCCCGCTGGTCCACACTGGGACCGCACCGCGCCGTTCCGCGCGGTGTCGGAGGACGGGCGCGCGGCCCGGACGCGGGCCATGAGGGAGGGGTTCGGTGTGGCGTACGCGGCGTGGGGCCCGGGCTTGTGGTGGTTCGTCCCGCTGGGCTTCGGCCTGGGCTGGCTGCTGCTGTTCTCGGTCCTCGCGTGGCGCTGGCGGCGCGGGGGCCCCTGCCGCGGGTGGCGGGGCGGTCCGCAGCCACCGGACGGCGTCGAGACCCTGCGCCAGCGGTTCGCGCGCGGTGAGATCGACCAGGACGAGTACGAGCGTCGGCGAGCCGTGTTGCAGGCCGAGCGAGCATGACGCCCGCTGCCTCCGGCGCAGGGAGGAGGGTCCCCGTTGTCCGCGAGCACTCCCGCCGCCGCCCGCCTGCGCGGGCTGCGCGGCGCGACGTTCGGCATCCTGATCATGCTCGTGCTGCAGTACGCGTTGGGAATGTGGGTGAACCTGTACGCCCGGTTCCCGCCCGGCGGCGCGGCGCTCGGCGGGGTCGCCGCCTATGGCAGGGCCGTCGCCGCGGGCCCGAAGGCGCTCAGGGTGCACGCGCTTCTTGGTCTGGCGCTCCTAGCGGCCGGTGTGCAGTTGGTGGCCCGCGCGGCCCTGGCCGGCCGGCTCGCGCCCGTCGTGGCCGCGGCGGTCGGTCTGGCCGCACTGCTCCTGGCGGCCCTGGCGGGTACCGCCTTCGTCGGGCACGGGGATGTCGGGGCCTCGCTGGCCATGGTGCTGGCGGCCGCCGTGGCGGTGTTGTCCTACGTTGTGATCCTCTTTGTGTCTGGCGAGCGGGTCTGAGGGGTCTGAGCGGCGTCTCTCAGCGCCGGGAGGGACCTGGCGAATGGGCAACGTCGACCCGCACGCTGTTCGGTCCCGAGATATGGCGACCGCCGGCATCTGAACCGGTGGCCCGATCCGGGCGTACCCTCGCTGCCGCCGGAGGGGTAGTCGACACGAAGTGCTGGAGGGAGTGGGATGAACGGTTTCGCTGGACGATTTCCTGGCCTGGCGGGGCGGGTAGCGGTGGTCAGCGGAGCCTCGGGCGCGATCGGGCAGGCGACGGCCCGGATCCTGGCGCGACAGGAGGCCGCGGTGGCGGCCACGGCGCGGCGCGCCGAACCGCTCGACGCGCTGGTCGCGGCGATCCGGGCGGACGGCGGGCGGGCGGTGGCCGTGGTGGCGGATGTGACGGACCGGCGCGCGTTGGAGCGTGTGCGAGCGGAGACCGAGCGGCAACTCGGCCCCGTCAACCTGGTGGCGGCCGTGGCCGGCGGCCTCGGCGAGCCCGTCGGCCTGCTGGAATTGGCGCCGGAACGCTGGCGTGCCGCCGTGGAACTGAACCTGACCGCGGTCTTCGAGGCGATGCAGGTCTTCCTGCCCGGCATGGTGGCGCGGCGAGAAGGCGCGATGGTGACCGTGGCGAGCACGGCGGGCCGCCAGGCAGCGACGCTGGTGGCCGCGGCCGGCGGCTCGGGCGGCTCTGCGTCGCCGGCCTACGTGGCGGCCAAGGCCGGCCTGCTGGCCCTGACACGACAGGCGGCGGCCGAGGTGGCACCGGCCGGGGTGCGCATCAACGCCGTGGCCCCAGGCGCCGTCCTGAACGAACGCATGGTCCGCGCCCCGGCAGAAGCCCTGGCCCGGATCGCAGGCTTCCACCCGCTCGGCCGCATCGGCACGCCGAACGACGTGGCCGCAGCGATCGCGTTTCTGCTGAGCGACTCCGCCTCGTGGATCACGGGCGCCACGCTGGATGTCAACGGAGGCCGGGTCATGCTCTGAACCTGGTGGTCGGGTTCTTCTCGATCCGAGGCGGGCTGGCTTCGCAACGGCCATATTCTCACGGAGCAAGCATACGCGCGGGTTCCGGAAGCCGCATCGCCATACCCCGAGCACAGGTCCTGGCCCGTCTTCGCCGGTCAGACTTCCAAATCCACCGGGCTGATTCCCCGTGTTCTGCCGCCACTGGATGGCGTCATTCTCGTCGGGAACCTTCGGGCGCCAATCGGAGCGCCTGCGGCGAGAATGACGCGGTCCTGTCTGTACCCCTCGCGGGGTTGCCGTCGCCAGCCGCCGACCCCCGGTATGACCGCCTATCCGACGTCCACCTCCACCTGCCCCGCCTGGACGCGGGCCGGGAAGGTCTTCAGTTTCTTGAAGGCCGGCGGAGACAGCACCCGGCCGCTGGCCACGTCGAAGCGGGCACCGTGCAGCGGGCACACCACCGTGCCGCCCTCCAACTCGCCCATCGTCAGTAGCGCATACTCGTGGGTGCAGATCGCCGTGGTGGCATGGAACCCATCCTCCAGATGGTAGAGCGCGACGGCCTGGTTGACGACGTCGAAGCGCCGCATCTCGCCCACCGGGACATCCCCCTCCGCACAGACCGGAACGAACGCCATGCGACTCCCCCCGAAAAGACGAGTGGGGGCCGCGGACGGCCCCCACGCACGGTTTGCGGTGCGCCCGGATCAGCCCAGGCCGCCCTCGATCTCCATCTCGATCAGCCGATTGAGTTCCACGGCATACTCCATCGGCAGACTCTTGGCGAAGGGCTCGATGAAACCCATGATGATCATCATCGTGGCCTGCTGCTCGGGCACGCCCCGGCTCATGAGGTAGAAGAGCTGCTCCTCGCTGACCTTGCTCACGGTCGCCTCGTGCTCAAGGGCGACGTCCTCCTCCTCGACCTCGATGTATGGCACCGTGTCCGACTGGGAGATGTCGTCCATCATCAGGGCGTCGCACTTCACGTTGGACTTGCAGCGCGGGCAGTCCGCGGCGATGCTGACCAGCCCGACGTACGTCGTCTTGCCCCCGCCCTTGCTGATGGACTTGTTCACGATCGTGCTCGTGGTGTCCGGGGCGGCGTGCACCACCTTGCCCCCGGCCCGCTGGTGCTGGCCGGCCCCGGCGAAGGCCACTGAGAGGATGTCGGCCTTGGCGCCGCGGCCATACATATACACCGACGGATACTTCATGGTCAGCTTGCTGCCCAGGTTGCCGTCCACCCACTCCATGGTGGCGTTGTCATACGCCACGGCGCGCTTGGTCACCAGGTTGTAGACGTTCGTGCTCCAGTTCTGGATGGTCGTGTACCGGCAGCGCGCGCCCTCCTTGACGATGATCTCCACCACCGCCGAGTGCAGCGAGTTGCTGGAGTACGTGGGCGCGGTGCAGCCCTCCACGTAATGAACGCGGCTGCCCGGTTCGCAGATGATCAGCGTGCGCTCGAACTGCCCCATGTTCTGGCTGTTGATGCGGAAGTAGGCCTGCAGCGGGATCTTCACATCGACGCCCTCGGGCACCCAGATGAACGAGCCGCCGGACCACACCGCGCTGTTGAGCGCCGCAAACTTGTTGTCCTCCGGCGGGATCACCGTGGCGAAGTATTGGCGGAAGATGTCCTCATGCTCACGCAGCGCCGTGCCGGGGTCCAGGAAGATGACCCCCTGGGCCTCCAGATCCTTGCGGATGTTGTGGTAGACGACCTCCGAGTCATACTGCGCGCTGGCGCCCGCCAGGAACTTGCGCTCCGCCTCGGGGATGCCCAGGCGGTCGAACGTCTTCTTGATCGCGTCCGGCACCTCGTCCCAGTCCCGGGTGCTTCGGTCCGTCGGCCGCACGTAGTAGTAGATGTCGTCAAAGTCCAGCTCGGCCAACTCCGGACCGCCCCACGCCGAGTCCACGGGCAGCGGCTTCTTCTTGAAGACCTCCAGAGCGCGCAGGCGGAAGTCGCGCATCCAGGTGGGCTCGCCCTTCATCTCCGAGATCTGCGCCACCACATCGCGGTCCAGGCCCTTGCGGGACTTGAACAGCGGGTTGACGTCGTCATGGAACCCGTACCGGTACTCGTTGCCCAGCTCTACCGGGGTCTGCGTGGCCACGGTGCCGCCTCCTCCCAACGCCGACGCGCAATCCCTACCGGATCACTAAGGATTCTCCGTCCGCATGCTACCGCCCTCCGACAGTGGCGTCAAGTCGACGGCGGGTGGGCGCCGGCGGCCGCCCCGCCGGCCGGCCGCGGCGCCCCCGGTAGCGCCTCCAGCCAACGGCGCGCCTGACGGGGCGAGGCGAGCCAGACGACTCGCTCGGGCGGCAGGGCCCGCAACTGGCGCAGGATGCCCGGCCGCTTGTCCCGGCGGAAGTCCCAGATGAAGCGCGCCAACTCCAGGCTAAAACGCTCGTGGCAGCCGTCCGCCATGTCGGGCCGGGGTGTCCAGCGGGCCAGCAGGACGCGGCGCAGGAAGCGCCCCATGCAGACCGCGCGCGGGAAATCCAGGAGGATCACGGTGTCGGCGGCGGCCAGCCGCAGGTGCAGTGTGGCCCCGTAGTTGCCGTCGATGATCCAGCGCTCGCCCGCGAGCGCCGCCCGCTGGAGCGCCTCCCACTCGGTCTGGGGCGTGCGTACCCACCCCGGGCGCCAATACAGGCGGTCCAGGTGGGTGATCTCGGTGCCCAGGATCCGCCCCAACTGCCGCGCGAAGGCAGACTTCCCCGCCCCCGGGCAGCCGATGACGGCCACACGGCGCATGGCGTGCACATGGGGCACCATACCAGATCCCGCGGCGCGGCGATCAGCGCGTGCCCGTCGCCCCGGGCGGGGATCCTGGGCATATGCCGTCCGCCCCCGTCCCGGCACCGCCGGCCGCCATGGAACCGGTCGCCGGCACCCACCTGCCGGACGGCGCCGACTGGCGCTGGCAGGTCAAGTGGGACGGGATCCGCTGCCTGGCCGTGGCCGGCGCCGGCGGCGTCCGCCTGTGGAGCCGGCACGGCCGCCCGCTGCAGGCGGCCTTCGCCGAGGTGGCGGCGGCCGTGGCGTACGGCCTGGCGGGCCGGGAGGCCGTCCTAGACGGCGAACTGGTGGTGCTGGACCCCGCTGGCCGCCCCAGCTTCCCGCTGGTGCTGGGGCGCTTGCAGCGGCGCCCCGACGGTCGGGCCCATCCGCCAGCGGCCTACGCCCTCTTCGACCTCTTGGCCGTCGAGGGCCGGGACCTCCGCGCGCACCCGCTGGACGACCGCCTGGCCCGCCTGGCCGCCACCGTGCTGCCCACGCCCGGGCTGCACCTGGTGCAGACCCGCGCCGAGGGCGGCGCGGGTCTGCTCGGGGCCGTGGCCGCCCTCGGACTGGAGGGGGTGGTCGCCAAACGCGCCGCGTCGCCGTATGTCGCGGGCCACTCCCGGGCCTGGCAGAAGTTCAAGGTGCGCCGGACCCTGGAGGCCGCCGTCGCCGGCTACCGGCCGAACACGGCGGGCGGCCTGCGCTCCCTCTGCCTGGCCCAGCGCGCCGGACCGGGCTGGACGTACCTGGGGGACGTCGGCAGCGGCCTGGCGGGGGACGCCCCGGCCCGCTGGCTGCGGGCCCTGCGGCAACTCCCGCCGTGGTCGCCGCCGTTCCCCCGTCCCCCGGGCCGGCACTGGGTCGAACCGCGATACACCGTCCGCGTGGTGTTCGCGGAGTTCACGCCCGACGGTCGCCTGCGCGCCCCGGTCCTGGCCGCCGCCGGGCCCCCGTGACCCGATGACCCGAGCAACATGTTGCCCGGCCGCCACCACGTTTGGTAGAATCACGGGTGCGGCCCGAACGGCCGACGCGGGCCCGACCGGCGGAGGAGACACTTTTGGCGAACACAAAGTCGGCGATCAAGGCAGCACGGCAGTCGGAGAAGCGGCGCGCCGCCAATCGGTCGGTGCGGACGCGCGTCCGCACCGCGACCAAGGCGGCCATGCAGGCCGCGGCCGGTCAGGGGGAGGACGCGTTCCGCGCGGCCCAGAGCGTCATCGACCGGGCGGCGAAGAAGGGCGTGCTCCACCGGCGGGCGGCCGCGCGCCGCAAGTCGCGCTTGGCACGGCGGATAAACGCCGCCCAGGCCTGACACGCTCCCGGACAGGACGGGGCGGCAGGGACCGACCGGGTCGCCGCCGCCCCGTGTTTTACGCCTTGGCCCGACGCGCCTCGAACCGGCGGAAGACCTCCTCGATGTTGGCCAGGTAACGCGGGTTGTTGCGCGACGCGCGCAGGGCCTCCACGAGCGGCGCCATCTTGCGCCACACCAGCAGGCACTCCCCGCAGTTGTCCAGGAAGAGGTCGGCGTCGACCGCGCCGCGCACCAAGAAGGACGCGGCCATCTCCCAGTAGGTGGTCATCATGCGGAAGTACCGCTCGGGATCGGGCTCCCGGGTTTGCGCCTGGAGCTCCTCGAGTGTCTTGGCGTTGAACTCGCGGGCAAACCAGACCCGGGCGGCGCGCAGGACCGGCTCGCGCCGCGTCTCGTAGAGGTGCAGGATCAATTCGGCATCCTGGGTCGTGGCCAACGGCGAACCCTCCCCGTGGTCGCCGCCCTACGGGCGGACGGCGCCTGCGGACCGGCCCGGACCGGGCGGCCCGTTCGTTCCCTTCGCTGAGCACCGATGGTTCCCCTGCGCCCGGTCAGCGCCGGCGCCAGAACTGCCAGAAGGGCCGCGGCGGAACCTCCACCTCGACCACCAGGGGCTTGCGCAGGGTGTAGCCGGGCCCCCAGGGGAAGTAGGCGGGGCGGTAGTGGCTGTACCCGCGGCCCAGGTAGAGCGCGAGCGCCGCGTCATTGTTCGCGTCCACGTCCAGCGTGCATTCCACCAACCCGCAGTGGCGGCTGGTCTCCTCGGCCGTCGCCAGCAGGAGCGTCGCGATCCCGCGCCGCCGCCACTGGGGCGAGACGACCAGGTCGCTGATGTGGCCGCGCCGCAGGGATCCGCTGACCTGGATGGAGAGCGTGCCGGCACCCAGGAGGCGCTCGCCGTTCGTCGCCAGGAAGATCGTCTGGCGTCCGGCCTCGACCGCGCCGAAACTCCCTGGCAGCCCGCCAGAACTCCACCCCACGGATTGGCGCAGAGCCGTCAAGGCCGGAAGGTCGGTGCGTTGGGCCTGGCGGATCCGGACCTCAAGCCCGTCCGGCAGACTGGCCAAGGATCCTCACCACCTCAGAGGTTCGCTCGTCGCGGGAGGCGTCCCTGCCGCCCCCCGGGCGGCCGCCAGGACCCCGATGAGGGCGTTGTCCAGGGCCGCGGGCTCCGTCCACCGCCCGCTCTTCCAGGCGAGTTCCGCCTCCCACACCGCGCGGCTGGCGCTGGCCCAGGCGGCGGGCGTCAGGCGCCGGGCCTGATCGGCCGCCTTGCGCAGCACGAAGGGGGGCAGCCCCAGTTCCCCCGCGCGGCCGGGGTTCCCGGCCACCTGGGCGATGGTACGCAGTTGGGCGGCCAGGCTGAACAGCAGGAGGGCGACCGGTTCGCCCTGGGCCAGGAGGGTCTGGGCCAGGGCGGTCACCCGCTGGCCGTCACCGGCCAGGCAGGCGTCCACCAGGGTGTAGATGCGCTCTTCGACGTTCGGGGGGAGGAGCCGTTCGAGTACGTCGCGGTCCAGCCCGGGCCCGTACGACGCCAGTTTGCGCAACTCCTGGTCGATGCGCTCGCAGGTCGCCCCCTCCAGGCGCCCCTGGACGGTCTGCTGCGTGTCGCGGTCCAGCTTGAGCCCCAGGTGCGCCGCGCGCTGCCGCAGCCACTGGCCGCCATCCCGCGGGGCCACCGCCTCGAGGTGGACCCCCGTCTCCACGGTGCGCCGCACCAGCCGGCGGCGCCGATCGGCGGGTTGCGACGTGCACAGGACCAGCACGGCCCCGGGCACCGGGCGGTCCAGATACTCCAGGAGCGGGGTGTTCGGCGCCGCTTTGGCGACCGCCTTCCCCTCGGCGCCCCCCGCCACCACCCAGGGGGCGTCGCGGACGACCACCAGGCGGCCGCCCCCCAGCGCCGGGCTGCGCAGCGCCCCGACCACGGCCGCGGCGGTGACGTCCGCGCCGTCCAGGACGGTCGGACCCAGGGCACCGGCCAGCGGGCCCAGGGCGTCGAGCACGGCCCGCCGCTGAAAGCCATCCGGCCCAGACAGCAGGTAGCAGGCCGCGGGCTCGCCATGGCGGATGGTCTCCACCACCCGTTCAAACGGCAGGGGCACCGTCGCTCCCCCCCAACGCGAGGGCGAAGAAGCGGTCTCCCAGCGACGGGAGCAGTCCCGTGGCGACAAACCAGGGGGAGGGCGCCGGGTAGAACACGCCCGCCAGGGCCCGGGCCACGGCAAAACGCCGGTAGATGCCCGCCCGCACCGCCCGCGCGTAGGCCGCGGGGTCCCCGGCCAGAAGCGCGGCGGCGGCCAGCCCGCCGCTCTCCAGCGCATGGGCAATGCCCTCGCCAAAAAGCGGATCCGCCAGACCGGCCGCGTCCCCCACGCGGATGGCGTGCTCCGAGAAAAGGCGGTCCCATGGCAGGCGGCCACCCACCGGGATGGGGTGCCCGTGCCGCCGCAGGACCCGGCGCCCGCCCAACCCCAGCCGGCGGACATACGCCTCCAACTGCCCCCGCAGGCGCGCCCCCCCCTGCCCCGGCCGCCAGCAGGCCACCCCGACAGACAGCACGCCGGCCTTGGGGAACACCCAGCCGTAGCCCCCCGGCACCAGGTCGAAGTCTCCCCGCAGATCCGTGCCCCACGCCGCACCGGGGTCCTCCAACTCCACCTCCAGGGCGCCGATGCGCGGCGGCGGCGCCCCGAGGCCCAGGGCCGCGCCCACCGGTCCCGAGGACGGCCCGGTGCTGCCGTCACCAAAGGCCACCCAGCGGGCCGCCACCGGTCCCCCGGCCACCATCAGCTCCACAGCGCCGCCGCGCAGCCGGGCCCCCTCCAGCGGGGCCGCCTCCCGCAACTCGGCGCCGGCCTCCACGGCGAGCTGCGCCAAACGCTGGTCGAAGGCATCGCGCATGACCATCCCCAGCGCCCCCGCCGGCACCCGCACCCGGACCTGCCGGCCCCCGAACACGACCTGCGCCGCAGTGGGCCGGACCAGCACCAACTCCTGGGCGGCCTGCGGCAGCTGCCGCAGGGCGCGGCGCGTCAGACCGCCCCCGCAGGGCTTGTACCGCGGGAGGCGCGCGCGCTCCAGCAGCACCACGCGGGCGCCGCCCTCGGCCAGTTTGCGGGCCAGCGTCGCCCCCGCCGGTCCCGCGCCGACGACCGCCACGTCGAACACCCGCCATCACCCCCGCTGCGCGCGCCATCGGCGCCAGAGGACCACCGCGCCCAGGATCACCAGGAGGGCGAAGGCCACCCCCGCGCCGGGGATCCCCACCCGCCGCCACGCGACCCGCACCAAGCCGCCGAAGTGCAGCAGGGCCACCTGCCAGGCCAACACCCAGAGGAAGTCCGCCACCCCGCACCATGCAACATAGCTTACCAGGGGCATGCGCGACAGACCGGCCAACAGGATCGCCGGCGTGCGGATGGGGCCGAAGAACCGCGCGAGGAAGAGCGTGCCGCCACCGAAGCGCCAGAACCAGCGCTCAGTCGCCGCCATGCGTTCGGGTCCCAGGTGCCAGCGCGGCCCGTACCGATCCAGCAGCACCCGGCCCACCGTGCGCCCGATGTGGTAGCCGATCACGTTGCCCAAGAGGTCGCCCGCGGCCCCGGTCACCACCAGGGGCCACAGGCGCAGTTGCCCGTGGGCCACCAGGAGCGCGGTCGCCACAAACAGCGGCTCGAAGGGCACCAGCGGTATCCCGGTCCCCTCGACCACGAGGATGCCGGCAAGGGCGGCGTAGGCATATCCTCTGGGGAGGGCGGCCAGACCCAGCCGCAGGTGGTGGATCAGGGCAGCCAAGTGGGGATGCACCAGGGTGCTCCCGCTCCTTCCCGGATCAGCGGCCGGTGACGACGTTGACCAGGCGACCCGGCACCACGACCACGCGGCGCGGGGCGGCGCCGCCCAGGGCGGCCGCGACATGGGGGCTGGCCAACGCGGCCTGCCGCTGCTCGTCCTGGGTGGCGTCGGCGCCCACCGTCACCCGGTCGCGCAGCTTGCCGTCGACCTGCACGGCCAGCACGACCTCGTGCGCACTGGCCAGGGCGGGGTCCGCCTCGGGCCAGGGCTGGTCGTGCACGCTCCCCTGTCCGCCAGCCAGTTCCCAGCACTCCTCCGCCAGGAATGGGGCCAACGGGGCCAGCATCCGCGCCAGTGTACAGGCGACGGTGGTCAGCGCCGCGCCATCGTCGCCCCCGGCCTCGCGGTAGGCGAAACAGGCGTTGAGCAACTCCATCAGCGCGGCGACAGCGGTGTTGCAGGCGAAGCGCTCCAGGTCCGCGGTCACGCGCACCAGGGTGCGGTGCAGGTGGCGCACCAGCGGCCGCGCCGCCGGGTCCGGCCCGCCCGTGGCGACCGGCACCTGCCGGCAGAAGCGCCAGACGCGCTGCAGGAAGCGGACGGAACCCTCGATGCCCTGGGGGTTCCACGGACCGCCCGCGTCCCACGGCCCGATGAACATCAGGTAGACGCGGACCACGTCCGCGCCGTAGCGGGCCGTGATGTCGTCGGGATTCACGACGTTGCCGCGGGATTTGCTCATCCGCTCGCCGTTCGGCCCCAGGATGACCCCCTGGTTCACCAACCGCGGCATCGGCTCAGACAGGTCGGTCAGCCCCAGGTCGCGCATCGCCTTGGTGAAGAACCGCGTGTACAACAGGTGCATGGTGGCATGCTCGACCCCGCCGGTATACACGTCCACCGGCAGCCAGGCGCGGGCCGCCACCGGGTCAAACGGACCGTCGGCGTAGTGCGGAGACACGTAGCGGTACTGGTACCAGGAAGAGTCCACGAAGGTGTCCATGGTGTCCGTCTCGCGCTCGGCGGGCTCGCCGCAGCGCGGGCAGGGCGTGTGCAGAAAGCCGGCGTGCAGCGTCAGGGGCGAGCGCCCCGTCGGCTGGAACTCGGCGTCCTCGGGCAAGAGTATGGGGAGGTCGGCGTCCGGCACGGGGACCACCCCGCAGCGCCGGCAGTGCACGACGGGGATGGGCGTCCCCCAGTACCGCTGGCGGCTGATCAACCAGTCGCGCAGGCGGTAGTTGACCTGCCGGTGCCCGGTGCCGGCGCGCTCCAGATCGGCCGCCAGGCGCTGCCGCCCGTCCACCGAAGCCAGCCCGCTGTACGGGCCGGAGTCGACCATCACGCCGTCCTCGGTGAAGGGCACGGACGGGGACCTTCCGTCCCCGTCGGCCGGCACGACGACCACCGGCACGGGCAGCCCCTGCCGCCGCGCGAAGTCGCAGTCGCGCTCGTCGTGCGCGGGCACGGCCATGATCGCCCCGGTCCCGTAGCCGGCCAGCACATAGTCCCCGATCCAGAGCGGCAACGGCTGGCCGGTCAGCGGGTGCACCGCGTGGGCGCCGGTGAACACCCCGGTGCGTTCGCGCTCGGTGGACAGCCGGTCGATCTCGCTGCGGCGGGCGGCCTGGGCCTGGTACGCGGCGACCTCGGCCCGCCGGGCGGGCGCCGTGATCTCGGGTACCAGCGGGTGCTCGGGCGCCAGCACGCAGAAGGAGACGCCGTAGATGGTGTCCACCCGCGTCGTGAAGACCTCGAAGGCCTTGCCCGCATGCCCCTGGACCTCCATGCGGAACTGGACGCCCTCCGACCGCCCGATCCAGTTACGCTGCATCACCAGCACCCGCTCGGGCCAGTCCAGGCCGGAGAAATCCAGCAACTCCTCGGCGTAGCGGGTGATGGCGAAGAACCACTGCTCGAGGTCGCGCCGCACCACCGGCGTGTCGCAGCGCTCGCACAGGCGCTCGGGCCCCACGACCTGCTCACGGGCCACCGTCGTGTTGCAGTTGGGGCAGAAGTCCACGGGGGCATAGCGGCGGTAGGCAAGGCCCCGCTCTAGAAAGCGCAGGAAGAGCCACTGGTTCCAGCGGTAATACTCCGGCTCGCAGGTCACGACCTCGCGGCTCCAGTCGAAGCTGGCGCCCATCGACCTCAACTGCGCGCGCATGTGGTCGATGTTGCCCATGGTCCAGCGCCACGGGTGGACCCCGCGGCGGATCGCGGCGTTCTCGGCGGGCAGCCCGAAGGCGTCAAAGCCCATCGGAAAGATCACATCGTCACCCTGCATGCGCCGGAAACGGGCGTGGGCGTCCGCCGGCGCCATCGCGTACCAGTGCCCGATGTGCAGGTCCCCGGAGGGGTAGGGAAACATGGTGAGCGCGTAGTGCTTGCGCCGACCCGGCCGGGGCAGCCGGTCGGCCGGCTCCCGGGCCGCGGCCGCCGCCCAGCGCGCCCGCCATTTCGCCTCGAGCGCGGCCGGATCGTAGCGCTCCGCCTCTGCCGTCCGTACCGCGCCCGCCGACTCCTCCGCCATCGCCGTTCCGCCCCCGATCACACACTGAGAATAAAAAAGTGCCCGCCCCCCGAGGGGCGGGCACTGCCCGCGGTACCACCCTTGTCGCGCCGCGGACCAAAATCTGGTGGAGGTAAGCGGGTTCGAACCGCTGGCCTCGTGAATGCCATTCACGCGCTCTCCCAGCTGAGCTATACCCCCACTGGACGACCCCGTCGTCTGCTCACAGCCTGCTAACGCGAGGCGGACGTCCCCGACTCCCCGTCGGGGCGGCTTCCGGGTGAGTTCACCGTAGGTCCGCACCGGGTTTTCACCGATCCCCGGTTCTCTGTGCCGAACCGCGCGGATACTGCTCCCGTTCACGGCCTTTTCCCGCCCGGTCTACCGGGCACGGATACCTTATATGCCCGGTCCCTGGTCAGTCAAGGCCTGAGCCGCCCTCACCCCGCCCTCACCGCGCTCGAGCCTGTCGCGCACGAGGGGGTCGACGGCGTCGCGGTCGGCACCGGCGCTCCCGCGCGAGGTCCTGGCGCACTTCCGTGGCGGCGGGCGACGGTGGGGCGGGGACGGTGCGAACAACCACTCTTCGCCGGGGAGCCGGAAAGGGGCGGTGGACTTCCCACCCAGGCAGAATGCCTTCATCAGGCCCGTCACTCACCTGTAGCGGGGCACGATCGGTGACGAGAGAGACGCGGCGCAAGCCCCCGGCTTCAGCCGTGGGGACAAGCCGACCCTTTGCCTCTTTGCGTTGTATCTGATAATGCAACGCATGGAGCGCAAGGCATACAAGTACCGCTTCTACCCAACCGAGCCTCAGACTTCGGCGCATCTTGTTTATACCGGGATTCGGGACAGTGCACACAGGGTCATGGGAGGGCCCTGGTTACCAGTTCGAAGCGGAGGGGCCGGTCGGGGTGGCGAGGGGCGTGGGCACCGGCGTTGTTGGCATGAGCGACGAGGGCGGCCGCGATCTTGGCGAAGCGGGGCAGTGCGGGCGCCTCGATCTGCACGATGTCCTCCGCAGGCAGGCGCAGATAGGCGCCGGGCTGAGAGAACATGAGCCGGATGACCTTGTCCAACTCGCGGAGGTCACATGAGCCCTGCGCGATGATATCGCGGAACTGAAGGCGGACGTGGTAGGCGAGGATCCGGATGAGGGGGACCAGGGTGGCGCGTCCCGCGTGCAGCTGCTCGGTGGCCTTGCGGCCGAGTGTGCCGTAGGGAACGGTGGCGGAGGTCTGGGCCAGGCGGTGGGTCAGGCGCGTGACGGCGGCGCGCAGGGTGCCGGTGCGTCGGCGGCGCTTGGCCTGAGCCTGGCGGGTCTTGGGTTCAGGGCGGCGCAGGTGCCGCTCCAGGCGCTGGCGGGCCTTGCCGAGCTTGTGTTCGCAGTCGCGCCACTGGGGGTTGGGCACGGCGGTCTGTGCGCATGGCTCGTGCCGGTAGCCGTTGGTCCAGCCCAGGTCGGTGTATCGCTCCTCGCTCTTGAAGGCGGTTTCCTGAGCCCACCGGGCCTTGGGTATGGCGATCAGTTCGGCGGGGACATAGCGCTGGGGCAGGTAGCGGTCGAAG
>JAJZWQ010000278.1 GCA_021846605.1 Bacillota bacterium | reverse complement strand
TGCGGGCCTTTTCCTGTCGTCCTCGCCGTGGCCACTCTCCTCAGCAATTCGGGGACACCGGACCCCGTCAAGTTTCGGCCATTAAGGGGCGGCAACTACAGGTGAGGCGGCTGGGACAGGTCGGGAAGTAGCGCCCAGGGTGGGCGGGGCGGATGCGCATGACACACCTTCTAACGAGAGGATGGGTCTGATGGCGGGGCACGCCGTGCCACATATGCCCGATGCGCCTGGCAAGGGCACGGGTATCTGTGCCGCAGGGGATCAGGCCATGCAGGCGGGGACCTCGACGTCGGACCACAGCCACCCGGGGCAGTGGTAGAGGGGCACCGGCGGGGCAGTCGGATCCACCGCGACGGTGGAGACGGTGAAGCGGTCCAACAGGTCGCTGCCGGGAATCGCCACCACCCAGGCGCCGGTGGCATCCACCGTGTGTGGCAGGCCGACCCCCTGCAGCAGGGCGGCCAGGGAAGCCTCGGGGAGATAGGGCACCACCGAGCCGTTCCAGCGCTCGCCGTTGATGTACCCGAGAACCCATGGGGCATCGGGGTCCTCCGCCCACGTGTCCAGCGTGACCCGGACGGGGGACCAGAACCGGGCATCCTCGCGCAGGGTGCCTTCTGGCGTCATCCACTTGAGGACCGCCGGGTCCACGGAGAGGCCGCGCCCGGTGCGGCGAATCCAGCCCGCCGCCGCCATGCGGGCCACCCACGCGGGATGGGGGAGGGTCGCCCGGCCTGCGGCGAGGGCAACCAGGGCCTCGCGGTCCACAATCGTCAACATGGGCACGTCCTCCTCACACAATCCGCCGCCACCACCGAATGAGCCGGGCGAGACCGGGACGCGTGACCCGGAAGCGGCGGCGCCCCACGGTGAGCACCACGGGCTGGCGGGCCAAGCGCGCGGCGGCAAGAGAAATGATGGGCATGACAACCTCCTGGAGGAAACCGCGGGTCGCGGTCGGACAGCCGCCGCGGAGCGGGAGGGCCGGTGCGGCCCGAGGAAGTTAGGACGAAAAGGAACGAGGATCCTCATCGCCCCCGCCGGCATCGGCGGGCGGGGGCACCGGGTCCCGGACCGGATGAAGGGTGACGGCCCCAGAGAAGGGCAGCAGGTCCGGGTACCACCGCAGGCCGTCGCGGCCGCCGGCTTTGGCGCGATACATCGCCTGGTCCGCCCGGTCGACCGCGGCGGCGAGGTGCAGGGGCGGCACGTCGATCAGGGTGGCGCCCACCGACAGGGTGACCCGCACCGCGTGGCCCTGACAGGGCACGGTGCGGTCGCCGACCGCGCGGCGCATGGCCTCGACGCGGGCGGGGGCCGCAGCAGCGGGGAGTTGCGGGAGGATGAGCACGAATTCCTCGCCGCCCCACCGGCCCACCATGTCGGGCCACGGGGGGCGCTGGGTCCGGCACGCGTGGCGAAGGCGCTGGGCCACCGCGAACAGGATGACGTCGCCCCCGTCGTGGCCGTAGGTGTCGTTGACGGCTTTGAAGTGGTCGATGTCCGCGAGGGCGATCACGCAGGGCAGGCCCGCCGCCGTGATCTGCGCGGCGTATTCTTCGAGGCCGCGGCGGTTGGGCAGCGTGGTCAGGGGATCGTGCCGGGCGTCGGCCTCGGCGACCACCAACGCGTTCGCCTGTTCGGTAGCCACCAACACCTGCTGCAGGCGGATGCTGAACCAGCCGAGGATGGCCGTGCCCACGACAAACCCGGCGGCGCCACCCGCCACGGACAGGCCCCAGACGGTTGCGAACGTGATGACATCAATGGTGACGGCGGGCCGGATCGTGTGCCGAAAGAAATGCGGAAGCAGCGGGCGCCGGGCGCCGGAGGGCAAAAACCCCAGCAGCAGCACCGTGCTGAGCGTGTTGCCGCCCGCCGACAGGACCACCACCGCGCCCAGGAGCCCCAGGAAGCCGAAACGCAGGGGGGCGAGCGCCGAGAGCGCCAGGCCGACGGATAGGGTCGTGAGGGTCATGTCCAGGGCGGTATGGAGGTAGGCCGTAACATCCCGGCGCCGCTTGTGACGCGCCCGGTCCACACTTTGCATGATGAGGTGGACGAGGGAGAGGATGATCATCCCCCCAAGGCCGAAGCCCAGCCAGGCGACCGCCAGCAGGCCGAGAAACGGATGCAACGAGATGGGGTGATCGTCGGACGGCAGGGGGATGCGCAAGCGGATCGCCAGGACGGCCGCCAGACCTAACAGGAGGATCCCCGTCCACGCGGGCAGGGGGAGCGGCCCCGCGGTCGAGAGCGCCCAGAGCGGGCCGGTCCATGGCATGAGACTCACTCCTTGGGTCGCGAATAGAAGCGCTAGGGCAACAGGGTCGGCGCGGCCCGTGCCGCCTGGCGGGGGCGCAGGGCGGCCAGGGCCTCGGGGGGACACGGGGTGATGACGGCGGACAGGCCCTTCTGGGCCAAGGCCGCTACGGCGACGGTGACGGGATCCTGGGAGGGTGTGCCGCGCCATAGGGCGATACGCTCTTGCCGGTGCAGCACGGTGGGCGGGTGCCCCTGCAGGTCGTCGGGGCCATACCACGCAAACGCCGCCGGGAACCCTACACCCGGGGCGGGACTCACATGCCAGCGCGGTTGATCGCGGGTGTGCGCCAGCGCCTCCTGGAGGGCGCGCC